>JAWXBS010000040.1:0-11176 GCA_034440275.1 Alphaproteobacteria bacterium
AGAAAATAATGTGAAGGAACACCAGCAACACGCTGTTCTCATTGAAGGACGCGGGCCGCGTCCTTCACATTATTTCCGTCCTCTCAGAGTGCGTCGAGCTGTCCGACTTCCCCTACTTTGTGGCCTCGCCGTTGAACCGCTGGCTCGGTCTGGGTCCAATAGATGCGCGGCGCGCACACACCATCATCAACGTCTATTCGCGCGCGTTCTTTGACCGCTACTTGAAGGACGCCCCGACGCAGCCGTTGCTTGCGGGACCAGCCCCGCAATATCCCGACGTGCATTTCGAGCGACGCGGGCCGTAGTGTCTACCACCTGCGAATTTGGGCGTGATGGTGACGTACGTCTCAAGGACGAAGTTGCAGTCCATTGGACTGTCGCAGATCATAAACCTCACACTTAGTAACGCAGGAGCAGTGCCATGGCCGCGAAGAAATCCGCCAAAACCAAAGGAACGCCTGACGATCCATGGGTGCTGAAAACACCGCCGCTAACCTCCGTGTTCACGATGCATCGCGACGTGAAGGACGGGAAGGACGTCCTTTGTTTGCACCGTCGGGAAGACAGTGCTGCTCTACGACGCGCGGTGCCTCGATGACCTGCGCGCGATGCTCAAGGCGCATGGCGATTGGATGGAGCTTGGCTCCGCCGACGAACAAAAAGACGCCAAGCCCGGAACCGTGGAAGCCTGGGGCCGATCGACGAACAATCCAGTTGGCGGCTGGTATGGGCTCAAGAAGGGATTGCGTGGGCGGTTCGGGATGTATGTGCCGCCATTGATGGAAGCGCTGGGGCTCGCGGAAGTCGAGCACAACGCGCGGGGCAATCGAATACGCGCCATCTGAGCGCTGCGCCACGTACCAGGCGCCGTTAGTGCGCCGACCGATCCCTTAAACTCGCTGGTGTTCCCGATATTCGCTATGCGCGCCGAGTGCACACGACCGCGCGCCTACTAGGGTGAGCCCCCTGTAGCTGTGAACACGTCGTGCACACGACACGCCGAAAACCCTTAGAAATTAAGCGTAATCCGTCCAATCCATCACTGCTGGCAGAATGTACCACTCCGTTTTCCACTCAGCCCGCTGGGTCCGGCCAAAGGAGCGTACCCCACCCGCCGGACCTAGCCTTAGGCGTCCTCGTCATATCCGAGCGCATTGACGCGAAGCAGCCCCGATACGCCCTCATACAATAGGATGCGCTCGGCCATGGGAAAACCCTGCAGCCGCCATGCCAGATGCAGTGCGCTCGCATAGACCGCATGAGTCGAACGCACCTCACCCATATCGAGCGCACGGCGCAGGCAATCGGCCAGGTCCAAGGTCTGCGGGTCCAGCGCTTCCTCGGGAAAAGCCTCACTCATGTTCGCCTCCAATTGCAGCATTGCAGCAGATCGACGATGGCCCGTCCAAGCGCGCGCATCATTCCTAGCTTTTCCTCCTCATTCTCGAAACACTTCACGGATCGCTCCACCTGACCCAATCGCGTGACGTGAGCTTCACATGCCGACTGCAACCTCGTCCCCGCATGTCCCGCGTCTTCCCGCCGAAAACGCTGCTACGCGCGTTCGCGCGGAAAGCTCGCCGACGCGGTGAAGGCACAAGCGCGCGTTGCATCAATCGAGCACTATTGCTTCAGAAATATTGGTGGATTCCGATGGCGTCTTCCCGCACTCAAAAGGCCGGCATCAACAAGCGCATGATCCGCCGCCACGAGTTGCGCGCTATCGTGCCACTTGCTGACAGCACGATTTACGAAATGGAGCAGCGCGGCGAATTCCCGCGACGTTTCCACCTCACACCCCGCTGCGTCGTGTGGGATCTCCTTGAGATCGAGGCGTGGATCGACGAGCGACGTAAAACCTCCGGCGCGAGAGCCGCATCGGCACCGCATCCTGATGTCCGGTTGCGGAAATCACGACCCGTCGTCACGCCGCAGACTGCGTAGGCAACCGCCGACATTTACGCCGTCGGGTCATGTGTAACCATCTGCACAGATGTTGGCAGAAGCGTCGGTGTATACTTTTCGCCCTTGGTCCACGCATCGACGAGGTTGGCCCATTCCTGCAACATATGCCGGCGTTGAGGCTCGTATTCGGCCTTATTGTACACGCCGAGCGATGACCGCCCGTCTTCGTGGGCGAGACACTTCTCAATCCAGTCGGCATTGAAGCCCACTTCGTTGAGAAGCGTCGATCCAGTGCGACGCAAGTCATGCACGGTGAATGGCGCCAACGGGAGACTCTCCTCCTTTGCGAGGTCACGGATGGCCGTGGTGACGCGGTTGAACGTGGCGCGCGACATCGGCTCGTCGGCCTCATAGCGAGATGGCAGCAAGTACGGTGAATTTCCGGCGCAAGTTTTCAGCGCTATCAGAATGTCCAGCGATTGCTGAGACAGATAGACGTTGTGGGGCTTGGAGCGCTTCATCCGTTCTTTCGGGATTGACCAGACCGCGTTCTCGAAATCCACCTCTGACCATACGGCGTCCTGCAGCTCACTCTTGCGAACCATCGTCAGCAGAATGAGCTTAAGCCCGAGGCGAATAGTCGGAAGCGTCGCAATGCGCCCCAGGAGCGTAAAGGCGATGCGGATTTCGCTGGGTGACAGCGCGCGGTCGCGAACCTCAAATGTCGCGATGGACGCCGGCCCCACCTCGTCGGCAGGGTTGGGAACCTTTTCGCCATGCAGGATGGCAAACCCGTAAACCTGTTTGACGATATCGCGCACGTGGATGGCCGTCGCCGGCGCGCCCCGGTCCTTCACGCGCGCGCATAGGGCTCGAAGGTCATCGGGGGTGATTTCCGTCAGGAGCCGGTTCTTCCAGGCCGGGGCGATATCGCGATCATAGATGTGGCGGCGCATCGCCTTGGTGCTCTCAGCCATGCGTCCTTGAGTAAGCCACCGCTCCGAGAACTGGCCGAAGCTCTTGGCCTCCTGCAAACGCCGCTTCGCACGTTGCTTCTCCTGCGCGGGAGACTGGCCGTCCTGAACCGCCTTCCGTGCGGCCATACACTTCTCGCGCGCCTGGGCCAGCGTCAGCCCGTCTCGACCATACTTTCCGATGGTGAGGGTCTCGCGCCGTCCATGCAGCCGGTAGTCAAGACGAAAGACAACTGAGCCCGCCTTTTTGACCACGACGTACATGCCGTCGCGGTCAGCAACTTTATAGTCTTTTTCTTTTGATTTCAGTTGCTTGAGAGCTGTGTCCGTCAACATTTTCCGCCCCATTTCGGCCGAAAATACCGTCAGCCGAATACCCCTCAAAACTCACCATAAAATGCTGTTTTAACAACATTTTTCTCCAGTTTTCATACCGTCACGTGGAGATTTCTAAGGACGGTATCGTCCAAATGGCCCAGATGCAACTATTCGGATGACCGTCAGCCGCGCCGTCAAATGCTCTCGTTGGCCCTCGATAGACACCGATAGACATAGGGGTATTTATAGTTATTTTTCATGGACTTAATGGCGATTTGCCGATAGTCTACGATAGCCTCAAAAGGCTATTGAATCATTCCCACTCGATCGTCCCCGGCGGCTTGGACGTCACGTCGTAGACCACACGGTTGACGCCCTTGACCTCGTTGATGATCCGCGTTGCAGCGCGGCCGAGGAAATCCATCGGGAACGGGAAGAAGTCCGCCGTCATGCCGTCGGTGGAGGTCACGGCGCGCAGCGCGAGCACATGTTCGTAGGTGCGCCCGTCGCCCATGACACCGACGGTTTTCACCGGCAACAGCACCGCAAACGCCTGCCATATCTGGTCGTAGAGACCCGCCTTGCGGATCTCGTCGAGATAGATGGCGTCGGCGTCGCGCAGGATGTCGAGCTTCTCGGCGGTGATCTCGCCCGGCAGGCGGATCGCGAGGCCAGGTCCCGGGAATGGATGGCGCCCGACGAAACGTTCCGGCAGGCCGAGTTCGCGTCCGAGCGCGCGGACTTCGTCCTTGAACAATTCGCGCAGCGGTTCGACGAGCTTCATGTTCATGCGCTCGGGCAGGCCGCCCACATTGTGATGCGATTTGATGGTGACGCTCGGGCCGCCAATGGCGCTGACGCTTTCGATGACGTCCGGATAGAGCGTGCCCTGGGCGAGAAAATCGGCGCCGCCGACGGACTTCGCCTTCTCTTCAAACACGTCGATGAAGAGCTTGCCGATGGTCTTGCGCTTGGTTTCGGGGTCGGACACGCCTTCCAGCGCGCCGACGAAGCGCTCGCGCTCGTCAGCGTGGATCAGCGGGATATTGTAGTGATCGCGGAACAGCGTGACGACTTCCTGCGCCTCGTCCTTCCGCATCAGGCCGTGATCCACGAACACGCAGTGGAGCTGATCGCCGATCGCCTCGTGCAGCAACACGGCCGCCACGCTTGAATCGACGCCGCCCGAAAGCCCGCAGATCACGCGGCCCTTCCCCACCTGTGCACGGATGCGCGCGATGGCTTCGTCCTTGAACGCCGCCATCGTCCAGTCGCCCGCGCAGCCGGCGATCTTGTGCGTGAAATTGCGCAGGAGCTTCGCGCCGTCCGGCGTGTGCACGACCTCGGGGTGAAACATCACGCTGTAGAAATGATACTGCTCGTCGACGGCGATGGCGTACGGCGCGTTCGGCGAGGTGCCGACGACGGTGAAGCCCTGCGGCAGTTGCGTGACGCGGTCGCCGTGGCTCATCCACACCGGGTATTTGCCGCCGACCTCCCAGAAGCCTTCGAACAGCGGGCTGTCGCGCAGGATTTCCACATCGGCGCGGCCGAATTCCCGCGCGTGCCCGCCTTCGACCTTGCCGCCGAGCTGCACCGCCATCGTCTGCTGGCCGTAGCAGATGGCCAGCACCGGCACGCCCATCTCGAAGACCTGTTGCGGCGCACGCGGGCTTTCGCCCTCGATGACGCTCGCCGGCCCGCCGGAGAGAATGATCGCCTTCGGATTGTACCCGCCGTCGAGGACGCCTTGGGCCTTGTTGAACGGATGGATCTCGCAATAGACCCCGCTCTCGCGGACGCGCCGCGCGATGAGCTGCGTGACCTGACTGCCGAAGTCGATGATCAGGACGCGGTCGTGGGTGGGTTGGGCGGCGGCTGTTTCGGAATTGGGTCGGGCCATGGGCCGAATTGAACTGCGTCGCCCGTATCGTCAACGGGGCGCCGACATCACCCCGCCGCGCCAAACATCGCGCCCACGCCTGCGGTGACGGCCAGCGCAATCGCGCCCCAGAAAACGACCCGCACCACTGGCTTCAGCACGGACGCGCCGCCGGCCTGCGCACCCGCCGCGCCGAGGGCCGCCAGGAAGATCAGCGCCGCCGCCGACACCACCGGAACGATGGCGCCCGCCGGCGCGACAAGGACCGTCAACAACGGAAGGACTGCGCCGACGGCGAATGTCGCCGCTGAGGTCAGGGCAGCCTGCACCGGCCGCGCCGTTGTGAAATCAGAGATGCCGAGTTCGTCACGGGCATGCGCGCCGAGCGCATCCTTGCTCATGAGCTGTTCGGCGACCTGTCGGGCAAGTTCAGACGTCAGGCCGCGGTCCACGTAGATCGATGTCAGTTCCTGGCGCTCGAGTTCAGGATCGGTCTCGAGTTCGCGCTTTTCCTTCGCGAGATCGGCGATCTCGGTGTCCGACTGCGAACTGACCGAAACATATTCCCCCGCCGCCATCGACATGGCGCCCGCGACGAGACCGGCGAGACCTGTGACGAGTATGGCGCTCTTCGAAGATCCGGCGGCGGCGACGCCGACAATAAGGCTGGCTGTGGAGACGATGCCGTCATTGGCGCCCAGAACTGCGGCACGCATCCACCCGATGCGCGACACGAAATGGCTTTCCTTGTGCGTACCCAGACGAGACATGAGGCTAGGTCCTTGCTCGCTTGCTTCGATTGCGCCGCAACTGCAGCATATCGCGCCAAATGCGAAAAGGGCGGATCGACCGAAGCCGACCCGCCCTTCCCTTGGTTCAGAGCTCAGCGTCTTGAAGACGCCGTGCAGCCGTTAGGCCGCTGCGAGCTGACCCGCCGACATCTTGCCGGAGCGTTGGTCCTTCTCGAGTTCGAAACTCACTTTCTGGCCTTCTTGGAGAGAGCGAAAGCCAGCGCGTTCAACGGCCGAAATGTGGACGAAAACGTCCGCGCCGCCGTTGTCGGGTTGGATGAAGCCGAAGCCCTTGTCCGGGTTGAACCACTTCACTGTGCCGATAGCCATTTTAGATAACACCTTAGATAGAGTAACGCGCGCAGCGCCACATGGGCTGCGCGATCAGATCGGAGATGGCAGAGGGAAGGTCCGGGGCCCGGCGCGCGTTTCAAGGCGCGAGGGGCGGTAGATCAACCGAACCACAAACGATTTCGATGGGAAGGTCATAGCACCTCCGGAGCGAACTTGCAATCGGTGGTGGCGACTAACGCTGCGGCATGGGTTCGCAACGCGCGCGGGAGCGGTCATCATGGCGCCCATGGACTCCTACCTCGGCTGGAAGATCGACTTCGCCAACCCGCCCGGCGCGCCCGCCTATCTGGGCCCGGACTCGATGCAGTGGCGCGTCTTCAAGAACCCCATCGCGCTCGGCGTGGGCGGGATCGCGGCGGTGCTGCTGGAGTTCGCCGACGCGCGCATCCGTTCGGGCGTGTGGGACCACTCCACTTACAAGGTCGATCCCATCGGGCGCTCGCGGCGCACCGGCATGGCGGCGATGGTGGGCGTGTATGCACCCCGCGAAGCGGCGCGGCGCGTCATACAGGGCGTGACGAACATGCACGCGCGGGTCGAAGGCAAGACGCCGGGCGGCGAGGCTTATCACGCGCTCGATACCGAACTGCTCGACTGGGTGAGCGCGACGGCGGGCTATGGTTTTCTCAACGCCTACGACCGTTTCGTGACTCCCCTCACCGACGCCGAGAAGCAACGCTTCTACACCGAAGGCGGCGCGGTCTCACAGCTCTACGGCGTGAAGACGACGCTGCGCTCCGATGCAGATTTCATGGCGATGATGGAAAAGCTCGCGCCGCGCTTCGAGCCTCATCCCATTGTGCGCGAATTCCTCGACATCATCGAGAACGGCGCGGGCCTCGCCGGATTGCCGCGATCGCTCAGCCGCCAGTTCGCGCGCGCGTCGGTGTCGCTCTTGCCGAAGATCGTGCGCGAGAAACTTGAACTCGGCCCCGAATACGATCTCTCGCCGATGGGCGCGCGCGTTGTCCGTGGGCTGGGCGCTCTGTCTGACCGCATCCCCGTCACCAGCGCCCCGCCCGCACAGGCCTGCGTGCGCATGGGTCTGCCGGCGAATTTTCTCTATCGCAGCCGCAAGACGCAGGCGCGATTGCTGGAGGCGTGGACGGCGCCGGAGGCCGTGGCGGCAGAATAAAGCCTACGCAAACCCCGCCACGGCGTGCGGCACATACGGCTCCTCCAGCCGCTTGATCTCGTCGGCCGAGAGCTTCACCTCCACCGCCGCCACCGCGTCGTCGAGTTGCGCCATTTTCGTGGCCCCCACGATGGGCGCGGTGACTCCATCCTTCGCCAGCATCCACGCCAGCGCGATCTGCGCGCGCGGCAGGCCGCGTTCCTGCGCAATCTCGCCGACGCGATCGATGACGCGGCGGTCGGCGTCTTCGGTGCGCTTGTAGAGGAATTTGTCGAAGCGATCGGTTTCGAGCCGCGCCGTCATCGCGTCCGGTTCGCGTGCGAGCCGCCCCCGCGCCAGCGGCGACCAGGGAATGACGCCGATCCCCTGGTTGCGGCAGAGCGGCAGCATTTCGCGTTCTTCCTCGCGGTAGAGCAGGTTCAGATGGTTCTGCATCGAGATGAAGCGCGACCAGCCGTTGTCCTTCTGGATCGCCAGCGCCTGCATGAACTGCCACGCCCACATGCTTGACGCGCCGATGTAGCGCGCCTTGCCCGCCTTCACGACGTCGTGCAGCGCCTCAAGCGTCTCCTCGATCGGCGTGTCGTAGTCGAAGCGGTGGATCTGGTAGAGATCGACATAGTCCATCTCCAGTCGCCGCAGGCTGTGATCGATCTCCGTGAGGATCGCCTTGCGCGACAGCCCTTTGCCGTTCGCATCCCCCGGCCGCATTTCGCCATGCACTTTCGTGGCGACGACGACCTCGTCGCGGCGCGCGAAATCCCTGAGTGCGCGGCCCGTGATTTCCTCGCTCGCGCCTTCGGAATAGACGTTCGCGGTGTCGAAGAAATTGATCCCGGCCTCCAGCGCCCGCTTGAAGAAGGGTCGCCCCTCCTCCTCTCGCATGCACCAGGGATGGTTGCCCTTGGCCGGATCGCCATAGGCCATTGTCCCAAGACAGATGCGTGACACCTTGAGGCCGGAAGTTCCGAGACGGACGTACTGCATGGCGGGCTCCCGGCGCGAGGAATGGGGTGTGACGCGCTCGGTTATATCCTAAAACGCCGACGCGACAGGATTCGAGAACGGAAAGCGGGACAGGACATGCGCAGTCGAGACTGCAAGATCGTGGCGACCCTTGGGCCCGCCAGCGACCCGCCCGAGCGGATGATGATGGTCATCGAGGCGGGCGTGGACTGCTTTCGCCTGAACTTCAGCCACGGCTCGAAGGACGAGCACGCCAAGCGCGTCGCCACGATCCGCGAGGCCGAGAAGCGCATCGATCGTCCGATCGCCATCATCGCCGACTTGCAAGGGCCGAAGCTGCGCGTGGGCGACTTTGTCGATGGCGGCGTGACGCTTCGCTACAACGACATCGTCACCCTCGAAGCCTCCCGCGAACTCGGCGAAGGCTCGATCATCCGCCTGCCGCATCCTGAGATCGTGGAGACGCTGGAAGTCGGCGACATCCTCAAGCTCGACGACGGCAAGCTCCAGCTCACCATCACCGCCATCAAGGGCAAGCAACGCGAGGCGCGTGTGGACTTCGGCGGCGTGCTGAAGAACCGCAAGGGCGTGAACGTCCCCTCGCGCCGCATCCCGATTTCCGCGCTCACCGAGCAGGACAAGGATCACCTCGCCTTCGCGCTCGAACAAGGTGTCGACTATGTCGCGCTCTCCTTCGTGCAATCGGCTGAAGATGTGCAGGAAGCGCGCGCGCTGATCGGCGACCGCGCCGGCATCATCTCCAAGATCGAAAAGCCCGCCGCGCTCGATGATCTCGGCGAGATCACACGGCTCTCTGACGCGATCATGGTCGCGCGCGGCGATCTCGGCGTCGAGCTGCCGCCCGAGCAGGTGCCGATCGCGCAGCGCCGCATCATCCGCGTGGCGCGCATCTTCGGCAAACCCGTCATCGTCGCGACGCACATGCTGGAATCGATGATCGACGCGCCGACGCCCACCCGTGCCGAAGCCTCCGACGTCGCCACCGCCGTCTATCAGGGCGCGGATGCGGTGATGCTGTCGGCGGAAAGCGCCGTGGGCCGCCATCCGGCGAGCGCGGTGGCGATCATGGATCGCATCATCAAGGCCGTGGAAGGCGATCCCGACCACTGGGCCAATCTCGCGCGCGACGCCGCGCGTCCCGAGCAGACCACCGGCGACGCCATCGCCCAGGCCGCGCGCAACATCGCCGAAGTGATCGATGCGGCGAAGGTCGTCGCCTACACGGCCACCGGCTCCACGGCGCTGCGTCTGTCGCGGGAACGACCGCGCCGCGGGATCATCGCGATGTCGCCGCGCATGGAAACGGCCCGCCAGCTCTGCCTCGCATGGGGCGTGACGAGCGTGGTCACGGACGATGCGCAAGACACCGACGACATGGTCGCAAAGGCCGAAGCGTGCGTGCAGCGCCTCGGCGCGGCGGGCCCCGGCGATCGCATCGTCATCACCGCCGGCGTGCCGTTCGGACGGCCGGGCAAAACCAACATGATCCGCATCGTCCGCATCGAAGGTGGTTAACGGATTTTAGGGCACAGTGCGGCGCCAGACATTAATGTTTAGAGCCCATGATGGGTCTTGATGGCTGGCCATTTCACCCTTCTCGGCGGCCTTGCGCGCCTCGTGCGTGCGCGTGCGGGCAATGTCGGCATGATCCTCGCGCTTGCCCTGCCGGCAGCCGCGACGCTCGTGCTCGGCGCCACGGATGTGGCCTCCATCATGGGCGACCGCGAGCGCATGCGCTCGATCGCCGAAGCAGCGGCCCTTGCCGGCGCGCGCAACCTTTCGGTGGCGATGAGCGAAGCGGATGCGACCGAGCATGCCAAGAGCATGGCGCTGGCGATGATCGGCGAGTGGCGTAACGCGCCGCACATGGAAGTCGCCGTATCGGTGCTGCGCGTGGAGCACGGCGCGAAGGCCGTTCACGTGGAGATCGACGCGCGGCGCCCTTCCTTCTTCGGCGACCTCCTGCCCCCCGGTGGCTGGCAGTACGGTCAGGAAGCCACGGCGTCCTCGATCGGGACAAAGCCGCTCTGCGTGCTGGCGTTCAGCGACAGCAAACAGAACAAGCTCACGATGCAGGGCGCTCCGGAAATCCGCGCACCGCTGTGCCTCGTGCATTCGAACGGGGACGTGGACGTCAAGGGCGGCAGCATTGACGCGGGCCAGACGCAGGCAGTGCGCTCGGCGACTGGTAATATCACGCCGGATCCGATCACCGACGCGCCGCCGATCACGGACCCTTTCGCGGACCTGGACATGAGCACCGCGGGCATTCTCTGCCTGAAGAAGAACATGAATATCGCGCTAGCGCTGATGGTGACGGGCGAAATCACACTGCCGGCAGGTGTTCACTGTGGCCTGATGGATGTCGGCGGCAACGCCGTCGTGAATCTCGCGCCGGGCGAACACAGGTTCGTCCTCGGCTCCCTGACAATGCGCGGGCAATCGCGTCTGGTCGGCGACGACGTCGTCATGATCTTCGATCGTACTTGGAAGACGAAATTCAAGGACGATGCGCTGATCAGATTGAGCGGCCGCGAAAGCGGGACGCTGTCCGGATTCGTGCTGATGGTCGAACGAGGCAATACGCAGATATTCGAGATCGACAGTACGCATGTCGAGCGGCTTGACGGTGTCATCTATGCGCCGGACGCCGAATTGTACGTCGGTGGCACAAGTGACGTCGCGCGAGAGTCGGACTGGACCGTCATCGTCGCCAATAGCCTGAGCCTGAACGGCAATCCGCACCTCTATCTCAACGCCGACTATGACGGGTCCGACATTCTGGCGCCCGCCGGCGTCGGCAACCGCCGCGACGCCGTGCGCCTGCTCG
>JAWXBS010000041.1:0-7660 GCA_034440275.1 Alphaproteobacteria bacterium
GCCTCTCGACCCGCCAAAACGGTCGAAAGGATTAATGGCGAGGTATTTTTACTCCGCCCGCAGACGACAAAATGACGCCGCTTCAGTGATGTAGTTTTGCACCGGTGCGTACAGCTTGAGCCGGAGCCGTTTCGGCGCATGGAAGTCATCACCGGCGTCGGCCGTCGGAGAAAGTACACCGACGCATTCAAGGCCCAGATCGTCGAGGAGACGCTCGTACCAGGCGCGGTCGTCTCGCAGGTGGCGCGCCGTCACGGGCTGACGCCACAGCAGGTGTTCACGTGGCGACGTGAAATGCGACAGCCGCCCACCTCGCCAGGAGAAGCGCCGACGTTCGCGCCGGTGTTGATTGAAGCACGTCCGGACGTGTCGCACGTCGCTCCCGGCGCCGATGTAGGGACCATTGAGCTCACGATCCGCGGCGCGTGCCTGCGCATTCCTCCGGGCGCCGAGGTGCGCATGGTGGCGACGGTGCTGCGGGCGTTGAAGGCGCGTTCGTGATCATTCCGTCCGGGCCGGTGCGCGTGATGATGGCGGTGAAGCCTGTGGACTTCCGCAAAGGCATGGATGGGCTTGCGGCGCTGGTGAAGGAGGAGCTGAAATCCGATCCCTTTACCGGGGTGATCTGGGTCTTCCGCGCAAAACGGGCTGACAGACTGAAGCTGGTGTTCCGGGACGGCTCGGGACTCGTGCTGGTGTCGAAACGCCTGGACGACGGCAAATTCCGCTGGCCGAGGATCGTCGATGGTGTGATGCGCCTGTCGCCGGCGCAATTCACAACGCTGGTGGAGGGGCTTGACTGGACCCGTGTGCATGCCCGGCGCGTGCGCCAGCCGGCGGAGGCGCAATAGGCCTGCGGCGCGATGACTCAGGACGCACGCGGGGGCGCCACAAACACCGCGAAACATGATTCATTCCGGGTGTGATCGATTCCGCCGCCCCCCTGCCGGAAGACCTCGCTGCGGCGCACGCCATGATCGTGCGGCTGTCGTCGGCGCTGGCGGAAAAGGACGAGGCGCTGGGCCATCGCGATGTCGAAGTCGCGCGCCTGACCATGATCATCAAGAAGCTTTCGCGCCGCCAGTTTGGCCAAAGCGCCGAGCGGCTCGATCCCGATCAGCTCGCGCTCGGGCTGGACGATCTGGAGACCGGCGTCGCCATGGCCGAGGCGAATGCGGAAAGTCTGGACCCGACGCTGAAAGCGTCGCGCGTGCAGCGTACCGGCGTCAAGCGCGGAAAACTCCCCGATCACCTGCCGCGCATCGAGGTCGTGGTCGATATCGACGACAAGAGCTGTCCCTGCTGTGGCGGCACGCTGCATGCGATCGGCGAAGATCGCGCCGAGCGGCTCGACGTCATCCCGAGCCAGTTTCGCGTGCTCGTCACCCGCCGTCCGAAATACGCCTGTCGCTCATGCACCGACGGTGTCGTGCAGGCGCCCGCGCCGGCGCGTCTCATCGAGGGCGGGCTGCCGACCGAAGCGATGATCGCGCATGTGCTGGTGTCGAAGTACGCCGATCATCTACCCCTGTATCGCCAGCACCAGATCCTCGCGCGTCAGGGCGTGGACATCGACCGCTCATGCCTCGCCGACTGGGTCGGGCGCGCAGCGTTTGCGCTGCGACCAGTGACTGAGCGGCTGCTCACGCACCTGAAGCGGAGTCCGAAGCTCTTCTGCGACGAGACCACCGCGCCGGTGCTCGATCCAGGTCGGGGTAAAACGAAGAAAGGCTACCTCTGGGCGATCGCGCGCGACGACCGGCCCTGGAAAGGTCCTGAACCGCCGGGTGTCGTGTTTGTCTACGCCCCCGGTCGCGGCGGTGAACACGCCGCCCGCGCGCTCGACGGATTTTCCGGCGTGCTGCAGGTGGACGGGTATGGCGCCTACACCGCGCTCGCGAAGAGCAGGCGCGCCGACGCGCCGCTCGATCTCGCCTTCTGCTGGACGCACTGGCGGCGTGAGTTTTTCGATCTCGCCAAGGGCGGCCACGCGCCGATCGCTACAGAGGTGGTGACGCGCATCGCGGCGCTCTACGCCATCGAAGCGGACATCCGCGGCGCCGGCGCCGATGAACGGCGTGGTCGCCGCCAGAACGCCACCAAGCCGCTAGTCGACGATCTCTTCGCGTGGCTCGAAACCAAACTCGACCGCATCCCGCAGAAGGGCGAACTCGCCGACGCTATCCGCTATGGCCTGAAGCGGCGCGCCGGCCTCTGCCGCTTTCTCGACGACGGACGGCTGGAGATGGACAACAACACCGTCGAGCGCGCCATCCGGCCGATCACGCTGAACCGAAAGAACGCGCTCTTCGCGGGCTCGGACGAGGGTGGCGTCGCGTGGGGCGTCGTCGCCTCGCTGATCGAAACGTGCAAGCTGAACGGTGTAGAGCCGCTCGCCTATCTGACCGATGTGCTCACGAAGCTCGTGCAAGGCTGGCCCGCCAACCGCGTCGATGACCTGCTGCCGTGGGCCTACGTGGTCTGACGCCACCGCTTACTGTAGATCGCTCCGTGAGTGGTGAGAAAACGCTGAGCAGATGCGGCGGACTTGAAGTGCTGCATCTGTCGCCCTCGTCTTCGGATCGGCAGATGGAATTCTCTGCGCGATTGTTGTCCCGCAATCGGCCTGGTCGATGAAGGTGCAGTAGACCGAGATCGTGCAGCGCCGCCGGGTAGGAGCGCAGGCCGTCTGTCGCAATTCTTTCCGGTTCGACCGGCTGGTTGCGGAGTAGGCGCTTCAGGAGCTTGAGCGCTGCCCGTGTGTCTCGCTCCTTCTGCACAACCAGATCGAGAACTTCATTTTCGTCGTCGACGGCGCGCCAGATGTAATACTGCTTGCCGCCGATCGAAGACACTGTCTCGTCGAGGTGCCAGCGTGGGGAGGGGGCATGGCGCCGCGCTCGGAGCCGCTTGGCGATCTGCGGACCGAACTTGTTGGTCCAGCACCGGATCGTCTCGTAGGTGACGTCCACGCCCCGCTGCGCGAGAAGCTCCTCCACGTCACGAAGGCTCAGGCTAAAGCGGAAATAGAGCCAGACCGCGTATCGGATGATGATCGGCGGAAGCCGATGGCGTTTCAACGAGAGTTTCGCCACAGGAAGCCCACCCCAAAAGGCTGACACCCGTCAGCAATCGCAGGCAGTTCGCATTAAACTGACAGCACCGCTCCTAGGTCTTCCGTTGCCTGTTGCCGTGCTGACTGCTTGTCAGTTCGGAGCGTCGAGCGACCAGAGCAGCGCGATGGCGGCGCCCTTCATGCGCGGCAGTAGCATCAGCGTGAACGCCACGGCGCTGCCGAGAAGCACCCAAGGAACGTACGGATTGTCTGGCATGCGTACCGCGATTGCGACCGTGAGCGGCGTGAATATCAACCCGGTCATAAAGGTCACGAGATAGGGGGCGAAATCCGCCGTCTGATAGTGTCTTAGATCTTCGCCGCAGGAGGTGCAGCGCGCAAAGGGCGCAATGTAGCCTTCTAGGATGCCACCCTTTCCACATGCCGGGCAACGCCCCGTGAAGCCTCGGCCAAGGGCGGGCAATAAAGGGCGCGCGGGCGCTTTTCCTGTCGTGTTCATGGCCTAGGCCCCTTGCCCAGCGTGATCGCGCGGAGCGACATCAGGTAGCTGCGCGTTTCTGCAGGGCGCTCGCGGTAATCACACGATGCCAGCGTGTCCGTTGGGCCGTGCGCGCGGACATGCAAGACTTCGTTGCCTTCCCAACCCTCCAGCGCCTGATAGAGCGTCGCTGATAAGCCGCGTTCAACTATCTCGCTCGCAAGTTTGCGCCCGCGCGGGGGGACTCCATCCTCGTGCACGACGTTGACGACGAGTGATCCCTGCGGGCAGCCACGCTGGAGAAGGCGCGCGAGCGCGTCTGCCTCATCAAAGGGAGGGACGAGACCGTTTGAATCACAAGCGTCGATCGCGATGGCGTCGAATGCGCCATTGTATTGCTCGACAAAGGGAATGCCCTCAGCCGTTACCCAGTGAACCCGCTCGTCGAGTCCGAAATATGTGCGCGCCAGTTCTTCGGCGGTGGGCTCGACATCGACAACTGTCACCGTCTTGCCGCGCCGCGCGAGCATGGTGGCGAGACTCCCGCCGGCGCCGCCGATCAGAAGAACGGTCTGCGCCTGTACAAGCAGGAGCTTCGCGGCATGGACATAGCCAAAAACGCTGACGCCATCCGGACGCACCATGGTCTGGACGCTTCCCTTGATGCAGTAGAGGCGCGTACGGTCTGTGTGCCGCTCAAGGACGCGGATTGGGCCGAAGAGACCGTCGCGGTGGGCGAGCACTTTCATTGTGATCCAGCCATGTGTTCGGCGGTCAGCACGCGCGCTTGATCAATGGCGTCCTCGTAGCGCTGCACGTCGCGCACATTGGGTAGATCAAGCGCCTTCATCTGCTTGAGGACCGCTCGTGAGCTGTCGTTCAGTTCCGTGATGAAGACGGTCGTGTCGTGTCCTTGGCAGCGTTTGAGAAAACGACTGAGCGCGCCAACGCCTGACACATCGACCATCGGCACCGCGTCAAAGCGCAGGATGAAGGCCTTGGGCGTCGGGAATGCGGCTTCAAGCGCGTCGTTCAGTCGGCTTGCGGCGCCAAAGAAAAGTGGTCCGCGCAGCTCGAATGACTCAACGCCTTTCGGTAGTTCGCGGCGCGCCCGATAGGCCGTGCGCGCCGGATCGCTGAAGTCGTCCTGATCCGTCTCGATCATGGAGACACCCTTTTGAATGGCGGTCGCTTCCGCCATGCGGTGCATGAAGATGATCGCCGCGAGGACGATTCCGACTTCAATCGCGACCGTGAGGTCAACCAGAACCGTCAATCCGAAGGTCGCGAGCAGCACCACGCGATCGCCAACGGGACCGCTCAGCAAATGACGAAAGCGCTCTTGCTCGCTCATGTTCCAGGCGACGATGACCAGCACAGCCGCAAGGCTCGCGAGCGGCACAAAAGCCATGAGCGGGCCAAGCGCCAGCATGCTGGCAAGAATAAAGAGCGCATGCAGCATGCCCGCAACCGGCGTGCGGCCACCGGCGCGGATGTTGGTTGCGGTGCGAGCGATGGCGCCGGTTGCTGAGATGCCGCCGAAGAGGCCAGACGCCACGTTCGCGACGCCTTGGGCCACCAGCTCGCAGTTCGAGCGATGGCGTCGGCCCGTCATGCCGTCAGCCACCATGGCGGAGAGCAGGCTCTCGACGCCAGCGAGGAAGGCAATCGTGAACGCTGGCTGCACCAGGTCACGCACACGCTCCCATGTGATATCTGGAAGAACGGGCGAGGGCAGGGTCGAGGGCACACCGCCAAAGCGCGAGCCGATGGTCTCGACCGGCACGTTGAAGATCGCGACGACAGCCGCCGCGCCGGCGACAGCGATCAAAAAGCCCGGCAGCTTGGGCGCGAATTTGCGCAGCAGCACGATGGTCGCGAGCGCGCCGACCGCAACCGTGATGGCTGGAATGAGCAGCGTGTCGCGCGCCGCCCAGATGGCTTCGATCTTGCCGATGAATTCGGCAGGCACGTTCTCCATTTGCAGCCCAAACAGATCACGGAGCTGACTTGTGAAAATGATCACCGCGATGCCAGCCGTGAATCCGGTCACCACGGGTTCGGGGATGTATTTGATCCAGTCGCCGAAGCGCAAAAGCCCGGCAATAACCAGTATGATCCCGGCCATGATGGTCGCAAGCACGAGACCGTCAAAGCCGTGTTGTTGGATCACGCCATAGACAACGACAATGAAGGCCCCGGTCGGGCCGCCGATCTGGAAGCGCGAGCCGCCGAGCGCGGAAATGAGAAAGCCCGCGATAACAGCGGTGATGAGGCCCTTGTCGGGCGTTGTGCCGCTTGCAATCGCGATTGCCATGGCCAGCGGTAGCGCCACGATTGCGACCGTGAGACCGGCAAGGGCGTCGGCGCGGAAATCCGCGAAGCGATAACCCTCTTGGGCAATCACCGTGATCGACTTGGGAATGTAGAGCCGCCAGCTGTGCTTTGGTGGCGTGGCCTGAAGAGACGTGTCTGTCATGGGAGTTACTGCGCGGAAAGAGTTGAGCGCTTGCGTTTGGCTTTGCTCTCCTCTGACCCGCCACTACGATCGCTCACAGGCGGCGCTGCGGGTTCTCGAAGACGTACGCCGCGACCGCCGCCGGTGCTGAGCGTGTTCTCGCCGATGAGTTCGATGCCGGCGGCTTCTAATGCGGCGACTACCTTGGTCAGTGTGTCGATGACGCCGCGCACATAGCCTTCGCTCGCCTCCATTCGCTGGATCGTTGGCAACGATACGCCGGCGCGCTCAGCCAGAGTCCGCTGGTCGATCCCGAGGAGGGCGCGCGCGGCGCGTAATTGTGCGGGGGTCAACATGCTGGAAGATGTATAATACATCAAATCTAATGGCAATACCCTATATACAGGGGGTAAAGGCGTGCATATGAGCTTGGTCGGTTAGCATGCGGAAAAATCAAACAATGATGTTTTTACATCATCCCATCTTCTGCGGAGCCGCCACGCCGAGCCTCAGTCTGCCGCCCTTGCTGACGACGAAGCCGCGCCATCCCGCCACGCCCGTCTCAATGCCAGGGTTCGGGATTTCGCCGTGCCCTTCGAGGACCCGATGCGGCTAATGGGTGTTGGCGGCGTGATTCGACGCGTCGGCGGAGATACTTCGGAACGCCGCAATCAACCCGGCTGACTGAGCGTGATGCAACCAAGCGAGCACGCGGAACGCGTGGGCTTCCGCCGAAGTAGCGGGCTCCATTGCGCGCAAACGCTGCACCGCGTCTGCTGCGTCGTCATGGCGACCGACCGGAAGGCGGGTTCCATGTCCTCAATCGCGTGTTCGAGCCGACGAGCCTGAAAATGCGCATGAGACTGCCGCAGATAAATGATGTGGGCGCTGGGATGTCCGCGCGAAGCACTTCGACAAAGATGGAGATCGTGATGCTGGCCCCAAGACAGGTGAGGCAAGAGATTTTTCGATGAGTGGACGCGCCAGTCCGGCAAATCAGTGCGCAGGGACTAGGCCCATTTGCCTGTGTTCGATTTCACACATCGGGCGCTGCAGAGCTTGGTTGCTGCTAATCCCGGTGTCAGTGTCTCAACGAGGGTTGTAGGCCGTGTGACGGAGCCGGGGGCCCCACGATGGACCGAGGTCGCGCGAAAGTTCAGCGGTCCAAGGACGACAGCGGCCTTCCTTAGCGGGGAGGCCGTTTCATCTGATACACGCCTCGCTGCACGAGCAACTCCTCGACGTCCCCAAAGCTGAGGCTGAAGCGGAAAAGAGCCAGACGGCGTGCCGGATCACGACAGGCGGAAACCGGTGACGCTTGAACGAGAGCTTCGCTGACAAGGCGCCCCCCAAAAGGAGGACGCCCGTCAGCAATCGGAGACAAGCTAGCGCTTGACTCTCAGCACCCTCGACGCGTGACTCCCCAACCGCTCGTGAAGGGAAGCCGCGTCGACGCTGATTTCTCTCAACCGCAACTCGAGCGAGATTATCGCGGTTTCGCTGTGTGAGACGCGGCATAGCCAAGCAAGGCGACGGCAGCTGCCGCGAGCGCGGCAGTGGCGATTGGATGTTCGCGGACCTCTTCGCCGGCAGCCTTGGCGAGGTGCGTCGACTGCTTCTTGATCTTGTCTGCAAGAGCGGAGGCTGA
>JAWXBS010000042.1:0-15032 GCA_034440275.1 Alphaproteobacteria bacterium
TCCTGGCGCTCGTCACGCCCATGCCGGCGCCGAAGTCGCTGCCGTTCCACGCTTCGACGCCCGGCGGCAGCAGATTGGCATGCGCCAGACGCGCCGTTTCTGCGCGCATGACGCGACGACCGTCGATCATCCCGTCGTCCATCAGCACCTGGTTGAACCGCGCGTAGTCCGCCGATGTCGACAGCAGTCCGCCGCCGCCGGAGGGCGCGGCCGGTGCGTTGAAATACGGCGAGGCGCCGACGCGCTCCGCAGGCGTAACGCTGGCTTCGCGCACGCGGTAATTCATCGACAGGCGATCGCGCTTCTCCGGCGGCACGAAGAAGCCGGTGTCCGGCATGCCGATGCGATCGAAGAGGCGCTGCTGCAGGAACGTCTCGAACGGCATGCCCGCCGCCGTCTGGATCACCAGCCCTGCGAGATCGAGCGCGACGCTGTAGGCGTATGTCGTCCCCGGCTCGGCGAACAACGGCATCTCCGCGAGACGCGCGCCGAACTCGGCGAGCGATGTCGGGCGCGCCCGTTCGCCTTCGAGCGGCGGCGAAGGATCGCCCGGCTTGATGCCGGCGGCGGAATAGAGCCACGCGAGCGGATTGTCGGTGTTGATGTGATAGCCGAGGCCCGCCGTGTGCGTGAGCAGATGCGAGACCAGCATGGGCTTCGTCGCCTGGCGGCGCACGCCGTTCTCCAGCACGTCGAGCTTTGCAAACGCCGGCAGGATATCGCCGACGGGCTGGTCGAGACGCAGCTTGCCGTCCTCCACCAGCAACATCGCCGCGACGCCGGTGATCGGCTTGGTCATCGAGAAGATGCGCCAGATCGTGCGTTCGTTCACCGCCGGGCCGTCGAAGGCCTGCGCGCCGAAATGCAGGAAGCGGGTCGCTGCATCGCCTTGCCGGATCGCGAGCGACATGCCGGAGACCTTCTTCGCTTCGACATAGCTGCGCGCGAGCGCGCCCGCCTGTCGCCATTCCACCGGGCGCGCATCGACGCGCGGCGCACACGCAGCAGCCGCGAGGCCGAACAGGACGGAACGCCGGTCGGCGCAGATGGAAATCGGCATGGATGGCTCCCCTGCCGGAGAAGATAGGCTGCGCCGGAGCGCGAGGGAAATGCTTCACCGCTTTCTGCGCGCGGGAGGGTTGTGAGCGGGCCTACGCGGAGGCAAGGTCCGCCTCGCTCATGCGCCTCCCCGATTTCTCCATTTTCCGCCACCGCGCCTTTGCGCGGTTCTGGGTGACGCGCGCCACCTACGTGCTCGGCTGGCAGATCCAGACGACGGCGCTGCTATGGCACGTCCATCAGCTCTCGATAGCCGCAGGCCGCAGCGAGCGGGAGGCCGTTCTCGCGCTCGGGCTCGTGGGTCTCTTCCAGTTCCTGCCGCTGTTGGCGCTGTCGCTCTTCGGCGGCCAGCTCGCGGACCGGATGAACCGCAAGTTCATTCTCGTAACCTGCTACGCGGTGAAGTTCCTCATCGCGGTGACGCTCTGCGTGCTGACGGTCGTTTTGCCGGCCGCAACCATGGTCACCGTGATCTTCGGCGCGGCGATGGTGAGCGGCGCGGTGAACGCGTTCCAGCCCGCGGCCGCGCAATCGTTGCTGCCTTCGCTCATCCCACGCGCAGAGCTGCCGCAGGCCATCGCGCTCAACTCGCTCGCTTTCACCACATCCAGCATTGTCGGCCCGTCCATCGGCGGCGTGCTGCTGGCGTTCGGCGTGCGCGGTCACTCCGGCGCACAGATCGCGTTTGGCGCGGCCGCGGTGCTGATCGCCATCGGCATCGTCGCGCTCATGGGCGTGCATGCGCCGAAGCGTGAATCGACCGAGACGCGCCCCACGCTCGAACTCATCAAGGAAGGCATCGGCTACGTCTGGAACAACAAGATCGTGCTCGGCGCGATCTCGCTGGATCTCGTGGTCGTTCTGCTCGCGGGAGCCCAGGCGCTGGTGCCGGTGTTCGCCGACCGCATCCTGCACGCCGACGAGGCGGGCTTCGGCCTGTTGCGCGGCGCGCTCGCCATCGGCGCGGCGATCACGGCGTTCGCTATCGCCGCCTACCCGCTGCGACGCCAGGTCGGTCGCTGGATGTTCGGCTCCACGCTCGTGTTTGCGCTGAGCACGATCGTCTTCGGGCTGTCGACGTCCTACTGGCTCTCGTTCGCCGCACTCGCGATTGCGGGCGCCGCCGACATGATCTCCGTGCAGGTGCGCCAGAGCCTCATCCAGTTGGCGACGCCGGAATTCATGCTCGGGCGCGTGGCGGCGGTGAGCTTCATCTTCATCTCCGCGTCCAACGAACTCGGCGACTTCGAAGCCGGCGTCATGGGCGCGGTGTTCGGACCGGCGCTCGGCGTCGCCATCGGCGGCACGGCGGCGTTCTTCGCCTCGCTCGTGTGGATCAAGCTCTTTCCCGAACTTGCGAAGGCCGACACGTTTGAAGATCGCGTGCTGGAGGAAGCGCGCAACACGGCGCCGACCGTAGAAGCGGAGAGCAAGGCATGAGCCCGGAAATCTCCATCGCACCCGCACTGGACGCCGCCGACATCAACGCCGCCGCCGACCTCTTCCACGAATACGTGTTCATGCTCGACCGTGTGCACCACGTGGACGTGACCTATCAGGATTTCGCCGGCGAAATGGCGACGTTTCCGGACCGCTACGAAATCCTCTTCCTCGCGCGCGTGAACTTGGCGCCCGCCGGCGTGATCGCGCTGAAGCGCCTCGCACCGCAGGAATGCGAAGTGAAGCGGCTCTATGTGCGCGAGGCGTTCCGGGGGCTGAAGCTCGGTGAACGCCTCGTCGAGCGGCTCATCGCCGAAGCCCGCGCCCGCAACTACAACCTCATGCGCCTCGATACCCACGCCAGCATGGGCCACGCGATCCGACTCTACGAGAGCTTCGGCTTCCTGCCGTCCGAGGCGCACAACGAGCCGGGCAACCCCTGCACGATGTTCTTTGCGCGGACACTGTGATTACTGCTGCGCCTTGCGCTGGAAGAACACCCACGCAAACCGGCGCTGACCGTTCCACGCATCGCCCGCCTTGCGGATTTCGTTCAGCGCCGTTGCGTCCTCACGCACATAGCAGATGTCGCGGTTCACGCCGCGCGCGTGATCAATACGCGCGATGAACCCCTGATCCTGCATGTACTGTCGCGCCGCCGCGTTCATCCTGTGGCATCGGTCGTCGGCCATGATGAAGCGGTAATCCTCCGGCCCCGGCACAGAAAGCCTGTTGATCGACCAGTGATCGGCATCGCCGACGTACTTCTGGAACACCACGTACTGGCCGTCGCCATCGTCTTCAGGCGTCGCGAAAATCCGCCATTCGTCCCGGTAGGACCCCGCCAGCGAGAGATCGTGTTCCGGACCCACGATACGCAGCACCTCATACCCGCCGGGCTTGCGGGTGAAGGAAATGGTTTCGCAAACCGGCGGCGCGTCGGGCGTGGCGGCGTACATCGCAGCCTTTTCGACGTCCCACAGACAGCGCCGGTAGTATCCGTCGGCCACTGGAAAGACGACGTCGGCGTAGAACACGTCCTTCGACGCGAGCGTGCCCGACAACAGAACCGCCGCTACGCCGAGCGCCGCCACTTTCACCCAGCGCATAATGCCGCCTGACCCCGTCATGCCTCTCCAGTCTCTCGCTTGCGTGTGTCGCGCCACCCTGCGTCAGGGCATCGCGCTTGACCTCGCCGTTTGAGGCGGCTGGATGTATATCGCGCAGAAATCGACGGAGGAAATGATGGGCGTTCTGGACGGGAAAGTCGTGCTGGTCACGGGCGGCGGCAACGGGATCGGGCGCGAAACCGCCCTTCTTGCCGCAAAGGAAGGCGCGGCGGTGCTGGTCAACGACCTCGGCGGCAGCGTTTCGGGCGGCGACGAAGGCTCGACCGGTCCGGCCGAAACGGTGGCCAAGGAAATCCGCGCGGCGGGCGGCAAGGCCGCGTCCAACTCCGACAGCGTGACCGACTACGACGCGGTCGTCGGCATGTTCGAGCAGGCCAAGAAGGAATTCGGCGGCCTGCACGCGGTGGTGAACCCCGCCGGCATCCTGCGCGACGGCATGTTCCACAAGATGGCCATCGAGGACTGGAAAGCGGTCATCGACGTCCACCTCCACGGCGCCTTCAACGTCACACGCGCGACGGTGGAGCATTTCCGCGAACAGCAGTCGGGCTCCTACGTTCTCTTCACCTCGACGTCGGGCCTCATCGGCAATATCGGTCAGGCCAACTACGCGGCCGCCAAGCTCGGCGTCATGGGCCTCTCGCGCATCATCGCCATGGAAGGCGCGATCAAGAACGTGCGCTCCAACATCATCGCGCCGTTCGCATGGACGCGCATGATCGCCACCATCCCGATCAAGGACGAAGCGTCGGCGAAGCGCGTGGAGCGGATGAAAAACGCCATGCGCGCCGATCAGGTGGCGCAGCTTGCGGTGGCGCTGTGCTCGGACGGCGCGAAGGACACCAGCGGCCAGATCTTCGCGGTGCGCGGCAACGAGGTGTTCCTGTTCAACCAGCCCCGCCCCGTCCGCGCGCTCGGCATGCTGGAAGGCTGGACGCCCACCTCGCTCATCGAGCAGGCCCTGCCCGCGATGAAGGCGAACTACACGGACGTCGGCGCGACAGCGAGCGTGTTCCCGTACGATCCGGTGTGATTGCGTCGTAAGTGCGCAGGCGCGGCGATTGTCTTTGCCGTCGCGCCCGCGCACCTGTACGAGGCGCTCATGGAACGCGAAGTCATTCTTGTTCGAGACGGCGTCGCGATCTGGCGGGGCTTTGTGAAGACGCCTGCGGCCTCCACGCCTGCCTCGGCGCGGGACTACCTCGATCTGGCGTGGCGCAAGGCGCTCGATGAGGGCGCGGTGACAGCCGAAGACTCAGGGCGCGTGCAATTCCGCTTTCCTTCGATTGGGTCCGCGCCCGCTTAACCCGGCCCTTATCCTTGGCCCTTAACCTTGGCCCTTAACAAAGTGGAAACGCGACGCGCCGCACCTTCCGCACGCTTTCGGAAGGACACGCCCATGCGCGCGCTTGGCCAACTCACTTTGGGCCTCACTCTTACCATGGCGCTCGCCGCCGCCGGCTGCGCGACGACACAGGCCCCGGCCGTCGCCGTCGCTCCGTCCCGCGCTGCGCCCCCCGGACCGCCGCCGCCGACGCTCGACGGCGCATGGAACCTGGCGATGGTGCGGGGCGCGCCGCAGGGCGTACGTCTGGCGGCCACCCTCAAGATCCAGAACGACCGCGCGGAGGGCATATCCGACTGCGGCGTCTTCACCGCGCGCGCTCCGAACTTCGGCATGGACCTGCAGTTCAACGGCCTCGTCACCAACGAGCAGACCTGCAACGCCAACGTCCGCGCCGTCGAGAAAACCTTCATCGACGCGCTCTCCAGCACCCGCACCGTGCAGATGCGCGCGGGCTACCTCGTGCTGATGGACGAGCGCGGGCGAGAGCAGCTCTACTTCGCGCGGGGTGGGTGACGCCCGTCGCAATCTGACCCGAACTGAGTTGCCGCTCCGCGCCTGAGTGCGGTAGGCTGGAACACACTCAAGCGATTTCGGGAGTCAGCGGGTGATCAGCGCCATTTTCGTCATGTTGTTTCAGGCGGTCGCGGGAGAACCGGCGACGCCCGCCCCCGCAGTCGCGGCGACCCCGTCCGCACAGCCTGAAAGCGCGGACGCTCCCGCTGCAAGCGAGACCCCTGAGGAAGCGCGCCTGCGTGAATTGCGGGCCCGCCGCGAGCCGGTCTGTCGAAGTGTTCGGGTCGCCGGATCGCGCCTTCCCAAGCGCATCTGTTCGTCGGAAGCGCAGGATGCCGTCGCCAACTCGGACTCGCGCGCGTGGATCGACCGCGTGCAGTCGCAGATGCCGACCAAGTACTAGACCCAGTCGCACAGGCGCACGTCACTTCACCCACGGCGCTTTGCCGCCGCCGAAGTGGTCGTGCATGAAGTCGCTGAAGGCGCGCATCTTTTTCGGCGTGCCGCGTCCGGGCGGCGTCAGCACGTGCAGCCAGCCTTCGGGCCCGGCGCCCCAGTCGTCGAGCGCGGTTTCGAGCTTGCCGCTGTCGATGTCCTTCCAGCACAGGAAATCCGGCTGACGCGCGACGCCGAGGCCCGCGCACACAGCGGGTTCGATGAAGTCGGCGTTGTCGAAGATGAGGACGCTGTCCACCCGCACCGTCACCTTTTCGCCGCCCGCGTTCTCGAAGCGCCACGCGGCGTTCGATGTGAGGTTGGCGTAGAGAAACGTGCGGTGGCCCGCGAGATCCTCCGGCCGCTTCGGCTTGCCGTGTTTCTTCCAGTAGGCTGGCGAGGCCACCACGCGCGCGCGCACCGGCGCGAGGCGGCGCGCGATGAGGCTTGAGTCCTCCATCTGCCGGATGCGCACCGCCGCATCGAAGCCCTCGCCGATGAGATCGACGGTCTTGTCGCCGAGCGACACGTCGAGCTGGATGTCGGGGTAGGCCGCGAGAAACTCCGGCAGGATGGGCGCGATGTAGCGCAGGCCGAAGGTGATCGGCGCGGTGATCTTGAGGCGCCCACGCGGCGAGGCCCGCGCCTCGAGCGCCTCGTCGCGGGCGGCTTCGGCGGATTCCAGGATGCGCTGGGCGTGCACGAGCGTGCGCTCCCCGGCCTCGGTCAACGACGCGCGCCGCGTGGTGCGCGCCACCAGCGCCACCCCGAAGGCGGCCTCCAGCTCCGCGACGCGCTTGGACACAGTCGCCTTGGAGAGCCCGAGGTCGCGGGCCGCCCGCGAGAAACTCCCCGTTTCGGCCACCCTGGCGAAGACGGCGAACAGGTCCAGCGAGATCGCATTCATAGGAGCATCCAGCGAAACAATGCGTCTCTTTTATTCGCCTTCCTGCACCAGTCGCAAGCGCTACATGGGTCGGGTCAGTTCACGCATCCGCCCAGGAGCCCTCCCAAATGACCAAGGTCCTCGTCCTCTATCACTCGTCCTACGGCCACCTCGAAAAGTTCGCCGGCGAGATCGCCGAGGGCGCGCGTTCGGTGCCCGGCACCGAAGTGACGATCAAGCGCGTGCCCGAGACCATGTCCCGCGAGGCGATGGCTGGCGCGCACATGAAGGTGGACCAGGCCTACCCCGTCGCCACCGTCGACGAGCTGCCGTCCTACGACGCCATCATCTTCGGCACGCCCACGCGCTTCGGCGGCATGACAGGCCAGATGCGCACCTTCCTCGACCAGACCGGCGGCCTCTGGGCCAAGGGCGCGCTCACCGACAAGGTCGGCAGCGTCTTCGTCTCCACCGCCACCATCGGCGGCGGCCAGGAAGCGACGGCGCTTTCGTTCTACACCTCGCTGATGCACCACGGCATGATCCTCGTGACGCCGGGCTACGGCGCGCCGGAGATGTCGGATGTTTCCGAAGTCCGCGGCGGCACGCCCTACGGCGCCGGCACGATCGCGGGCGGCGACGGATCGCGTCAGCCGACGGAAAAGGAATTCAACGTCGCCCGCTACCAGGGCAAACGCGTCGCGGAAGTGGCGCAGAAAATTCACGGATAAAGGAGGTCTCGATGATCGAAGTCCGCCCCTTCAAGTCGCTCGGCAAGTTCAGCAATGACTGGCTCGCCGCCAACTTCCATTTCTCGTTCTCCGGCTACGAGGATCGCAACCGCATCCACTGGGGCGCGCTGCGCGTCTGGAACGACGACGCGATCCAGCCGCATACGGGCTTCTCCCCGCACAGCCATGCGGACATGGAAATCATCACCTATGTCCGCGAGGGCGCGATCACGCACGAGGACTCGCTCGGCAACAAGGGCCGCACCGAAGCCGGCGACGTGCAGGTGATGTCGGCGGGCGCGGGCGTCACGCACGCGGAATACAACCGCGAGGACGAGATCACGCGTCTCTTCCAGATCTGGATCCTGCCGAAAACGCGCGGCGGCAAACCCTACTGGGGCGCCGCGAAATTTCCGAAGGGCGATCGCGCGGGGAAATTCGTGCCGCTCGCCTCGGGCTTCGACGATGATCAAGCCGCCGGCGCGCTGCCGATCCGCCAGGACGCCCGCGTGCTCGGCGCAACGGTGAAAGCCGGTGAAACGACCGACTACGCGCTGGGCGCGGGACGCCACGCCTATCTCGTCGTCGCGAAAGGCGAAGCCACCGTCAACGGCGAACGCCTCGGCGAACGCGACGGCGCGGCGCTGACGGATATCGACGCGGTGACGGTGCAGGCGCACGCTGACACGGAAATCGTGCTGGTGGACGCACCGGGGATTTGATGTGGCGGACCCTTCTCCTCCGTGAGGGGGAGAAGGAGTCATAGTGTGCTAGTGGCCGCCTGCGGGTTTCGCAGGCGCCATGCTGCGCTGCGGACCGCCCAACCGAAAGCGCACGCTCAGCCATCGCCGCTTGCGCGCGACCAGCACCAGCAGGCAAGCGGAAACGATCACGCTGAGCCCCAGACTCACGATCGATCCTTCGAGGCCGAATGCGCCGCCGGTCATGATCTCCGGCCCCCTGAGCGTCGTGTGGAAATAGCTTGAGGGATCGCGGACGCCGGAGTTCTCCGCGCCGAGCACGAAGCTCTGCATGAAATTCCATCCGCCGTGGATGCCCACGGCGATCCACACATTGCGGGTCAGCATGTAGGCGAGCGAGAGCATCACACCCAGTTCGACCGACAGCGCAAAGAGCGCGAAGGCGTTGGCCCCCGGATTGGCCGCATGCGCCAGCCCGAACACGGCCGACGAAATGAGGATCGCAACAAGCGATCCCGTGACCTGCTCCAGAATGCCGAAGAAGATGACGCGGAACAGAAGTTCCTCGCTCATCGCCGTCACCATCGTCACGAGCAGGGCGCGGCCGAGCCATTCGAACCCCTCGCCCTCCGTGATCTGCACCATTCCCATCCTGTCGAGAGTCAGAAGGGTCGCGCCGATGATCGTCGCGCCCAGCGCGATACCGACAACGAGCGTCATGAACCCCTTGCTGAGCGCGACCTCATCCGCGCGCCGCCGTTCCATGACACGGACAACTGCAGCGTAAATGAGGAACAGGGCGATCGGCAGGAGCAGGTTCTTTAGCAACACGAGATCGTGCCAGGGAGAAGGCGCCGGCGGAACCAGCAGCCGCGTGGCGATCGTCGCCAGGACGATTGTCGCGACCGCCACCGCCGCGTAGGCGGCGAAGCGGACGAGCGGCCATTGCGTTACGCGCCCGCCGCCCTCGATTTTCGTCATGTCTGTCATTCCCCCGGGCTCGAGTCCGACGCGCGGACGCGTGTCCGATCTGATGCAGCGGAGGGCGCATTTGGATGCAAAGGCGCGGCTGGAGGAACTGCGCGGAGACGGTCGACCACCGGAGCGGCGCCGCTCCGGCGCATTGCCGAAAATTAGGGTGATCGCGGAGTCGTTCGTCCCTCGCTTTCGCATCCATCCTGAAAAATCTTTTCAAGGCGCACAACGCCTCCGCGCGTCCGCTGAAGAAAAATCGCGAAAACAATCCGACCGGGTCGCGAGCGCCCTGAAACTCCTCCCCACGTCGCGCCGGAATGGTCCGGGCGCCACGGAGAGGAGAGCAAGAGATGCAAGTCGTCCGACCGTTACGGCACCGCAGCGAAGCCTACACCGCCGCCGCGCGCGATCTGCATCTGTGGCTCCTGCAGGTCGTGACCTGGCTGATGCAGCATGTGCGCCTGCCGCGCGCTTGGCGTCTTGAGTTTCAAAGCGACATCCGCACCGCACGGCGCGATATCCGGCGGCTCATTTTTCTGAGCATGTGTTCGCGCATGACGTTTCGCATGGATCGCCCGCATGTCGCGCGTCACCCGCTCGGCGTTCTCGGCTATCAGCGCCGTCACGCGCGCATCGTACACGCCTTCACGCGCGGGATTCCGCTGCGCACGGTCGCGCAGATGCGCGATGCATTGGCGAAGTTCGACAAAGTGGTGAAGTGCGCCATCGCGCGCTTGCCCCGAAATGGCGCTGTGTCTGGCGCAATCGTCACGGTGACTGCCGAAACGATGACTCTGAGCACGTCCGCTCTCGCACCCGCCGCAGAAGCTGCGGACACATCATGACCATTGAAATTGGACCGCCGGCGCCCTCGCCGGCATTCGGTGTCAAAGCAACGCGAGATTCTACGGAGTCTGGCGGCGCCCTCGTATGCCGGCCCAAATGGACGCTGGGGCGCCGGCGGTCCTCATTGTCGAAACCGCCCCTCCGCCCACAACCCACACGCGAACCCGCCCCGAATGCCGATGAAATTCCGGTCATCCCGCACCCAGCTGCCTAGGCGCTGTGCAAGCCGGACTTCGTGACCGCCGCACCAATTGACTTGCCCCCGCATCGGCGCGAGCGTCGCCCTACGGACCCGCCTGTCGCACCCCTTCGTGAGGGAACCACGACACCCGGTCTCCGTCCTGCTTCGACAAGCAAGGAGGCGCTTATGCGCGTACAAGTCGCCGGTCGTCACATGGATGTAGGCGAGGCGCTGCGAACCCGGATCACCGATGAGCTTTCGGCCGGCGTCGCCAAGTATTTCAACAGGGCCACGGACGCGATGGTCACCGTGGAAAAGAGCGGGCCGGGCTACGACGTGGACTGCGTGGTCCATCTCGCTTCGGGCATCACGCTGGAGGTCGGCGGCAAGGGCGGCGATGCGCACGTGGCCTTCGGCGACGCCCTCGGCAAGATGGAAAAGCGGATTCGTAGGTATAAAAGCCGCTTGCGGGATCATCACAACAATCACAAATCCCCCCTTCCCGCCGAAGACGCCCCGGCGTATGTGCTCGCCCGATTTCAAGACGAGGACGAGGGAGACAGCGAGGACGCCGCAGCGACTGTGGCCGACACCGCCCCACTGGTGATTGCCGAAACGAAAGCCGCAGTCAGGACGATGCCCGTGGCGATGGCGGTCATGCAGCTCGAACTGACCGAAGCCCCCGCCCTCATGTTCCGCAATGCCGCCCACGGCGGTCTGAACATGGTTTTCCGTCGCGACGACGGGAATATCGGCTGGGTCGACCCGGGCGTTCCGGCCAAAGCCAATGGGGGCGTCAATGGCGGCTGATGGCGGTTCAGGCGGCAAGCCCATTCGGGCGGTCAGCGCGGTTCTTGCAGGCTCACCTCGGTCTCCTTCCGGGATACGGACAATGACGGACTTGATCGAAGTGCTCGCGCCATCGGCCATCCTGCCGAAGGTCCACGCCTCCTCGAAGCGCCAGGCGCTGCAGACCATCTGCGAGGCGCTGGCCGAGGCCGCGGGTCTTGACGCGCGCAGCGTGTTCGACGCCGTGCAGCTGCGCGAGCGCCTCTCCGGCACCGGCATGGGCGAAGGCGTCGCCATCCCGCACGCCCGCGCCGCCGGACTGAAGCATCCGATCGGCGCGTTCGCGCGCTTCGATCCGCCGGTCGATTTCGACTCGCTGGACGGTCGCCCGTGCGATCTCGTCTTCCTGTTGCTCGCCCCCGCCGATCGCGGCGCCGATCACCTGAAGGCGCTGGCCAAGGTCGCGCGTTTCCTGCGCAAGCCTGACGTCCGCGAGCGCCTGCGGGCCGCGCGCGGCCAGGATGGTCTGATCGCCGTTTTCGAGGCGCCCAAGAAGAGCGACGCCGCCTGACCAAGTTTCCGCTCGCGGTCGACATGGACGGCACGCTGCTGGAAACGGACGTGCTGGCCGAAGGCATGAAGGCGCTGGCGCGACGGCCGTTCACTTTCGGGTCTGCGCTTCTCGCGCTCGCGCTCGGCGGTCGCCCGCCCTTCAAGCGTCGGATCGCGGCGCTCGCCGCGCTCGACATTGAAGCGCTGCCAGTACGCGCCCATCTGCTCGACTGGTTGCGCGAAGAAAAGTCGTCCGGACGAGCACTCTGGCTGGTGACGGCCGCAGATCGCATCACCGCCGAAAAAGTCGCCGCGCGCATCGGCCTCTTCGATGGCGTGATCGCCAGCGACGGCGCGACGAACCTCAAAGCCCACGCCAAGCGCCGCGCGCTGCAATCGAAATTTCCCGATGGCTTCGCCTACGCCGGCGACAGCGCCGCCGATCTCCACGTCTGGCGCGGCGCCAGCGCCATCGTGCTGGTCGGGGCGCGCCGCGCCGTCGCGCACCGCGCACGCGCGACCGGCGTCGCGATCGAGAGCGAATTCGCCTGAAGGAGCGTCAGAGCCCGATTTCCGCCGCAGACCCACGGCACAGACCTGCGGAAAGACGGCGGGATCAAAATGCTTCGACACATCGTACTCGCTGCCCTTGCGGCGGCATTCGCTGCAGGCGCCCACGCCGACGAAATCGTCCTGCGCGTGGACTCGCCGATCGTGGAAATCACCGTGAACGACAAGCCCGCACGCATGCTCGTGGACCCCACACTGCCGGACATGATGGTGTTCAACCCCGACGCGCAGGCGCGTCTCGGCGTCCGGCCGGTTCCGATGGTCAATGCCCGCGCCGTGTTCGACGACGCCTCCATCCGCGCACGCGTTGCGCGCCCGAAACTCGTCTTCGCGAACGGAAAATCGAGCCGCGCCTTCACCGGCCTTTTCGGGGAGAAGTGGTCCGAGCGGGGCGACGTGGACGGCGCCATGGGGCCCGGCGTCCTGCCCTACGACCGCGTGCGCATCATCCTGCGCGATGGCGCTGGCGGAACGACGCAGACTTTTCGTCTGCCCAAGCGCGAATTCTGGTCGTTCCCGCAGACCATCGCCGGCGAAGAGGCAAACGTGCTCTTCAGCCTGTCGCGACAAGAGACGATGGTGAACCGCGCGCTCGCGCGCAGCCTCGACGAGGCGCGGCTGCTGACCCTGATGGGAGACGTACAGCAACGACGCTTTTTCCTCGGCCTGACGACCACGGTGCAGATGGCGCATGCCAATCAGCTCGTCGCCGGTCGGCCGATGGGTGTTACCATCGCCCGCACCGATGCGCCGCTCGCAGGCTCTAACGATGTGGACGTCGTCACGGTCACAGCCACCGCAGAACAACCACAGAAGCGCGCCGTCACGCTTGGCCGAAATGCTCTTTCAGACTGCTACGAATTCGTCTGGGAACGCGCCGCCGGCACGCTCTCGCTGCGCTGCGACTAGACGAACTTTTCCGGCACCGGGAATTTCTTGCAGAGCTTTGCGACACCCTCACCCGCCTTCGCAATTTTCTCGGCGTCGCCGTCGGCCTCGAATACATCGCATATGAGGTTCGTGATTTCGACCGTGTCAGCTTCCTTGAAGCCCCGCGTCGTCGTCGCGGGGGTGCCGAGGCGCAGACCCGACGGATTGAACGGCTTCCGCGGATCATGCGGCACGGTGTTGTAGTTGCAGACGACGCCCGCCTGCTCGAGATCCTCGCACAGCTTCTTCGGCAGACGGCCCTTCCGATCACGGAAATCGACGACGACGAGGTGCTTGTCGGTGCCGCCGGTCGCCAGAACGAAGCCGCGCTTCTGCAGCGTTTCCGCCATCGCCTGTGCGTTCTTAATCACCTGCGCCGCATAGTCCTTGAACGCTGGCGTCAGCGCCTCCTCAAGCGCACACGCAAGCGCGTAGATGTGGTGATCGAAAGGCCCGCCCTGCAGGCCCGGAAAGATCGCGCGGTCGATCTGGTCGCCCAGCTCCTTACGGCAGATGATGACCGACGCGCGCGGGCCGCGCAGAGTCTTCTGCGTCGAGAAGGTCACGACGTCTGCGTACGGGAACGGATCGGGGAACGCCTTGCCGATCATGAGACCCGCTTCGTGCGCGACGTCGGCCATGTAGTAGGCGCCGACTGACGACGCGATTTCCTTCATCCGCTTGTGGTCGATCGCGCGCGGATAGGCGGTGCCGCCGGTGATGAGGAGATCAGGTTTGAATTCTTTCGCCTGCACGGCGAGCTTGTCGTAGTCGATGAGATGCGTTTTCTCATCCACGCGATAGAGCAACGAGTCGAAAATGCGCGAGCCGATGGTGACGCCGCGCTTGTCGTCCATGTCCCAGCCGTGGCTGAGGTGGCCGCCGTCGTAGAGGTAGAGCCCCATGATCTTCTGGCCGGGGCGCAGCAGACCGTTCTCGACGCAGAAATTCGCCACGCCTGCCGAGAGCGCCTTTGGATTCACGTGCCATTCGTCGGCGGACAAGCCGAAGCCCTGACGCACGAGGTCGTGCACGTACTCTTCGAGATCGTCGACGACGGCGTTACCCTGATAGTAGCGCTTGCGCGGCTCGCCCTCGGAATACTTGTTGGTGAACACCGAGCCGATGGCGTTCATCACCCGCTTGGAGACGTGGTTCTCCGAGGCGATGAAGCAAAGTGAGTTTTCCTGGCGCGTCTGTTCGGCGGCGAGCAGGGCGTCGGTGCGGCTGGTATCCATGGGCGAGTCATCCGGGCGGCTGAAGGCCCGGCCCGTTTAGCGGGCGAGGCCCAAAGCGCAAGAGGACATCGCCTCGCAGGCGCGATTGCAGATATGTGCATGCTTTCGTGGCGCCGAACCTGCCCGCCATCTCGTCAAGTGAACAGGAAGTCCCCTGCCGTGATGTTTGTGGCGGTGATGCCGATCAGCAGGATCGTCTCGCCGCCTGTGAGGGTGATGCGGGTGTCGGCGCCGATCTGGGCGATGGTGGTGTTGCCGATGGTCGCGCCGGCGTAGGTGCGCAGGTCGATGCGGTCGCTGCCGTCCTCGAAGCCGGAGATGACGTCCGCGCCCGATCCCGCTGCGAACGCGAAGAGATCCGCGCCGCCTTCGCCGTAGAGCGTGTCATTGCCCGCGCCGCCGACGATGTAGTCATTGCCGAGGCCGCCGTAGATCGTGTCGAGGCCGCCCTCGCCGTAGAGCGAGTCCACGCCCGCCCCGCCCGCGACGTAGTCGTTCTCGCTGCCCGCGTAGACGAAGTCGTCGTCATCGCCGGCGTCGATGGCGTCCGCGCCCGTGCCGCCGTAGAGCGAGTCATTGCCGATGCCGCCGATGATGACGTCCGCGCCGTCGTCGCCCGAGACGTAGTCGTTCCCCGCGCCCGCATAGACGGTGTCATTGTCGATGCCCGCATCGATGGCGTCGTTTCCGTCCTCGCCGTCGAGACGA
>JAWXBS010000043.1:0-24860 GCA_034440275.1 Alphaproteobacteria bacterium
GGGCGGAGAAACCTCGGTGGCGACCGCGGGCGTGGATGTGGCGGGGCGCGGGCCGGCGCCGAACGGCGTCACGAAACCCTCCTGCGCGTTGACCGTGCTGCCGGCGAGCAACAGGGCCGCGACGCATGCGCCGACGACTCCCTTCATCCCGTAACGCGCCATTCGCCGCCTCCGCTTGCAAACATAGTCCCGTACGCCCTATCTGACTCCCCTCGGCAAATCATATGCCTGAGAGCCTTGGCGCCGTCGCGCCATCCAAGAGCGCCTCCAAGAGCGCGAAGTCACGCGGGCCCTGCATGAGTTCCCACTTCTCCGGCGCTTTGACCGCCTTGATCACCCCATTTCGTGACGGAATGGTGGACGAGGCTGCGTTTTCCAGCTTGGTCGAACGACAAATTTCGTCTGGAATCCATGGGTTGGTTCCAAATGGGACAACCGGCGAAGCGGTGACGCTGTCGACCGATGAGCAAAAGCGCGTGATCTCACTGTGCATCGAGGTTGCGCACGGCCGGGTTCCTGTCGTGGCGGGCTGTGGCTCGAACGACACGGCCAAGACCATCGAACTCGTGCGGTACGCCAAGACCGCCGGCGCCGACGCGGCTTTGGTGGTCACGCCCTACTACAACCGCCCGCATCAGGAGGGCATGCGCGCGCACTATCTCGCCATCGCCGACGCGGTCGAACTGCCGGTGATTCTCTATAACGTGCCGGGCCGCACGGCGGTGGACTTGCTGCCGGCCACGGTCGCGGACCTGGCGCGTCACCCCAACATCGTCGGCCACAAGGATGCGTCGGGGCTCCTCGACCGCGCGACGCGCCAGCGCATGGACTGCGGGGCGGACTTTGCGCTGCTCTCCGGCGACGACGCGACGGCGGTCGGGTTCAACGCGCAGGGCGGTCGGGGCGTCATTTCGGTGACGGCGAACGTGGCGCCGGAACTGTGCGCGCGCCTGCAGGAGTGCTGCCTCGCGGGCGATTATGGCAGCGCGCTCGACATCGACATGCGCCTGCACGCGCTCCACAAGGCGCTTTTCCTTGAGCCCAGCCCCTCGCCAACGAAGTACGCGCTTTCAAAACTCGGGTTGTGCGTGGACGACGTGCGCCTGCCGCTCGTGCCGGTGAACGCGGCGACCCGCGCGGCGGTGGACGCGGCGCTGAAGACGGCGGGCCTCCTGTGAAGATCATCGCTGAACACCGCCGTGCGCGGTATGACTATCTCATCGAGGAAACGCTGGAGGCGGGCATCCAGCTGACCGGCACGGAAGTGAAGGCGCTGCGCGAAGGCCGCGCCAATATCGCGGAGAGTTATGCGAGCGCCGAGCGCGGCGAGCTTTTCCTGATCAACAGCCACATCCCCCCTTATGGGCCCGCATCCCAGTTCAACCACGAGCCCCGCAGGCCGCGGAAACTGCTGGTCAGCAAGCGCCAGCTCAACAGGCTCAAGGGCGCCGTTGAGCGCGAAGGGCGTACGGTGGTGCCGTTGAAGATGTACTTCAACGACCGCGGCCTCGCGAAACTCGAAATTGCGCTGGCGAAGGGCAAGAAGGCGCACGACAAGCGCGAGGCGACGAAGGATCGCGACTGGAAGCGTGATCAGGCGCGGCTGATGAAAGACCGGGGATAGGTTCCGCGCTTTCGGCGGAAGGCTATTAAACCATCATGTTGCTGAGCTGCGTCGTATAGTGTGAAGGGGGCCGACACGACGCAGCTCCGCGAGCACGCGCGTCGCATATTCTACAGTAGCAGCCACTCCAAACCACCCTAGTCCCGACATCAGGTTTTCTATGGGCCGTCGATAGATGCCACCCTCAATAGTGGATTGGATCAGGCCTTCCAAAGAGTTCCGGTATGATTGGTAATAGTCAGCCGCCGCGTAGTGGAGCGTAAATCCCACAAGCCCGACGACGTGGATCACAGCTGCTGCAGTGATCATGAATCCCCAAGCCGAACACAAGATAGTTAGAGGATGCATCGGGACGCCTACTGATCGGCGTCGGCAGGGGCAGAGGGTAAGGCTTTCAGCTCATTCCAGATGCGGTAGAGAAATTCGACCGTGAAGGCGGTGCCGAAAAATCCGAGGCTCCAGCCTCCATCGAGTATGAAGGTCGTCAACGCCTCGCTGAACTCTAGTTCACTGCGGTCCAGCCTGTAGTTGGTCGCAACGCGCGATGCGAAGGCGAGGGCGTGAATTACAAACCCTGCCACGCCGCATCCGATCATCAACCATGTGATGTTGTGAAGTTTCGCCATCTGGTCCCCCAAAGCCCCGCCCTACGCTTGTCGGGCCCCGTTTGCATCTTTATCGAGGGCCTATGGCCTCTTCAATCCGCTGCTTTCAGGACATCATCCTCACGCTCCAGAACTACTGGGCCGCGCAGGGCTGTGCGATCCTGCAGCCTTATGACGAGCAGGTCGGCGCGGGCACGCTGCATCCGGCGACGACTTTGCGCGCGCTCGGGCCCAAGCCGTGGCGGGCGGCCTATGTGCAGCCGTCGCGGCGACCGAAGGACGGGCGCTATGGCGAAAATCCGAACCGGCTGCAGCACTATTACCAGTTCCAGGTGATCCTGAAGCCGAACCCGCCGGACCTGCAGGACCTCTATCTCGGTTCGCTGAAGGCCATCGGCCTCGATCCGCTGCTGCACGACATCCGCTTCGTGGAAGACGACTGGGAAAACCCGACGGTCGGCGCCTGGGGGCTCGGCTGGGAAATCTGGTGCGACGGGATGGAGGTGTCGCAATACACCTACTTCCAGCAGGTCGGCGGCCTCGACGTGCGCCCGGTGTCGGGCGAACTCACCTACGGTCTCGAACGCCTCGCCATGTATGTGCTCGGCTATGACCGCGTGTACGACATGCCGTTCAACGCACCCGACAGCGCGCATCCGCTGACCTATGGCGACATCTTTCTCGAGAACGAGAAGCAGCAGTCGCGCTTCAATTTCGAACTCAGCGATGCTGAAATGGTGCTGCGCTGGTTCGGCGACGCCGAAGCGCAGGCGACGCGCCTTCTGGCGGAGAACAACGTGCTGCCGGCGTTCGACTACACGCTGAAGGCAAGCCATCTGTTCAACCTGCTCGATGCGCGTGGCGTGGTGAGCCCGACGGAGCGGCAGAGCTTCATCGCGCGGGTGCGGACCTTGGCGAAAGGGTGCGCGGAGACGTGGGCGGCGAGCGAGACGGCTGCCGCCTGAAGCGACGTTCGTCGATGAGGCGTTGCTGCGCGGAACCCTTCTGATCTAGTCGCTTCCAGCCACGAGGGGAGAGGCGGCATGGACAATGATCGGACGGGGCGGGCGCTTGATGCGGTGCGGATCGTCACCGCGCTTCTCATATTCATCCATGGCGGCGCGCGTTTCGCGCATGGCGGCGTGGCGCCGTTCGGCGAATGGCTCGGCACGCAAGGGTTTCCGATGGGGCTCGCCTTCGCGTGGGTGGTGACCATCTACGAACTGATCGCGCCGGTGCTGATCGTGCTGCGGCGCTTCGTGTTCTGGGCCTGCCTCGGACACATCGGCATTCTCGCGCTCGGGGCGGTGCTGGTGCACCTGCCGGCGGGCTGGTTCGTTGTCGGGCTCGGTCGCAACGGCATGGAATACAGCGTGCTGCTGATCGCGTGTCTTGCGGCGGTGGCGTGGGCGCATGCTCCGTTTGGCAAGCGCGCCTGATCGTCAGTTCGCCGTAAAGCCGCCGTCCACCGCGAGTTCCGTGCCGGTGATGAACGCGGCCGCATCCGAGGCCAGAAACGCAATCGCGTTCGCTACATCGACATCGCGCCCCAGGTGCCCGAGCGGGTGACGCGCGACGACGTTCTGGCGCGCTTCGTTGTCGCCCATGCCGCCGGCGGCGCCGAAACCGTCGAGCACCTGCTTGGCCATCAGCGTGTCGATCACGCCGGGATGTACGGAGTTGACGCGGATCTTCAGGCCCGCCGCCGCGCATTCCATCGCCGCCGATTTCGTCATCAGCCGCACTGCGCCTTTTGAGGCGTTGTAGGCGCAGGTGAGCGCCGACCCCACGAGGCCCGCAACGGAGGAGAGGTTCACGATCGCGCCGCCGCCATCCCACTGTTGCGCTCGCTCTGCGATGGCGGGGATGGCGTGCTTGAAGCCGAGGAAGACGCCCTCGACGTTGATCTGCTGCATGCGGCGGAAATCTTCGAGCGAAGTCTCCACGATGGGCTTCATCCAGAAGACGCCGGCGTTGTTCACGAGAATGTCGAGCCCGCCGAACTGTTTCTTCGCCTCGGCGACGGCGGCGATCCATTCGTCCTCGCTCGTCACATCATGCTTGAAATAGGCGCCGCCGACAGCAGCAGCCGTTTCCGCGCCGTCGAGAATGTCAGTGACGAGCACCTTGGCGCCTTTCGCCGCGAGCGCCTTCGCGGTCGCCGCGCCGATGCCGCGTGCAGCGCCTGTGACGAGCGCCACGCGCCCCTTCAATTCGGACATGCGTTTCCCCTTATTGTTGTTGCTGCTGCTGTTGCTGCGAAGGATACGCCGCGAGCCCGTTCTGCTTCATGCGCCAGATCAAATGATCGAGCCGGTCCTGACCGAAGAAGGGCTCATCGTTATAGACGAAGAGGGGCACGCCCCAGTGGCCGGCGGCTTTCTGGGCGGCTTCGTTGGCGGTAATCTCGGCGTCGAGGTCTTCGGCTTCGTTGGCGATGGCCCGTTCGAGGTTGTCGAGATCGAGCCCGGCGGCGGCGGCGGCCTTCGCCAAGTGATCGCCTTCGTGCCAGCCGTCGACCTCGCCGGACCAGATGGCGCGGGAGGCATGGCGCGCGAACTCGAAGCCCTTGCCGGCGCGCGCGGCGGCGGCGCCAAGGCGACAGATCCTGTGGATATAGGGCTGGGCGGCGGGCACCTCGCCGGTGCCGATGTCCATCACCACCGGGTCCGGCCGGGGCCAGCGATACGGGATGCCGTTCATCTGGGCGATCCGGTAGGTGTCGCGCGCGAGATAGGGCGGCCAGAGCGGGTTCACCTGCTTGAAGAAGCCCGGGATCCGCACCGCGATAGGCATGACCACCTTCAGCCGGGGCTCGATCGGATAGCGGGCCATCAGCTCGGCCACCATCGGCGTCGCGAGGTAGGAATAGGGGCTGCGGAAGGAGAAGTAGAAGTCGAAGGCAAAGCTCATGGCGGAACCCTAGCGACCCCGCCGGCCGCGTCCAGCGCGGGTCTGGTCATGCTGCGCTGCGGTCGTTAATCGGATGCCCTGTTTGCGAGTCCCCCCGTCCTCAAAAAAGCGGTCCATGCCCCAGCTCCTTCTCGAGTTCTTCTCCGAAGAAATTCCCGCGCGCATGCAAGCGCGTGCGGAGGCCGATCTCGAGCGGCTGATGATGGACAAGCTGACCGCCGCCGGCTTCCTGCCGGAGGGCGTGAAGGCGTTTTCGACGCCGCGCCGCCTTGCCGTCGTTGCGGAAGGTCTGCCGGCGAGACAGCCCGACGTCCGCGAGGAACGCAAAGGCCCCCGCGTCGGCGCGCCGGATAAGGCGCTGGAAGGCTTCCTGCGCGGTGCGGGGCTCAAGTCCATCGACGAGGCGACGATCCAGAAGGACCCGAAGGGGGATTTCTACGTCGCGAAGATCGAGAAGAAGGGCCGCGAGACGGCTGCTGTCATCGCCGAGATCGTGCCCGAAATCGTGCGCGCTTTCCCTTGGCCGAAGTCCATGCGCTCGGGGACGAGCGATCTTTACTGGGTGCGGCCGCTGCAAAGCATTCTGTGCGCGTTCGACGGCGAGACCGTGGAGATCGCGCTCGACGGCGTGCCGAGCGGGCGCTCGACGGAAGGGCATCGCTTCCACGCGCCCGGGCGCTTCGAGGTCCGCCGCTTCGACGACTATCGCGATGAGCTGAAGAAGCGCTTCGTCATTCTTGAGCGCGAGGAGCGCAAGGCGATCATCGCGCGCGAGGCGAAGACCTTGTGCGAGGCGCGCAATCTCGAACTCGTCGATGATGTGGGCTTGCTGGAAGAAGTCGCGGGGCTGTCGGAGTGGCCCGTCGTCGTAATGGGCGACATGGACCCCGCGTTTCTCGACCTGCCGGGGGAGGTCATCCGCCTCACCATGCGCACACACCAGCGCTATTTCGCGGTGCGCGATCCGAAAAGCAAGAAGCTTGCGCCGCACTTCATCACCGTCGCCAATATCGAGGCGAGCGACGGCGGCAAGGAAATCGCGCGCGGCAACGCCAAGGTGCTGAGCGCGCGCCTCAACGATGCGCGTTTCTTCTGGGATATCGACAAGGCCAAGGGCCTCGAAGACGCCGAGCGCATCGCCAAGCTCGACAAGATCGTCTTCCACCAGAAGCTCGGCAGCGTCGGCGACAAGGTGCGTCGCATCGAGGCGCTGGCGGTGGAGCTGGCGCCGATCGTCGGCGCCGACGTCGATCTCGTCCGCCGTGCGGCGCAGTTGTGCAAGCGCGACCTCGTGACGGAAACTGTCGGCGAGTTTCCGGAACTGCAGGGACAGATCGGGCGGCAACTCGCGGAGATCGCGAAGGAGAAGGCGAGCGTCGCCATCGCCATCGAGGATCACTATCGCCCGCTGGGGCCGAATGATCGCGTGCCGACTGATCCCGTGGCGATCTGCGTGGCGCTGGCGGACAAGCTGGATTCGCTAACAGCTTTTTGGGCTATCAAGGAAACTCCAACCGGCTCAAGCGATCCGTACGCGTTGCGCCGTGCTGCCCTTGGCGTGGTCAGGGTCATTACCTCCGGAATTCGACTCTCACTTCGCGCCCAACTTGAGGTCGCGTGTCTGGCGTACGCGCATCATTCTGTGAGCTTGCAAGCCCACGTTGTCTTGCTTCCAGGGTCGGTCGACAAGGATCCAAAGGGCGGACTGATTGTAGTCGATCTCAAAAAAATGCGATTGGCGACTGCGCGAGAAGTGGCGTTCGGTGCGGAGGGCAATACTGCGATTGCGAGAGCGCACGGCATCGAAACCGCGCTCGGTATTGGCACAACCGGCGGCTATGAAGGCACTTTCCAGCAGCGACTAGAGATTGTCAGTCCCGCAGTCGGTGTTGTCCCAGACCTACTCGCCTTCCTCGCCGACCGCCTCAAGGTCCAGCTCCGCGATCAGGGCAAGCGCCACGATCTCGTCGACGCCGTCTTCGCGCTCGGCGATGACGACCTCGTCCGCATCGTCGCGCGCGTGGAAGCACTCGACGCCTTCCTCAAGACCGAAGACGGCAAGAACCTGCTCGCCGGCTACAAGCGGGCCGCCAACATCCTCGCCGCCGAGGACAAGAAGGGCGCGCTGAAGGACGTGGATTTCGCCGCACCGGTCGATGCGAAGCTGCTCTCCGAGCCCGCCGAAAAGGCGCTGCACGCCGCGCTCGCGAAAGCCGCGCCCGCGGCCAAGGCTGCCGTCGAGAAGGAAGACTTCGCCGCCGCAATGACGGCGCTTGCCGGTCTGCGCGCGCCGGTGGACGCCTTCATGACCGACGTGCTCGTCAACGCCGACGACAAGGCCGTGCGCGCCAACCGTCTCAAACTGCTCAACCAGATCCGCGACAGCCTCGCCGCCGTCGCCGACTTTTCGAAGATCGAAGGATAACCGCCATGGCTGGCGACAAGCTCGTCTATTCGTTCGGGTCAGGCACGAAGGGCGGCGACGCGTCGATGAAGACGCTGCTCGGCGGCAAGGGCGCCAACCTCGCCGAGATGAGCAATCTCGGCCTGCCGGTGCCGCCCGGCTTCACCATCACGACGGAAGTCTGCAACGCGTACTACGCGAATTGCCGCAAATATCCCGACGGTCTTGAAGCGCAGGTGAATGCGGCGCTCGCTGACCTAGAAAAATCTTCGGCCAAGACCTTCGGCGATCCCGCCAATCCGCTGCTCGTGTCCGTGCGCTCCGGCGCTCGCGCCTCGATGCCGGGCATGATGGACACGGTGCTGAACCTCGGCCTCAACGACGAGACGGCGGCGGGCCTCGCGAAACTCTCCGGCAACGAGCGCTTCGCGTACGACAGCTACCGCCGCTTCATCCAGATGTATTCCGACGTCGTGCTAGGTCTCGGTCACGGCGTGTTCGATGAAATCCTCGGCTCCAAGAAGGACATGAACGACTATACGTCCGACACCGAACTCACGGCGGATGACTGGAAGGACGTGATCGCCGACTACAAGCGCGCGGTGGAAGAGCATCTCGGCAAGCCGTTTCCGTCGGACCCGCGCGAACAGCTCTGGGGCGCGGTGGGCGCCGTGTTCGCAAGCTGGATGAACGATCGCGCGATCACCTATCGCCAGATGTATGCGATCCCCGAAAGCTGGGGCACCGCCGTCAACGTGCAGGCGATGGTGTTCGGCAACATGGGCGACGACAGCGCCACGGGCGTGGCGTTCACGCGCAATCCGTCCACGGGCGAGAAGCGCTACTACGGCGAATATCTCATCAACGCGCAGGGCGAAGACGTCGTCGCCGGCATCCGCACGCCCAAGCCCATCACCAAGATCGCGCGCGAGGAGCAGCGCGAGAAGGGGCTCTCGCTCGAAGAGGCCTTGCCGAAGGTTTACGCCCAACTCACCGCCGTCTTCGACAAGCTCGAAGCGCACTATCGCGACGTGCAGGACATCGAGTTCACCGTCGAGCGCGACGTGCTCTACATGCTGCAGACGCGCAACGGGAAACGTACCGCGCCCGCCGCGATCAAGATCGCGGTCGACATGGTCGCCGAGGGCATCATCACGAAGGAAGAAGCGGTGCTGCGCGTGGACGCGGACTCGCTGAACCAGATCCTCCACCCGATCATCGCGCCGTCGTACAAGCGCGACATTCTCTGCACGGGCCTCCCGGCCTCGCCGGGCGCCGCCGTCGGCAAGGTCGTCTTCAGCTCGGAAGAGGCCGAACGGCTCGCCAAGGCGGGCCAGGCCGTCATCCTCGTGCGTGACGAAACGAGCCCAAAGGACATCAACGGCATGCACGCCGCCAGGGCGATCATCACCGCGCGCGGCGGCCAGACCAGTCACGCGGCGGTGGTCGCGCGCGGCATGGGGCGTCCGTGCGTGTGCGGCGTCACGTCGATGCGTCTCGATGAACACGCAAAGACCTTTACCGCGCTCGGTCGCACCGTGAAGGAAGGCGACATCATCAGCGTCGACGGCGCCGCAGGGCAGATCATGCTCGGCGCGGCCGATCTCGTGCAGCCCGATCTCACCGGCGATTTCGACATGCTGATGTCGTGGGCCGACGGCTTCCGTCGTCTCAAGGTGCGCGCCAACGCCGATGGACCGGCGGATGCGCAGCAGGCGCGCGATCTCGGCGCCGAAGGCATCGGGCTCTGCCGCACCGAACACATGTTCTTCGATCCCGCGCGCACGCCGGTCGTCGTCGAGATGATCCTCGCGCACGACAAGGCGGGACGCGTGGCCGCGCTTGCGAAACTGCTGCCCATGCAGCGCGCCGATTTCGTCGGGCTGTTCGAGGTGATGGCGGGCCTGCCGGTGACGATTCGCCTGCTCGATCCGCCGCTGCACGAATTCCTGCCGAAGAGCGAAGAGGATGTCGCCGCCGTGTCGAAGGCGACGGGCGCTACGCCCGCAGAGCTGATGCAGCGCGCCGAAGCGCTGCACGAGTTTAACCCGATGCTCGGCTTCCGAGGTTGCCGCCTCGCGATCGCGTACCCGGAAATTTACGAGATGCAGGCGCGCGCGATATTCGAGGCCGCGCTCGATGTGAAGAAGCGCTCTGGCGCGGCGCCGATCGTGGAAGTCATGATCCCCTTCGTACTGGCGCGCCGCGAACTCGCGATCATCAAGGAAAGCGTCACGGCGGTGGCGAAAGCCGTTTTCGCGGAGCGGGGCGACATCGTTGAATACCTTGTCGGCACGATGATCGAACTGCCGCGCGCCGCACTCAGGGCGGAAGAGATCGCCGGCGAAGCTGAATTCTTCTCCTTCGGCACCAACGATCTCACGCAGACGACCCTCGGTCTCTCCCGCGATGACGCCGGCGCCTTCCTCGAGTATTACCTTAGGGCAGGCATTTTCGATCAGGATCCCTTCGTCTCCATCGACCAGTCCGGGGTTGGGGCCCTGGTCGAAATGGCCGCAGTTGGGGGTCGGAAGGCCCGTCCCGGGATCAAGCTCGGCATCTGCGGCGAGCACGGCGGGGACCCCGCGAGCGTCGCATTCTGTGACGCGACCGGTCTCGACTACGTGTCGTGTTCCCCCTTTCGGGCGCCGATCGCCCGATTGGCGGCCGCCCAGGCGGCCCTCCGGCGCAAGTAGGGGTCCGACCGGCGTCACCCCGGCGCCACACTCCCTGCTGAAGTCCTAACGGCCCGGAACCGGGTAGCACGCCGGGATTCTGTCTTTGGTCGTCTGATCGCCTTCCGCCCCAACGGTCGGCCTGACATTCGCATTGGACGCGAGTGCGACAGATGAACTCAGAGCAAGGGCAAGCATTAAGAAATTGTGAATCGCCTGATCGGCGTCACACGTGTAACAGGCCCGGTCTTTGCGGCAGTCTTCCGCAAGATGATCGGCCCGGGGACGTCGTGTGTTTGTGTCTCGATTTGGGCCAATTCGGAGCCACGTTAAGTGGTGATTAGGAAATAGAAGATGTATTGGCGACGACTTGCTAGACTTGTCGGGAAGATTCGGACGGGATTGATGACCGAGCTCGAACGACACCCGCAAGCCCTTCGACAGGGCGTTGCAGCGGCCGCCGTGGTGGTGATCACCGCTGGCGGTATGCCTGCGATGGCGATGCGCGCAAACGATCAACGCGCGGAAGCCGACGCCACTGCGCAGGCGATGGCTTTCAACGAATACCTCCGGTCGCCGACGCAATTGGGCGCCGAACCCTCCGCGCGTCTGACGCTGGCCGTGCAGGCCGCCGACTACGGATGGCGCGCCCGCGCCTCGACGACCTTGGCGCAGAGCGATTTCTCCGGCCGCGCCATCACCGTCGCTACTCGCCTGCGCAACGACAAGGTCGCCAAATACCAGACCGCCGCCTACGCCCCGGCCGCCAAGAGCATGCGCGAGCAACGCTGCTTGGCCGAAGCCATCTACTACGAAGCCCGCGGTGAAAGCCGTCGCGGCCAGATGGCCGTGGCCGAAGTGGTCGCCAACCGGGTCCGCTCCAGCCTCTACCCGGACACTTTCTGCGACGTGGTCTACCAGGGACACACGCGCGTCACGGGCTGCCAGTTCTCGTTCACCTGCGACGGTTCGCTCAACAAGCGCCCCCGTGGCGCACCGTGGCGTGAAGCCAATGTCATCGCGACTGAGGTGCTGACCGGCGTCGTCAACGCGCAGACCCACCGCGCCACGCACTACCACACGACGGCGATCGACCCGTACTGGAGCGCAAGCTTGGTCGAGACGACGCGCATCGGCGCCCACGTCTTCTACCGCACACCCACCAAGAGCGAGCGGGCCATGAGGGCGGCGCAACGCCTTGAGCGCACGCCGGAAGATTCGATCGAAGTGATCGATGCCCCGACGCTGGCGAGCGATCCGGTGCCGGTGTCGGCTCCGGTCGTTGCGGCCGAGCCGGTCGTCGATCTCGGCGTCTGACCCCTACTTCACGCCAAGTTGCGCCGCGATCTGGCGACGGATCGTCTTTGGGATGAAGCGTGCGAGCATGTGCGCGCGCTTGGCTTCCGCCCCGACGGGGTAGTGCAACTCGGTACCGTGTGCGGCCGCCCACGCGCCTTCGGCGGCGTCGCTGACTGGATACACCTTCGACTTCTGCTCGACGATCTCATCGCGGAAGTGGCGGTTCGTGCCGCTGGTGCCGCCGTCGAGGATCGGCGTTTCGATGAAGAAGGGCATGAGGCAAGTCACGCGTACGCCGTGCCGGCCGAACTCGATGTCCAACGCCTCGCTCAATCCGCGCACCGCGAACTTCGTGGCCGAGTAAACCGACAGTCTTGGAGAGCCGATGATGGCGGCGGCCGAAGCTGTATTGACGATGCGTGAGCCCTGCATGGCTTTCAAATACGGCAACGCCGCGTAGCAGCCGTTGACGACGCCCTTGATGTTCACGTCGATCTCGAGATCGGCGTCGTCCTGACTGACATCCTCGAACCAGCCGTGTCGCGCCAGGCCCGCATTGTTGAAGAGGACGTGGAGCTTGCCGTCCGTTGCGGCGGTGAATTGATCGAGCGCCGTTTTCCAGCCCGCGCGGTCGCGCACGTCGAAGACGCCGCTGATGCGCTGCGTGGCAGGAATACCGGTTTCGGTTTCCGCAAGGCCTGACGGGTTCACGTCGTAGAGCCCGACGAACCATCCGCGTTGCGCGAATAGCTGTGCCGTCGCACGGCCGATGCCGGAGCCCGCGCCGGTGATGAAGATCGTCTTGCGCAGCGCGCTCATGGTCGTCTCCCGTTTACGCCACCGTGCGGCGCGCGGAGGGGAGGCGTCAATCGGCGTCGAGGCCGATGTCGAGTGACGGTGCAGAATGCGTGAGCGCGCCCACGCTGATGATGTCGACGCCGGTTTCTGCGATCGCGCGCACGCTTTGCAGGTTCACGCCGCCGCTCGCTTCGAGGATCGTCTTGCCGCGCGCGCGTGCGACCGCAGTGCGCAGATCGTCGAGTGAGAAGTTGTCGAGGAGTATCGCGTGCGGCGCATGCGGCAGCGCTTCATCGAGCTGCGCGAGGCTGTCCACCTCGACCTCGATGATGCGCATATGCCCGGCGGCGTCCTTCGCGCGCTTCAGCGCCTCGCCGACCGAGCCGCACGCGGCGATGTGGTTGTCCTTGATGAGGATCGCGTCGTCGAGGCCGTAGCGATGCGGCAGCCCGCCGCCGGCGACGACCGCCTCTTTCTGCACGATGCGGAGGCCGGGTAATGTCTTGCGCGTCGCGGCGAGCCGGGCGTTTGTGCCCGCGACGGCGTCGACGAAGGTGCGAGTCAAAGTCGCGATGCCGGAGAGGTGTGTGAGGAAGTTGAGCGCGGTGCGCTCGGCGGTCAGCACGCTCGATGCGGGGCCTTCGATCTCCGCCAGCACGGCGCGCGGCGTCAGCAAAGCGCCGTCCGCGACGCGTGGCGTGAAGCGCAGCGCCGGATCGACCAAGGCGCATGCAATGCGCGCGGCCTGCAAGCCGCAGACGACGCCACCTGCGCGCGCGACGAACCGTGCGCTCAGCCGTTCGTCCGCACGCAGCAGACCGCCCGTTACATCGCCCGCGCGGCCGAGATCTTCCTCCAGCGCACGACGCACCAGCGGTTCGACGAGAAAGTCCGGGATCACGTGTCTGCTCCTGCCGCCAGCGGCGGCGTCGAGAGGAAGGTGCGCGTCGCGTCGAGCGCGAGCGCGGGGAAATCCTTGCGGAAGTGGCCGCCGCGACTTTCACGTCGGCCAAGCGCCGCCACGACGATGAGTTGCGCGGCGACGAGCGGATTGGCGGGGCCGTACTTCTTGATGGCGGTCTCGATCCAGTCTGCCGTCTCGGAGAGACCCGCCGCGTCGCGCACCACGCCTGCGTGCGCGCTCATGCGCTTGCGCAGAGTGTCGACGAGATCGGCGGGCGCCGCAGGGGTATTGATGGCGGCGGTCACGCGCTGCGGCGCGCTGGTATCTTCTCGCAGGCGTTCGGCGATGCGCCACGCGAACACGACCGCCTCCAGCAGCGAGTTCGACGCAAGACGGTTCGCGCCATGCGCGCCGGTGGAGGCGCATTCGCCGACAGCGGAGAGATTATAGGCGCTGGTCTTGCCCCACAGATCCGTGGCCACGCCACCCATGTGGTAGTGCGCCGCCGGTGCGATCGGAATCGGCATGGCGCGCGGATCGACGCCCGCGCTCATGCAGGCGGCAAAGACGGTAGGGAACATGTCGGGGAAGTGCGCGCCGACGGCGGCGCGCGCATCGAGGAAGGCGCCGCGCCCGGCGGCGATCTCACTGTGGATGGACCGGGCGACGATGTCGCGCGCCGCGAGATCGCCCTGCGTATCGTAGTCGGCCATGAAGCGGCGCCCGGTCCGGTCCACGAGAAACGCGCCGTCGCCGCGCAGCGCTTCGGTCGCGAGAGGCGCCGGATCGCGGGCGATGTCGATGGCCGTGGGATGAAACTGCACAAACTCCGGGTCGGCGATCGTCGCGCCCACATGCGCCGCCGCCGCGAGCGCAACGCCCTGTGCGGACACGGGGTTGGTCGTTACGCGGTAAAGCCCGCCGACGCCCCCGACAGCGAGCACCGTTTCGCGCGCTTCCACGCGCACCGTGCGATTGTCCTTGTCCACGCACAGCGCACCGCCGACGCCGCCATGGCCGTCGTGCAGCAGCGCGTTCATAGCGAGGCCTTCGACCACCTCGATATGGTTCGCCGCGCGTGTAGCGCCGATCAGCGCCTCCATGATCGCCTTGCCGGCGAGATCGCCCTTCACGCGCGCCACGCGCGGGCGCGAATGCGCCGCTTCAAGCGACAAGGCGAGATGGCCGTCCGCCGTCGTGTCGAACGGCACCCCGAGCGCGAGCAGATCGAGCACGCGCGCCGGGCCTTCGCGCGCAATGAGCGATGCGACCACCGGATCGACGAGGCCCGCGCCTGCAGCAACAGTGTCGCGTGCGTGCAGCTCCGGATCGTCATCGGGACCGAGCGCGGCGGCGAGCCCGCCCTGCGCCCACGCGCTCGCTGCACGTTCGCCGAGCGGGGAAGGCGACAGCACGACAGCGCGGCGCGGCGCGAGCTTCAACGCGAGGAAAAGTCCAGCGAGACCGGCGCCCACGATCAGCACCGTGTCGTCGGGCAGTTGGATGGTTTCGTCGACGCTCATGGCGCACCCACGAAGTCGGCGACGTCGGACCAGAATTCCGGGCGCTCGATCGAGAACGCGTGGCCGCCTGCGTACCAGCGCAAGGTCGCGCCGGGGATGCGTCCGGCAAGCGCGGTCACCGCGGCGCGGGGCGCCTGGCCGTCATGCAGGCCGCCGCAGATCAGTGTTTCGTGCTTCACGTTCGCCAGATCGTTCCAGCAATCATGCGTCGCGCGCGCGGAGAGTTGTTTCGACTTTCCGTCCTGCGCGCCGGGCTCGTCCATGAAGAGCGTGGTGTAGGCGAGCATGATGCGCAGGCGTTCTTCGATGGCCGGGGAAGGCGTTACGAGGTCAGCGGCGCCGATGCGCGTGTCCATGATCGGCAGCATGCGAAGGGCGCGCTCGCGGGCGCCAAGATGCTCCAGCGTGTGCAGTGGAAACGAGGAGCCGCCTGCGCCGCCGGCTGAGGTTGCCGCCAGCACGAGTTTCTCGACGCGTTTCGGATGACGGATCGCGACATGCTGCGCGACCATGCCGCCGAATGAATAGCCCACCACATGCGCGCGTTCCCACCCGAACGCGTCCATCAGCGCGACGGCGTCGTCGGCGAAGTCGGCCATTGTCGGCTGCACATCCGGCTTTTCGGACTGGCCGCAACCGCGTGCGTCGAAGGCGAGCACCGTACATCGCGCGCCGAGGGCCGTGTCGAAGATCGACGGTTTCTTGCGCAGATCGCCGCCGGTGCCGGCGAGTGTCAGCACGCGTGGTCCGGCGCCTTGCAATTTCGCTTCGAGCGCGACGCGTGGTGTGGCGACGCGCGGCATGAGTTCAGGAAACGTAAGCCGGTCCGCGACGGAACTGCACGTTCGCGATGTCGGCGGAGCGCAGCTCGCCGATCATGAGATCGGACGTGCGGATGGTGAGCGACCAGTTGTCGGGGGCGTAGTTCACGGTGCTCGGTATCACGCGGCGGATGGCGCTGGTGATCTCGAGTTTGGCGCCGGTGCGTTTCGCGGTGCAGGTCTGCTCGGCGGTCCACTCGCCCCAGGGGCAGGTTTCCACCGCCGTGAAGGTGCACGTGAAATCGCCGGCGGTGCGCGCGGGCGCGATCGTCATTGTGCCTTTCATGCTGCAGGCCTGGCCGTCGCGGTCGCCGTCGTAGGGCGCGGTCTGGAAGCTCCAGGCGCCGGCGATGTTGGGGGCGGCAGGCGCGCGGTCCTTGCGCTGGGCGAAGGCCTGCGTGGTGAAGGTCATGGCCAGCGCAAGCGCGGCGACGGCGGCGAGGCGGGTGCGGGATGTCATGCGTGGATCGCCCTTACGAAACCAGCGCCGCAGCTGCGCGCCGCCAGGTCACGTCGGTATTCCAGATGCCTGTGTCGACAAGACGGCCTGTCATCACGCCGGCGCCGGCGTGCACGAGGTCGAAGGTGTCCGGCCGGTAGCCGCCGCTTTCGGAAGCGACCACTGTGCAGGTCATCGCCACGCGCCCCGCACGCACGGTGGCGTCGCACGATTCGCGCGCCCAGAAGCTGCCGGATTGCGGACAGGTCTGCGTGATCTCGATGTGCACCGCGTGGCGGCCGTTGCGCGCCGGGGCCACCGTGGCCTGACCCCGGATGATGCAGCCGATGGACTCGTTGATCTTCGTTTCCAGCGTCCACGCGCCTTCGATGCCCGAAACAGGGTTGGCGCGCGGTTGCGCGAGTGCGGCGGCGCACGTCAACGCCAGCGCCGCCGCTGCGATCAGTTCAGAACGAAGACGCATCGAGCACCGTGACGTCCGCCAGCGGGCGGCCCACTTCGAAGTCGAGGGGCTGTGCCATCTTCGGCAGCGCCAGCATCGCGTCGATCGCTTTCTTCGCGCGCACGCGCACGTCTTCCGGCACGGTGACTTCATGCTGCTCGTTCACGAGCGCATCGTAGATCGCCTCCAGCGTGATGCGCTTCATGTGCGGGCAGAGATTGCAGGGGCGCACGAAGTCCGTCTGCGGCGCCGCTTGCGCGACATTGTCCGACATCGAGCACTCGGTGAGCAACACGACCTTCTTCGGCGACTTTTCCGTCACATAGTTCGCGAGCGCCGCCGTCGAGCCCGCATAGTCGGACGCGGCCAGCACTTCCGGTGGACATTCCGGGTGCGCGAGCACGACGACGCCCGGGTGCGCGGCGCGTATTTCCGCGATGTCTTCGGCCGAGAAGCGCTCATGCACTTCGCAGCGCCCCGCCCACGCGATGATCTTGATGCCCGTCATCGCCGCGACATTCTTCGCGAGGTACTCGTCCGGGATCATGATGACGCGGCCGGTGTTCCACTCTTTTGCGGCCCACTCGACGACCTGCACGGCGTTCGAGGACGTGCAGGTGATGTCGCTTTCGGCTTTCACCTCGGCCGAGGTGTTCACATAGGTGACGACCGGTACGCCGGGATAGCGCTGCTTGATCAGGCGCACGTCGGCGCCCGTGATCGAGGCCGCGAGCGAGCAGCCCGCACGCATGTCGGGGATCAGCACCTTCTTGTCGGGCGAGAGGATCTTCGAGGTCTCGGCCATGAAGTGCACGCCCGCCTGCACGATCGTGCCAGCCTTCGTGGACGCTGCTTCACGCGCGAGCTGCAGGGAGTCGCCGCGGAAATCGCCGACGCAGAAGAAGATCTCGCTGGTCATGTAGTTGTGCGCGAGGATGACCGCGTTCTTCTGTTTCTTCAGGCGGTTGATGGCCGCGATCAGCGGGGCGTAGGCAGGCCATTCCACGGGCGGGATGACGTGCTCGACCTTCTCGTAGAGATGGTCGGTCTCTTCCTTCACGGCCTGCGTGAACTCGAGCCCGCGCTTGCGGGCGGCGTCGAGTGCGCCCCACTGGCCGTTCTTCTTCAGCGGCTCACAAACGCCAACGTCGGCGAGGGGGGCGTCAATGATCCGGGCCATGGAAGGCTCCTTTCGTCTGCACCACGAAGTCTTATGCTCCGTGTGAGCATTTATATGGTGAGCAAAATGGGCATCCGCAATGAGCGCCGCCCCCCAACTCGCCAAGTCACACTTATGCTCAACTGAAGCATAAGTTATGTCACTATAGCGTCAAAGACCCGGCGCGCAAGTGAAAGCGGAGTGCGCTGCCCCGCGTGCGGCGGGTGGCGGTGGTTACCCGGTGCTCTTGATCTTCACATACGTCCCCGGCGCATCGCCAAGCACCTTCATCGGGCCTTTCTCGGGATCGCGCGCCTTCACCTGATCGCCGGAAATCCCCGCGAGCCAGGCGTGCCAGTCCGGCCACCAGGAGCCGGGACGTTCGACGGCGCCGGCCTGCCATTCCTCGACTGTGTCGGGCAGGGCCGCGTTCACCCAGTGCTGGTACTTCTTGGCGTCCGGGTGGTTGATGACGCCGGCGATGTGCCCCGATCCCGCCATCAGGAAATTCACCGGCCCGCCGAACAGTTTCGCGCCGCGATAGACGCTCACGAACGGCGCGATGTGATCTTCCTTCGAGGACTGCATGTAGATCGGGATCGTCACGTTGCCCAGATCGATCTTCACGCCGTCGATGGTGATCTTGCCCTGCGCCAGCGCGTTATCGCGATACATCTTCTCCAGGTAGAAAAGGTGCAGCGTCTTCGGCATGCGCGTCTGGTCGGAATTCCAGTAGAGCAGATCGAAGGGCGGGGGCTTGTTGCCCATGTAGTAGTTGTCGACCACGTAGTTCCACACGAGGTCGTTCGCGCGCAGCGAATTGAAGGTGTCGGCCATGGCCTGCGCGTCGAGGAAGCCGCCGTGCTGGTCGATGCGCTCGGCCACATAGTTGATCGCGGAATCGTCGGCGAAGACGAGGAGATCGCCGGCGAGCTTGAAGTCGGTCTGCGCGGCGAAGAACGTCGCGCTCTGGATGCGACGATCGTTCTTTTTCGCCATGTAGGCCAGCGTCGTCGCCAGCAGCGTGCCGCCGATGCAGTAGCCGACGGTGTTCACACGTTCGACGTCGGCCGCCTTCTGCACGGCCTCAACCGCTGCGAAAATCCCTTCACGCATGTAGTCTTCAAAGCCGAGCTGCGCGAGTTCGGCGTCCGGGTTCACCCACGACGCGACGAACACCGTGTGGCCCTGCGAGACCAGCCAGCCGATCATGGAATTCTTCGGCTGAAGATCCATGATGTAGAATTTGTTGATCCACGGCGGGAAGATCAGCAGCGGGACCTCGAATGTCGTCTTCGTCGTCGGGGTGTATTGAATGAGTTCAATCAGCCGGTTGCGGAAAACGACCTTGCCCGGCGTCGTCGCGATGTTCTTTCCGACTTCGAACGCATCGAGATCGGTCTGCTTGATCGCCAGCACGCCGCCGCCGCGTTTCAGGTCTTCCGTCAGCTGCGCTGCGCCGCGGATGAGGTTTTCCCCGCGCGTCTCGATGGTCGCGCGCAGCGCCGCCGGGTTCGTGAAGAGGAAGTTGGACGGGGAGGCTGCGTCCACCGCCTGCTTGATGAAGAAACTCGCCTTGCGCCGCGTCTGCTCGTCGAGACCATCGGCCCCCTCGACCATCTCCGTGATCCACTGCGCTGTGGCGAGATACGTTTCCCGCATCAGGCTGTAGCCTGGATTGGTGCGCCATTCGGGATCGCGGAAGCGCTTGTCGCGGGACGCATCCGCAGGCGGAGCGGAGGTCTCGAAACCGGCGGCGATCCGCGCGGCGTGGTCTTCCCAGATCTGGGCGTAGCGTTGCCACAGGGTGCCGTGCGCATCGCGCAGGGACTCGGGCTTCTGCGCGATGGCGGCCCAGGTCGAGTTCAGCGTGGTGTTGACCTGGAAAGGATCGGCCATCGCCGACTTGCCGTCCTTGGTCTGGTCCTGGAAGGCGGTGGAGAAGGCGTTGTTGGCCTTCGTCATGGCCTCGGCGAGGTTGCGCGACAGAGCCTGAAGGCTCTCAGGGCTCTGATCCTGGAGGACCTCGGCGAGGGTCGGCCCGGGAGGCGCGGGGGCAGGCTTGGCTGCGGGTCGCAGTTCGGGAGCAGGCCCGGAAGCAGGCCCAGAAGCAGGCCCAGAAACGGGGTTGCCCCCCGTCGTCGCCATTTCCGGAGCGGCCTTGGCCTTCGCCGCATGGCTGGCCGCCGTACGTGGCGCGCGCGGCTTTCGCGAGCGCGCCTGCGTGCCGGATTTTGTGCCGGATTTCGGTCCCGTAGGGGCGCCGTCCGCCATGGTCGTCCTCCCAGCGGGCGAATCTCTGCGGTCGCCCGTCTATTCAGTAGTACTTGCGGCCCATGGTGGCGCAATCGGGCCCGCTGGTATAGGACGAAGCCTGCCTTCTGGTTCCGGAGACCGTCTTGGCGCCTCGCCGTTCATCCCTGACTTTCGTCGCGCTTGCCGCCGCCATCGGGCTTTCGGCTTGCGGGACAGGGCTGTCGGCGCGCGAACTCGCGGCCACGCCGGCCTGGTTCAAGGCCAAGCAGAAGGAAATCGCGGGCCGGGACTACCCCGACCTCGCGGCGATTCCGGATCCGACGTCCGCCACCCAGAGCGACAGCCGCTGGCGGGCCGTGGAGAAGGACCTCCTTGACCAAGGCGCGTCCATCGACGCCTCGCCCCGCGCTGCGCCGGCGCCTGCGGAAGGGGCTGCTACCTCGACGTTCGAGAGTGAAGCCCGTGGGGCTGTAGAAAACGCACGTCCCCCCAAATAGCCGCGCTTTCCCTCTCCCGCTCTTTTCCGCGGACGTCATGACAACCGATTTCCATAAAATTCGCCGCCTGCCGCCGTACGTCTTCGAGGAGGTCAACAAGCTCAAGGCCCGTCTGCGGGCGAAGGGCGACGACATCATCGACTTCGGCATGGGCAACCCCGATCTGCCGGTGCCGCCACACATCGTCGAAAAGCTCGTCGAAACGGCGCGCAAGCCGCGCACCAATCGCTACTCCGCCTCGCGCGGCATACCGGGCCTGCGCCGCGCCATGGCCGGCTACTACGAGCGCCGCTTCGGGGTGAAGCTGAACCCCGACACCGAGATCGTCTCCACGCTCGGCTCCAAGGAAGGCTTCGCCAACATCGCGCAAGCCATCACCGCGCCGGGCGATGTGATCATCGCGCCGAACCCGTCGTATCCGATCCACGCCTTCGGCTTCATCATGGCGGGCGGGGTCATCCGCAGCGTGAAGGCGCATTCGCCGGAAGAGTATCTCTCCGGCCTCGGTCGCGCCGTGGCGCACTCGGTGCCGCCGCCGATGGCGATGATCGTGTGCTACCCCGGCAATCCGACCGCGCAGGTGGTCGATCTCGACTTCTACAAGGAGGTCATCGCCTTCGCGAAGAAGCACGACATCTTCGTCATCTCCGACATGGCCTATTCGGAGATCTATTTCGAGGACAACAACCCGCCGCCGTCGATCCTGCAGGTGGATGGCGCGAAGGATGTGGCCATCGAGGTCAACACGCTGTCGAAGACCTATTCGATGGCGGGCTTCCGCGTCGGCTTCGCGCTGGGCAATGCGCGCCTGATCGCGGCGCTCGCGCGGGTGAAATCCTATCTCGACTACGGCGCTTACACCCCGATCCAGGTGGCCGCCGCCGCGGCGCTCAACGGCCCACAGGACTGCGTGCGCGAGATGCGCGAAATCTACCACACGCGCCGCGACGTGCTGATCGACAGCTTCCAGAAGGCGGGTTGGGACGTGCCATCGCCGCGCGCGTCCATGTTCGCGTGGGCGCCGCTGCCGGCCGGCTTTGAAGAGATGGGCTCGCTCGAATTTTCCAAGCGCCTCGTGGAAGAAGCGGGCGTCGCCGGCGCGCCGGGCATCGGCTTCGGCGAACACGGCGAAGGGTTCGTGCGCATCGCACTCGTCGAAAACGAACAGCGCATCCGCCAGGCAGCGCGCGCGGTGAAGAAGTTCCTCGGTGAAAATGCATCGCCTGCGAGGAAAGCAGGATGAGAAAGGCCGATAGTTCCTCGGGGGACAAGCGCCGCGTCGGCATCGCCGGCCTGGGCACGGTGGGCGGCGGTTTGCTGAAACTGTTCCAGCAGGCCGATCCGCTTGGCGGCGGGCGGCTGGAAGTCCTCGCCGTCTCGGCGCGCAACCGTTCGCGCAAGCGCGATGTGGACATTGCGGGCTATGAGTGGTTCGACGATCCCGTCGCGCTCGCCGCTTCGCCCAATGTCGACATCTTCGTCGAACTGATCGGCGGGTCGGACGGCCCGGCCAAGCGCGCGGTGGAAGTGGCCCTCGCACGCGGCGCAGATGTCGTCACCGCCAACAAGGCGCTGCTCGCGGAGCACGGCGCGGCTCTCGCGCAACTCGCAGAGTCCACCGGCGCCAAGATCGCGTTTGAAGCCTCCGTCGCCGGCGGCATCCCGATCATCAAGGCGCTGCGCGACGGTCTTGCCGGCGCCAACCGCGTCAACGCCGTGTCGGGCATCCTCAACGGCACCTGCAACTATCTGCTTACCGAAATGGAAGCGACGGGCCGCTCCTTTGAGGACGTGCTCGCCGACGCGCAGCGCCTTGGTTACGCCGAGGCCGATCCGACGATGGACGTCGGCGGCTTCGATGCGGGTCACAAGATAGCGCTGCTCTCCGCCATCGCCTTCGGCGCGGCGCCCGACTTTGCGCGCGTGGACGTGGAGGGCGTCGATCAGGTCACGCTGCTCGACATCCGCATGGCCAGGAAGATGGGCTACCGCATCAAGCTCATCGCCAAGGCCGAGCGCATCGACGACACCGTGCGCGCGCATGTGCATCCGGTGTTGCTCTCGCTCGATCATCCGCTCGCGGGCGTGGGCGGCGCGCTCAACGCCGTCGTCGTCGACGCCGAGCCCGTGGGCCGTCTCAGCTTCGTCGGGCGCGGCGCGGGCGCAGGCCCCACGGCATCTGCCGTCGCCGCCGATCTCCTCGACATCATCGATGGCGCGGCACGCGCGCCGTTCGGCAAGCCGCTCGCGTCGCTGAAGTCGTATTCGTCCGCCGCGCGCGCGGATGAGGGGCGCTTCTACGTGCGCTTCCTCGTTAACGATAAACCGGGCGTGATTGCTGCAATTGCCGATCAGTTGGCGAAAGCGGGTGTGTCGATCGAGAGTTTCCTGCAGGATCCCGCGCAGGGCGGGACGGACGTGCCCATCGTCCTGACCACGCAGCGTTGCCCGCGCGAAAATCTCGACGCCGCCGTTCGCCAGATCGGCGCGCTCGACGTGATCGCCGCGCCGCCGCGCGTGATGCCCATAGAAGAAACGAGCGCCAAGCGCGCCTGGAGCTAGAGAAGAACAATGACCGCCTCCATCATGACCGACGATCTCGCGTTCGCTGCGGCGCGTGTCACCGAGCGCGCGGCGATTTCGGCTGCGAAGCTCATCGGTCGCGGCGACGAGAAGGCCGCCGATCAGGCCGCCGTCGACGCCATGCGCTCCGCGCTCAACGAAATGTCCATGAAGGGCCGCATCGTCATCGGCGAGGGCGAGCGCGACGAAGCGCCGATGCTCTACATCGGCGAAGAGGTGGGACTCGGCTCCGGCCCCGCCATCGATATCGCGCTCGATCCGCTGGAAGGGACGACGCTCACCGCCAAGGCCATGTCGAACGCGCTCGCCGTGCTCGCGCTCGCGCCGCGCGGCGGCCTGCTGCATGCGCCCGACACCTATATGGACAAGCTCGCCATCGGCCCGGGCTACGACAAGGACATCGTCGATCTCGACGCGTCCGCCGGCGACAACGTGCTGAAGCTCGCGAAAGCCCGCGGCGTGAAGCCCGAAGAGATCGGCGTTTGCGTGCTCGACCGTCCGCGTCACGCGGCGATCATCGAAAGTCTTCGCGCCGTCGGCTGCCGCGTGGTGCTGATTTCGGACGGCGACGTCGCGGGCGTCATCTACACGACCGATCCCGAAACCGGCATCGACATGTATGTGGGCTCGGGCGGCGCGCCGGAGGGCGTGCTGGCGGCGGCGGCGCTGAAGTGCGTGGGCGGCCAGTTCCAGGGGCGTCTCGTGTTCCGCAACGACGACGAACGCCGCCGCGCCGAACGCATCGGCGTCACCGATTTCAAGCGCCGCTATGCGCTGAACGATCTCGCGTCCACGGATGCGATCTTCGCGGCCACCGGCGTCACCAATGGCACGCTGCTCGGCGGCGTGAAGAATTCCAATGGCCATGTGCGCACGCACTCGCTGGTGATGAATTCGGCGACCGGCACGATCACCGAGCTGAAGACGAAAGCGCCGCGGAAGTAGGCGAGCCTACGCTCACGCGTGGGCGTTCCGGCTCATCGAAAAGGACCGCTTCGCGGCGGCCGGAATGACGGAGTCCGGCTTTGGCCGATACCTGCCTACTGGAATGGCTTCACAAGCAGGATCGTCACGAGGTCACTGCTCCACTCGGTGTCTGGATACCGGCCGGCTTCCTTGTAGCCACGCTTTGCATAGAACTGCTGGCTAACCGTGTTGAAAGTGTCGGTTTCAAGCCGTGCGGCTAGGAACCCAGACTTCCTAATCTCTGCTTCGGCCTTGTCCATTAGGCATGTGCCAACGCCAGAGCGTGCCTGCACACCGCGCACATGAAGCGCGTTCACAAAGTCGCCCTGCCAGTCTACGAACCCCATCACACCTTCGGCACTTTCACAGACCAAGAACTCATGTCCGCGCGCTGCGAAATACGCAGCTGGGCGATCTTCATCGCGAAACGCTTGGGCGGCCGAGAAAGTGATGTTCGGCCGCCAGGTACTTTCAAACGTGTCGCGCAAAATTGCGGTTACGGCATGAGCGTCGGCTGACCGTGCTGGTCGAAGCGTGAGGGGCTTGGAAGCGTGCATCTCCAAAATTTACCGTTTTGGTTGGTGGCGGCAAAGGGCCAAAAGCCGACATCATCCGCCCCGCACATTCAGCGCCGCCTCTCACGCGTCCCCCTTGCAAGGGGCGCATGCCATTTGCGCGTCCCACGCGAACATGACGAACAGGTAGGGGGATCGCGGAGTCGACTTCCCCTCGCTTTTGCGCCGGCCTGCAAAAATCTTCCCATGGCGCGCAAGGCCGCCGCGCGCCGGAACACGAAAAACCACCAAAACAATCCGACCGGGTTCAAACCCCGGTCACTCTCCCTTCGCCCGTTGAGCAGGAAAGGAGGGGCAGATGCAGAGACAAGCGAAGTTCGACGTTTTCGACATCCCCCTCGCGGGCTTCTGGCGCA
>JAWXBS010000044.1:0-4948 GCA_034440275.1 Alphaproteobacteria bacterium
GGGCGTGACCCACGCTTCGATGCCCATGGGCTGGTCGCCGACGAGCGGTCCGGGGTCCGGCAGGAAGGCGCGGGCGAGACGGTCGGGCGTGTTCTCGCCGGCGACAATGAGACCGGCCAGCAGCGCGATGGGTACGATCACGCGGAGATAATAGGGGTCGAGCCGGCGCAGCGGCAGCCGCGCAGGCAGCGCCTTGGCGAGACCGACGGCCTGGGCGGCCCGCTCCTGTTCCCGCCGCCAGAGCGCGAGGCCCATCGGATCGAGGCGGGTGGGGTTGTCCTCCAGCGAGTCGAGCGCGCCGCGATCGAGACCCGCGTCGAGGGCGAGCCGGTTGCGCGCCTCCACCATCGTCGGCTTGCGCCAGCGGGTGACGGCGCGGGCGGCGATCACCACGATGGCGAGAAGGGCGGCGATCCCGACCAGCGTTGCGGCCAGCGGCGGGATGAAGTCGTGAAGCCCGCCGAGCGAGAGCGCGATCCATAGTCCCAGCGCCAGCACTGGCAGCAACGCCAGTCCCACGCCCCGTTCGATCGCGAGCGCGCGGGCGGCGCGGGCGATCTCGCGGGCGAGAGCGTCGAGGGCGTCTTTGTGCAGCATCAGCGGTGACAGCGTACCAGCGGGCGACCCAACCGGCCATGACAATGCAGCCGGATTGGGGCGCGGCGCTGCTTGTCAGCGACGAGGGAGCCGCATACGCCTTCGCCCCTCAAAGGAGTTCTCCCGCCATGGTTGCGCCGTACCGTCTCTATGGGGCGGATCTTTCGCCCTATTCCGTCAAGGTCCGCCAGATCCTTCGCTTCAAGGGCATCGAACATGAATGGCTGCCCAGAAGTCAGGCGCGCCAGGCGGAATTCGCCCGCTTCGCGAAGCTGCCGCTGATCCCGGTTCTGGTCGGCGCCGACGATTACTCTCTGCAGGATTCGACGCCGATCGCCGAGACGCTGGAGCGGCGCTACCCGGAACCCTCGATCACGCCGGACGACCCCGCGCTCGCCTTTCTCTCGGCCATGCTCGAGGACTACGGCGACGAGTGGGTGAACAAGGCGATGTTCCATTATCGCTGGACCTACCCGGCCGACCAGGAGAGCGCCGCGCGGCGGCTTGTCGATACGATGCTCGACGGCGCGAGCGTGCCTGATCGCGCGGACGTCGAAGCGTCGGTGCGGTCGCGCATGGTCGAACGGCTGCATTTCGTCGGCTCGAGCGCAGAGACCGCGCCGGTGATCGAGGCCTCTTACGAGCGCCTCCTGCGGCTCCTCGAAACGCATCTCGCCTCGCGCAACTTCATTTTCGGCGGCCGGCCTGCGCTCGCGGATTTCAGCCTCGCCGGACAACTCGGCCAGCTTGCGTCGGACCCGACGCCGGGCGCGCTGATGGCGTCGCGGGCGCCGAAGGTGGCGGCGTGGGTCAAGCGCATGGAGCACGCGACCGTCGAGGGCCCGTTCGAGACGCTCGAAGCTCTGGCGCCGACGCTCGGGCCATTGCTGCGCGAAGAGATTGCCGGCGCGTATCTGCCGTGGATGGCGGCGAACGCGGCCGCCGCTGCAGAAGGCGCAGACGTGGCGGTCGATCTGCCGGGCGGGCGTTTCACGCAGAAGCCGCAGAAGTACGCTGCGCGCGCGTTCACCGAAGTCCGTGGCCGCCGTGCCATGGTGGCGAGCGACGGGCGCCTCGCGGCGCTCCTCTCGGAAACCGGTTGCGACCGGTGGCTCGAACCGCCCGCGCCGCCTGCAGCGACGGCACCCGAACCGGCGGCGGATGCATCGGGCGATGTGCTCGACAAATCGGCGGACGCGTAGCGGGAGAGGCGCCGGTATTCATGCCGGACCGCGCGGCTCCTGCCGCGCATGCGGCGGCGCCGCCAGACTCCGAAGAATCTCGCGTGGTTGAACATGGGTATGCGCAGCGGGAGCTGCGCGGTCCGGTTTCGACGGTCATGACGTATCTGCCGCCTCTGCGGCAGGTGCGAGCGCGGACGCGCCCAGAGCAATCATCACGGCAAGCACCGTGACGACAGCGCCGGGCGTTGCACCGTTCTTCGGCAGGCGCGCGATGGCGCACTTCACTACTTTGTCGAAATTCGCCAGCGCGTCGCGCATCTCCGCGACCGTGCGCAGGGGTATGCCGCGCGTGAACGCATGCACTATGCGCGCGTGTCGACGCTGAAAACCAAGGACGCCGTTCGGCCTGCGCGTGAAGTTCGGACGATCGACGGGAAACGTCAGGCGCGAACACATCGACAGGAAGACGAGACGTCGGATGTCGCGGCGCGCGGTGCGGATGTCGGCCTGGAATTCCAGACGCCACGCGCGCGGCAGGCGCACGCGCGCCATCAGCCACGCGACGACTTGCAGGAGCCACAGATGCAGATCGCGCGCGGCGGCGGCATAGGCTTCGCGGCGGTGACGTAACGGTCTGGCGATCTGCATGTCTGGCTCTCCTCTTCGCAACGACGGGACCATCCCGGCAGCGCGTGAGGAGGAGTGTCAGGGCGGTGGCGACCCGGTCGGATTGTTTTGGTGATTTTTATGCAGCGCGCGCGTGGGCGCGTTGCGCGCCATGAGAAGATTTTTGAAGACGCCGTCGAAAGCGAGGGACGAACGCAACCGCGATCCCCCTACTTTTCGGCAATGAACCGGAGCGGCGACGCCCCCGTCGCCGTACCGAGTCGCCAAAGACGGCGGCGAGGGAGGCGCCGATCCGTGTGTGTTTTTGGACGAGGCTCAGGAAACAGCAGCCCCGGGACGGCCGCTTGAAACGATGGTCGGAGTAGCAAGATTCGAACTTACGACCCCCACGTCCCGAAAAACATTTCCCGAAATTTCTGCTGGCCGATGTAGGCGGATAGATGCGGGCTACGGCCGAAAAAATATATGATTTTATTGAGAAAAAATCTGCGACCCCCACGTCTACTCAGTTCTTGACCGACCGAAACAGACCGTGGTTGATGGCTAATTGCTGGCCAAATGACCCCCTTTGCACAAACAAATGCAAAAGCGTGGGGGTCAAAAATTCCCTGGGTTTAGCCAGCATCAGAGGGCGTCGGTCGCCGATGCGCTCTGACGGTCGCCACAACTGGAAGGGTGTTATGCGCGGGACTGCCACTCGATTGACCCAGGCGTTCGTGAACGGAGCCGCGTCGATGGACAAGGCGAAGGCGCGGTTCTGGGACAGCGGTGTCCCTGGTCTCGTGCTCACCGTCACGAAGAACGGCGGCAAGACTTACTGCGCCGTCTATCGCGATCTTGAGGGCCGCCAGCGGGAGCCCCGGATCGGCGACGCCAAGGTGGTGACACTCGAACAAGCCCGCAAGGCCGCGATTGATCTCCTCGCCACATCGCAGCTGGAGGGGCGAGATCCAGTGGCGGAGCGTCGGGCCGCGAAGGCGGCGGCTATAGAGCGCCGGCAATGGACCTTCGACAAACTTGCCGAAGTCTATCTGACCGATGGCGAACTCCGCCGCTCGCCAGCCCGGCAGGCGATGGAGAAGATGTATGTCCGCAAGCACCTTGGCCCTCGCTTCGGAGATACGCCGCTCGCCGAACTGACTACTGCGGCACTTTCCACAGCCCTGTGCGAAATCTCAGTCAACTCGGGTCAAAGTGCGTCGAACACCAATCTTGAAGTCGTCCGTCAGATGCTTTCGTTCGCCGTCGATCGCGGATGGGTCTCGAGCAACGTGGCGCGGGGTATCAAGCCGTATCCGAAGGTCAGTCGTGAACGTGTCGCGACCGAGGACGAGCTGAGACTGATCTGGCGGAGCCTCGATGTTGCGAAGGCCGATGGGCGGATAGATTGCCGTGACGCAGCACGCGCGATCCAGTTCGCGCTGCTCACGCTGCAGCGGCGCGGCGAGGTGGCCGGCCTCCACTTCCGCGAGATCGACTGGGCGGCGAAGGTCTGGACCATTCCCGGTCCGCGCACCAAGAATAAGAAGGGCCCTCATCTCGTGCCGCTGTCGGGGGCTGCGTTGAATGTGTTGCTCGAAGCCTTTGGCAAGCGAAAGGACGGGTTTGCGTTCACGGGCCGCGACGCCGGCGCGCTCGACGTCAAGGTTATCTCGCGAGCGTTCGCGCGTCTTGTAGCAGACCTCGGCATCGAGGATCTGACAGTGCATGACCTTCGTCGGACGGGGGCGACCATGCTCACATCAGAGCGACTGGCAGTCATCGGCGAGATTGTTAGCCGCATTCTCAACCATACCCCGCCCGGCCCGGCGGTGACGTTGATCTACAACCGCAATTCCTACCTGCCGCAGAAGCGTGCTGCGCTGGATGCGTGGTCGCAAGAAGTGCTTCGAATGCTCACGATAGGAAGAGAAGGGCTGCCGGTGCTCAGCTGACCATTTGGTACTACGAATCTGGGGGTCGGGCGTTCGAATCGCTCTGGGCGCGCCATGGGACCCTTGGGGTTTATCCAGAACCCAACGTTTCCGGTTCCTATATAATGGGCCAAATATATAGGAATCGCGGAGTCGCGTTGGACGCGCCGTCCCGTTCAGCTGTCACTTTGAATTTTCAGATGTTTCTCCGTCAGGCGCAGCTGTAGGCGACAGCTATGTTGGCGCCGCGGACGCCCTCAGTTGCCTCTTCGGTACGGGAGGCACGCTCGGGAGCAGCTGCGAGCAGACTCAACTCGATCGCACGTTCGGCTGAGCCGGGCCGTGCGCGCATCCCAGCTATGAAAAAAGAACTCGTGACCGGCACCCATGGTCGCGTGAATAGCGCCCGTCATCTAACAGGCTGAGGAAATTTGCGCGAACGGCGGCCGATTGTCTCTGGTGTTGCTCGACTTCCGCCGTTTCGTTCCGTCCCGGCGTGCGACGGACGGATTCCTCCTGTCGGCGCGATCAGGCCGGTGCGGCCATCGGCGCGGCGAGCAGTTTCGGCAGGCGGACGAGATTGTAGGCGGTCATCGCGAGGGTGAATTGCCAGTCGACCTTCGCCAC
>JAWXBS010000045.1:0-6761 GCA_034440275.1 Alphaproteobacteria bacterium
ATTCGTCGTCGTGCGCGATCCCGCGAGCGAAGCGGGCAAGCGCGCCATCACGCACTACTGGACGGTAGAAAGTTTCGGCCAGCAGGCCGGCGCGCCGGCGGGCACGCCGGCAGCGGCGCTCGTGGAATGTCGTCTCGAAACGGGCCGCACGCACCAGATCCGTGCGCACATGGCCCATATCGGCGCACCGCTCATAGGCGATCCCGTTTATGGCAAATTCCGCGGCCTGAAAGCCGAGGGCGCGGGCGAGGTTCACTACGCCGCCGAAACCGCCGCGCGGGATTTCACGCGGCAGGCGCTGCACGCGGCGGTGCTCGGTTTCAAGCACCCCATGACCGGAGAGATGCTGCGCTTCGAGAGCGCGCTGCCTGCTGACATGACCGCGCTGGTCGATGCGCTAAGGAGATTGTGATGACGCGCGATGCAATCCCGGTGGAAGGCGCGTGCCTGTGCGGACAGGTGCGGTTGCGAATTTCGAAGACGCCGTTTTTCACGGCCGTCTGCCACTGCAACGGCTGCAAGAAGCTCGCGTCGAGCGCGTTCTCGCTCACCGTCGCCGTGCCGGCGGAAGGCTTCGAAGTCACGCAAGGCGAGCCCGTCATCGGCGCGCTGCACGGCCCCCACCAGCACTTTTACTGCCCGCACTGCCTGAGCTGGATGTTCACGCGGCCGCACGGCTTCGACTTCTTCGTCAACGTACGCTCGACGCTGCTCGACAACGACGCCTGGACCACGCCCTTCCTCGAGACCGGCGCCGCCCACAAGCTACCGTGGGTATCCACGCCCGCGCCGCACACCTTCGCGGAGTTTCCGGGCGAGGCGGATATTGCGCCGATCCTGGAAGCGTTCTCGCGCGAGATCAGCGGTTAGTGGTGCCGCCCGTCAAACGCGCTGTTCGATAAGATCGAGCTCCCGCCCGATCTCTCTTCGCCGCTCCATCAGGTCGAAGTCCGCCTGCAGGCCGAGGAAGAAGCCCTCCGATACGCCGAAATAGCGCGCAAGGCGCAGGTCGGTGTCGGCGGTGACGCTGCGCTTGCCAAGAACGATCTCGTTGATCCGGCGTGGCGGCACATGGATGGCGCGTGCGAGCTCGTTTTGACTCAACGCCAATGGCTTGAGGAATTCTTCGAGCAGGATCTCTCCAGGGCTCGGGTTCGGGAGCAGATCGTTTTCACTCATTATAATCCACGATTTCGACATTTTTCGGCCCTCCTTCCTGCCAGACGAAGCATATGCGCCACTGGTCGTTGATCCGGATCGAATGCTGACCGACGCGATCGGCCCGCAACGCTTCAAGCCGGTTTCCGGGCGGTACGCGCAGATCGTTCATCACGCGCGCCTGATTGAGCAGACGCAATTTTCGCAGGGCGGTCGCCTGAATATCCGGCGGGAGCCGGCGACTGCGGCGTCCCGACCAGATCAGCTCCGTTTCGGCGTCAGCGAAACTCTGGATCACGAGGTGATATAACGTATAACGTTATGCATTACAACCCCAATCCCCATCCAGTCCCCGCTGATTACCCGACTGAAACAGTCAGTTAATCCCCCTCGCCTTCTTCCCGCCGCCTCCGGCGGCTATGTTCCTCCACGTTCTGGTTCGGCATGGTCTTAACAAAGGCCAGTCGGCTCCCCAGATCGCCTCGTTGAGGTCTTGGGGAACCGGAACGGAAGCCTGCTCATCGGAGGGGTTATCCGCCGACCCGGGAGGCTCGAAAGGGGAAGTACCGCCATGGCAACCGCCACCACCAACACCGCCATCTCCGTCGCGCTGTCGCCCGAAATGGGCCTCAGCCGCTACCTGCAGGAAATCCGCAAGTTTCCGATGCTGGAGAAGACGCAGGAATACGAGCTCGCGAAGGACTGGAAAGAAAACCAGAACCGCGACGCCGCGCACATGCTCGTCACCTCGCACCTGCGCCTCGTGGCCAAGATCGCCATGGGCTATCGCGGCTACGGCCTGCCGATTGGCGAAGTGATCTCGGAAGGCAATGTCGGCCTCATGCAGGCCGTGAAGAAGTTCGAGCCGGAAAAGGGCTTCCGCCTGGCGACCTACGCCATGTGGTGGATCCGCGCCTCTATCCAAGAATACATCCTGCGCTCGTGGTCGCTCGTGAAGATGGGTACGACCGCAGCCCAGAAGAAGCTGTTCTTCAACCTCCGCCGCATGAAGGGCGAGATGGCCGCGCTCGAGGAGGGTGACCTCACCCGCGAGCACGTGGCGACGATCGCGCACAAGCTGGCGGTGACGAATGACGAAGTCATCTCCATGAACCGCCGCCTCTCGGGGCCGGACGCGAGCCTCAACGCGCCGGTCGCCGCCGACGGCGACGCGCAATGGCAGGACTGGCTGGCTGACACTAACTACGTCAGTCAGGAAGCCGTGCTCGCCGACAGCGAGGAATACACCCAGCGCATGTCGCTGCTGGACGAGGCCATGGTGGCGCTCTCGGATCGCGAGCGTCACATCATCCGCGAACGGCGCCTCAAGGACGAACCGGCGACCTTGGAGGATCTCTCCAAGGAATACGGCGTCTCCCGCGAGCGCGTGCGCCAGATCGAGGTGCGCGCCTTCGAGAAGCTGCAGAAGGCCATGAAGTCGGCGGCGGAAGAACGCGGCATGCTGGAGAGCGCAGACGCGTAAGCTGACGTATCAAACGTCAGTTTCCGGCAGGAACCCTCATGTTCCGGCTGGAATCGGCAGTATTTCGGACTTCGGTGCGAACTGACGTAACCTGACGTTTTGTAAGCGGCGCACGAGCATGTACGGCCATCCGAAGACCCTACTCGAAGCCGATGAAGCGCGCGACGCGCTCGCCGCGTACCGACGCGCAGCCATTCTCGTCACGCCCGATCTCGCCTGCACGCACCTGCCCTTCTACCTCGACGGGGACCGGCTCATCGGTCACGTCGCGCGGTCTAACGCGCACTGGAAGTCGGCGCCGTGCGATGCGCTGGTGATCTGCGCGGGCGTCGAGGCCTACGTCTCGCCGAACTGGTATCCGTCCAAGCACGCGACGGGTCGCGCAGTGCCCACGTGGAACTATGAGAGCCTGCAGGTGCGGGGACGGCTGATCACGTTCGACGATACCGCGCAGCTTGAGACGGCCGTCACGCGCCTCTCCGACATGCATGAAGCGGCGCAGGCGCGTCCGTGGACATTGGCCGAGGCGCCACGCGACTACCTTGAGACACTGTTGCGCGGCATCGTCGGCGTCGCGATCGCCATCGAGAGCGTGGAAGCCAAGCGCAAGCTTTCTCAGGACAAGCCGGAAGCCGATCATGCGGGCGTGGTCGCGGGCCTTTCGGCGAGTGATGACGCGCGCGATCGCGCCGTCGCGGGCGCCATGCGCAAAGACTAGGCGACCGTCAGCACCGCCTGGATCGTGGAGTGCTTCCACCCCGCCGGCGCAGGCAGCAGCCGGTCGATCAGGGGCCCCGAACTGTAGCGCAGCTCCGAAACCTGCATGCCGTGGCGCGCCGCGAGCTGCGTGAGTGTCTGTGGACAGATCCACATCGTCTGCTCGGGATTGCCGCAGGTTTTCCTGGTGAACGCCGCGCGCGCGGGCAGACGCCAGTTCCATGGATTCGGCGTGGTAACCAGCAGCTTGCCCTCCGGCCGCAGGTGCGCTTTCGCGGATATCATGAAGCCCTTCATGTCTTCCAGATGCGCGATCACATCACCGGCGACGATGACGTCGAAGGTCTGGCCAAGGTCGAACGCCTGTGCATCCGCGAGACGGACATCAAATCCCCGCGCCACGAGCGTCTTCACGCCCTTCTCGTAGAGGTCGATACCGACCAGCGAGCGCGCGACGCTCTGCAATCCGCGATGCACCCAGCGCGTGCTGCGGGAGTTGTCCGGGTCGTGATTGACGCAGCCGATATCGAGAACGTCCTTCCCGCGCGCGTGCTTCTGGAAAAACGCGATGCGGTGATCGTCCGTGGCGACGCCATCGCCGAAGTATCGTGCATCCGCGTGAATGGTGTCGCCGCTGAGATAGTCTGCGTTCATCGCGCTGATCACCAACGGAACCGACGACGCCTTCGGCGCGGGCGCGCTGATCTCCGTCTCCGGAGGAATGGCTGGCTGCGTCGGTATCATCAGGTCTGCGCGTCCACCTCTGTGCAGGCCTTCATTACCATTAATGCAATGCTGATATGTCACAACCCACTGGTCACAAGATTGTGAGCGCGAAAAAGCGGCACATTTCTCCTCGGCAGCGAGGGCGGAGCAAGACAAACGAGCGCAGTTTCGCCACTCAGGCGTATGTCGCGCGGCGTTTGCGCCTCAGCCCGGTGGAAGCGCGAGACGCGCGCGCAGCTTGTCGAGCACCCACGGATCAGGAACATCGCTCTTGCCGGTCATCAGGAAGGCGAAGTTGTCGGCGAGCGTTTCTTCCGCGTGGAACACGTAGTTCGTGTTGTGGCCGACGGTCTTGAACAGCGCCGCCTGCACAGCCGCCGGCGGGAAGATGGAACTTTCGCCCGTCACCGTCACGAGCGAGCACGCGCCGCGCGGTCCGCGCTTCATGTTCAGGAACACGAGTTGAAAGTAGCTCTGGAAAACGGGCTTAGCCGGATCGAAGCGCTCGGGATTGGAGGTGAGGTACGGCATCAGATCGAGCGTGCCTTCCGGTCCGCCCTCCACTTCCACCGTGAACGCGCCGTCTTCCACGTCCGGGTTGGACACCGCGCGCCCGCGCAAATTCGGCGGCAGCGTCACGCTAGTGCAGCGTTCAAAGCCGATCAGCCCGTACAGGCTCTCGCGCGCCGCGACGTTCACGTGTCGCGACAGGATGTGAAACAGCTCATGGAAGAAAAGAGAATCGAGCCCTGCGTCCGTCGCCGGCAGGTTCGGGCCGAACACGATTGCATTGGCCCGCGTGTGCGGCAGGCCGCCGTCTATTGCGCGGCTGCCCTTGATGAAGAGCACGCTCTCAGGGAGCCAGGTTGACAGCGCGGCGAGCTTGTCGCGATGCCGCTCGACGAGCGCACTGAGCCGCGTCGTCTCGACTTCGCTCCACACCGTCACGCCCGCCGCATAGACCGCCTTGAGCTGCTGCGGCGTGCCGCCGTCACGCAGCTGCAGCCGGATCGAGAGATCGGCGGGCGTCAGGTTGCGCATGTAGGGATCGTCGGCAGTGACGATGTCGATCGCCTCGTTGGGCGATGCGATCCGGTAAGTCTGCGCGCTCGCGGGCGCTGCGAGCAGAAACGCGACCGACGCGAGAACGCAGGCCTTCATCCAGTGGTGGCGCATGCCGTGACCCCGATTACCGAAACGTGCGACAAGCCTATCGCGCCCAAATAAGGCCGACAAACGGCGCTCGACGAAAGGCTACACAGCGCCGCGCTTTTTCGCCTTTGGCCCATCGTCCTCCACCGGCGGGGCCGGCAAGCGGACGGAGACGTCCTTGGGCTCGACGTAGGTGATCTCGGTGCTGGCGTCGCCCGCCCCCAGTTCGCGGAAGCGGCGCGCCGACGGGAAGACCCGCGACTCCACCGTGCTGACGAGCTCGTTGTAGCTGCGCACGGACTTCTCGAGCGAATTGCCCAGCGCATCGAGCCGCGACGACATGGTGGCGAGGCGGTCGTAGAGCTGCGCGCCGATCTTGGCGATTTCCTCGGCGTTCTTGGCCACCTCTTCCTGGCGCCAGCCGTAGGAGATGGATTTCGCCAGCGCCAGCAGCGACGACGGGCCGACGATGATGACGCGCTCTGCGACGGCATCTTGGAACAACGCGCTATCGTGCTCGAAGGCAGCGGCGAGGAAGTTCTCGCCCGGCACGAACATCACCACGAAGTCCGCCGTGGACGGCACATGCTTGGCGTATTCCTTGGAGGCGAGCTGGCGCATGTGCGTGCGGACTTCCGCCGCGTGCTTCTTCAGCAGGATCTCGCGCGTCTGGTCGTCGGTGGCTTCCGCCGCATCCATGTAGCCCGATAGCGCCACCTTCGAGTCCACGACGATGCAGCGCCCGCCCGGCAGGTTGATCAGCACGTCGGGCCGCAGCTTGCCGCCTTCGCTGTCGTGCGAGGACTGTTGCGTGAAGTCGATGTGATGGCTGAGGCCCGAGAGCTCCAGCACGTTACGCAGCGTCTCTTCTCCCCAGCGACCGCGCGCCTTCGGCGCTGCCCGCAAGGCGTTCGCGAGCTTGCCGGTTTCCTTCTGTGTCTGCTGCAGCGTGTCCGTCACCTGCCGCATCTGTTCGAAGAGCGCCGACTTGTCTTCCGTACGCGACTTGTCGAGCGCGCCGACGATTTCGGTGAGGCGCGCGAACTGCTCCTGCACGGGCGCGACCATTTCCTTCATGCCGCCGGTGGCTGCGGTCTTGTGCTTCTCGAAGGTCTCGTTCGCAAGATTGAGGAAGCGCTGTTCGTTCTGGCTGAGCGCCTGCTGCGCGAGCCCCAGAAAACTCTTCTCCACATCGGCTTTCATCGCGATCAGCGCCTGCTCGCGTTCGAGCGCAGCGGCGGTGCGCGCCTCCGAGCCGCTCTTCTCTGCAGCCAGCAGCGCGGCGGTCCGCGATGCCTCGGCAAGCGCCACATCGCGCGCCTGCACGGCGTCATCGCGTTCGGCGCGGTAGGCGTCGAGCTGTTCGAGCTTGGCCTTCGCCGCCGCCAGCGCCTGCTCGGCGGCGCCCTTCGCATCGGCGGCCTTGCGCCACTCCCAGAGCGCAAAAGCGCCCCCCGCGACGAGCAGGAGGAGAAGCAGGACAAGCGGGAGCGGCAGTGCGGCTGATTCGGTCATGGTCAAAGAC
>JAWXBS010000046.1:0-25277 GCA_034440275.1 Alphaproteobacteria bacterium
GCACCCGCGCGCGGGTGCGGAAACCGATGAGCCACGCGAGGCCGACGAGGATGATGACGCCGCCGAGCGAGATCGCCTGGATGACGAGAAACTTGAGGATTTCGGGGCTCATGCGGCGGGCTCCAGCCGCACAAGCACCGCGCCTTCCTTGACCTGCGCGCCCTCCTTGGCGCCCACCTCCGCGACCACGCCGTCGCGCGGCGCCTTGAGCGCGTGCTCCATCTTCATCGCTTCGAGCGTGACCAGCGCATCGCCCTTCTTCACGCTCGCGCCCACCTTCGCGGCGAAGGCGACGATCTTGCCCGGCAGCGGCGCCTTGATGTCGTCTCCGCCCGCCCCGACGTCGTGATCGGCGGCAGCGCCCGGACGTGCGAACACGAACGTCTCGCCCGCGAGCAGCACGGTGATGCGCGCGCCGGCGCGAGCGTGGTGTGCGCGAAACGGCAGACCGTCCATGTCGCCCTGCAGTTCATCCTCGTCGAGCCATTCGGCGGCGAAGTCCGTCGCGACGCCGTCCGCCAGCGGCGAGGGCTTCGCGTCCTCGACGCGCACCGTGACGCCGCCCTCCTCAAGCAGCCATTCGCGGCGCGGCGCGGCGTTGAGGCGCCAGCCGTCGGTCTTTTCCCAGATGTTGCGCGCATCGATGTTCGCATTGCGCAGGACCTGCGCCGCGCAGACCGCCGCGCGCCGGCGACTGGCGCCGCGATCGGCAAGCGTCTCGATCTTCTCGGCGATGATGCCGGTGTGCAGCGCGCCGGAAACGAACGCCTCGTCGGCGAGGCAGCGCTGCAGGAACGCGCCATTGGTGGTAAGACCTTCCACGTGCAGCCGCCCGAGGCAGACGCGTGCGTGATGGATCGCCTCCTCGCGCGACTGCGCAAAGGTGATTTCCTTCGCGATAAGCGAGTCATAGGACGACGACACCGTGTCGCCGGCATCGAAGCCCGCGTCCACGCGGCTGTAGCCGTCGAATCCCAAAGTGCGGATGCGCCCGACGCTCGGGCGGAAGCCTTCGCTGGGATCTTCCGCGCAGATGCGCGCCTCGATGGCGTGCCCGTTGAGCTTGATCTGCTTCTGGGCGGGCAGGTTCTTGCCTGCCGCGACAAGGAACTGCCACTGCACGAGATCGTGCCCGGTGATCGCTTCCGTCACCGGATGCTCGACCTGCAGCCGCGTGTTCATTTCGAGAAACCAGAAGCCGTCCGGCCGGAGCGGTCCGTTCCCGTCGACGATGAATTCCACGGTGCCGGCGTTTTCGTACTTCACCGCGCGCGCCACTTTCAGCGCAGCCTCCGTCATCGCGGTGCGCACCTCGTCGGTCATGCCGGGCGCTGGCGCTTCCTCGATCACTTTCTGGCGGCGACGCTGCAGCGAGCAGTCGCGTTCGAAGAAGTGGACGAGCCCGCCATGCTTGTCGCCGAACACCTGCACTTCGATGTGGCGCGGCCGCTCGACGAGCTTTTCGATCAGCACGCGATCATCGCCGAACGCGGCCTTCGCCTCGCGCTTGGCGCTCGCGAGCTGTTCCTTGAACTCGCCGGCGGCCTTCACCTCGCGGATGCCGCGCCCCCCGCCCCCGGCGACGGCCTTGATGAGCACCGGGAAGCCGATCTTCTTCGCCTCGGAAAGCAGCGTCGCTTCGCTCTGGTCTTCGCCTTGGTAGCCGCTGAGCACGGGGACGCCTGCGGCGATGGCGATGCGCTTGGCTTCGTCCTTCAGGCCCATCGCGCGGATCGCGTCCGGCGTCGGGCCCACCCAGATCATGCCGGCCTTGATCACCGCTTCGGCGAATTCCGGGTTCTCGGAGAGAAAACCGTAGCCCGGATGGATCGCGGCGGCCTTCGTCTGCTTCGCCGCCGCGAGCACCTTGTCGGCGCGCAGATACGACTCCGATGCGGCGCTCGGCCCGATATGCACCGCCTCGTCGGCTTCGCGCACGTGCTTGGCCTTCGCGTCGGCGTCCGAATAGACCGCGATCGTACGGATGCCCATGTCGCGCGCGGTGCGGAAGATCCGGCACGCGATCTCGCCACGGTTGGCGACGAGGATGGACTCAAACAGAGCCGTCATCCGAGCAGGCCGAGCACGAAGATCGCCGCAATGAAGATCGACAGCGCGATACAGGCGCTGAGCATCAGGAAGAGCGTGCGCCACAGCGCGGAGAACCAGCCGAGCGCATACGTGCCCTTGAGGTGAAAGAACATGTGCACGGGCGTGGCTAGGGTGATGAGTCCGCTGAGCGTCTCGCCCACGAATTTCGGCGCGTGCGTCGACAGCGCCAGAACGACAAACAGCAACGACATGAAGCTGAGCGAATAGAGCGCGAAAACCGTGTGATCGAACAGCGTGACGCTGCGCTTCCATAAAAACATGAGCCAGATGAACGGCAGGGACAACGGGACGAGCAGGAAAGAGAATTTGTAGGCCGTGTTCTGAATCTTGTACCAGGCGAGTTCCGGGTTCTTGAGCTTGTCGTGAATTTTCTTGTCCCACTCGGGGAACGCCGTATTCACCTTGATGCGGCCCGCTGCCTCCTCGGACTTGATCTGCTCGAAGACCGCATCGAGTCCGCCACTGGCGGTTGCGTTCAGACTGACCGATACGTCTCCGTCTTCCTTCACACTGGCGCGAATGGCACGCGGCGGGCCGTCTTTTGCGACAAGCGCTCTTCCAAGAATGGCGCGACTGGTGGCGATATCGGCCAGATCCTCCGTGTTGTTCTCGGCCCTCGCCTTCGCTGCGTTGACGTCGAGCTGCGCCAAAACCTTCTTGAAGTGAGCGATGCGCTGCGCCTTCGTCATCGCCGCGGCCAAGGCGTCAGCTTCGTCGTCACGCGCTTCTTTCAGGTCCTTCTGCGCCTCGCTCGCCGCTTCGCGCAGATCTGCGAGTTTTTCCTTGTCGGTCTCACCGGTGACAGTCGCGGCATCGAGCTTTGACTGCGCCTCCGTGACCGCCGCCTGCGCCTTGGCGATGCCCGCGCGCGCACGGGCAACCTCGGCCTGCGCTTGAGCAGGTGTCAGCGGCGCATCGCGACCTGAAGGCGATGCCCCCACGAACGCGAACACCAGGAACATCAGGAAGACCACGAACAGGAACAGCGCGATCGGCGAAATGTAACGGACGCGCTTGCCGTAGATGTAGTTGCGGGTCAGCGTTCCTGGCCGGGCCACGACCATGGGCAGCGTGCGCCAGGCCTTCGTGTCGAAGTGGAAAAGCCCGTGCAGGACTTCCTCGAAGAAATGCCCGAGGCTGCGATGGACGTGCGCCGGCTGGCCGCAGCTGGCGCAGTAGCGGCCCGAGACAGCCGCACCGCAATTCGCGCACACGCCGTCCTCGCCGACGCCGTGCGCACCGCCGCGCTCGATGGCGCCGGCCGCCAGTCCTGCCGTGGCCAGCGCGCCGGCCGCCTCGATTTCACCGCTCATCCGAGTCTCCCGGAACGGTTCTAGCCCGCGCCGGTCCTTAAATCATCCCACGTCCCAGGACGCCTTGCGCCGTTCCAGGAAGGCCGCGACCCCCTCCTTGCCCTCCTCGCTCGCGCGCCGCGCCGCGATCCGCCGGGCGGTTTCGCGCAGCAGGTGATCGTCGGTCTTCTGGCCCGCGACGTCGCGCACAAGCTTCTTGGCGTCAGCGACGGCGCCGGGTGCATTCTGCAAGGTGATCTTGCAGAGATACTCCGCCATCTCGTCGAGTTCCTGGGCGGTTTCGACGGTGTACTGCGTCAGGCCGATCTTTTCGGCGTAGGCGCCATCGAAGGTCTCGGCGGTCGCAAACAACGCCTTCGCCCAGCGCGGCCCGATGGCTTCGATGACGTACGGACTGATCGTCGCCGGCGTCAGGCCGAGACGCACTTCGGAGAAGCGGAAGCTCGCCGACTTCAACGCCACGCCCACATCGCAGGCCGCCACGAGACCAGCGCCCCCGCCCATCGCCGCGCCCTGCACCAGCGCCACTGTGAGCTGCGGCAGATCGTGGAGCGCCTTCAGCATGCGCGCGAGATCGAGCGCATCGGCTTCGTTGTCGGCGCGATCTCGCGCGCCCTGACGCTTCATCCATTCGAGATCGGCGCCAGCGGAGAAATGCTCGCCCGCGCCGCGCAGCAGCACCACGCGCACGTGATCGGCGCCCTTCAGCGTCTCGAAGGCGTCAGCGAGGCCAGTGATGACGCTCTCATCGAAGGCGTTGCGCTTGTCGGGGCGGTTGATGCGGACGACCGCAACGCCTTCCGGCGACACATCGAGCAGGACTGGTTCATCGGCCATGTGTTTTCTCCTCGCAGCGCCCATCTAGCGCGCACTGTCTCACGTGCGCATGCGCCAGATCAAACAGATGTCAAACCGCCTTTAGCGCTTTTGCGATGGCGGCGGCGCGATCCGCGAGCGGCGTCTTGTGAAGTTCCAGCCATTGCACGTCGGCGAAGAAGTACTCGAAATCCTCCGGCGGGGGGGCCGCTTCGAGAAATACCGGCACCATGGGCTTCTTGTAGCGATCGGCGAGATAGACCTCACGCTTCACGTGATCGCTTTCGAAGGCGTGCTTCGAGCACATCACGATCACGCCCTTTGCGCCCTTGATCGCGCGCACGATCTCACCGGCCCAGCCCTCGCCGCCAGTGATGCCCTTGTTGTCGATCCAGACATTGCGCCCCTGCGCCTGCACCGCCTCGACGACGGGGAGCACGGCGGTGTTGTCGGCGTGCGAATAGGACACGAAGAGCGGGTCGCCAGTCATGGGCATGCCCGGCGCGGCTGCGCGCGTTGCGGGATTGCGACGGCCGAGCATCACGCCCAGCGCAAGGAATACGATGCCGATGAGAAAGAAAGCGCCGAGCGCGCCGACGACCGGCAGCCATGGTTGATGCGCATCGGCGGCCTGGATGTTCGTGCGGTTGATGAGATCGTGCACGCGCGAGCCGCCGCCGCCGTTGAGCGCGTAGATCGCATAGCCGCCGGAGCCGAACACGAGCAACGCCAGCAGCAGAAAGACAAGCGAGAGCCAGCCAACGCCGCGCTTCCTCTTCTCCCGCGGCGTCGGGGCGCGCGGTGGTTCGTCGGACGGTGCGCCGCTGGATTGTTCCTGCATCTGCGGCGCGGGCGCGGGACGCGTGCGCGCATCCTGCGCGACCTTGGCTACGGCGGACCACGCGATGTCGCGCTGCGCTTCGAAGCTCGCGTCGATCGCGGCGAGATCGCGCAGGCCCACGGGACTGAACGCGTGATCGAGTTTCACCATCACGAGCTGTTCGTCGGCCCATGCTTCCATGGTGCGCTTCTCGAACAACAACCGGTAGGGCGAGAACACCGTGTCCTTCGACCAGAGCGCAACGACCGTGTCGGCATGCTGCACATGGCGAAAGCCGCGTTCGCCGGTTTCAAGCTCGACGAAGAGCCCCCGGCGCTCGAGGAACTTCTCAAGCGCTTCCGCGGCCGCGCGATCGGCCTCGGCATGGGCGATGAATACGGTCATGAGTCCCTCCGGGGCAGCGCCTATACCAAGCGCGCCGGAAGGCAGGAAGCGAAGAACGCGCGATCTAGTGGAGAAGCGTCATGCTCTTTGCGATGCGCACCCGCGCGGGCGCGAGTTCCTCCCCGCTCGCCAGGCGCACGGAGTGGATCACGGCCTCGATCTCGGCCTTCCAGAAATCGAGGAACCTGTAGATGCGCGGATAGCGCGGCGCGAGGTCGAGCGTCTGCCAGACGAAGCTCTGCAGGAGCTTGGGATGGTCGGGCATGTAGTAGAGAACTTCCGCTGTCGTCAGGCGCCAGCCTTCGAGTTGGCGCTGAATGTCCTCGTGCTCCATGAACCTCATCCCTCCGGGAAAGAGTGGCCGGAACACGAGGGTGCTGAGTCGCGGGTGTCGCTGTCAAACGTTGATGCTGCTGGCAGTTTCGCGCGCTGGCTGCTTTCGCGCGCGAAGCGAGAAGGCGCCTACTTCTTCGGCGCAGGCGTCTGCGCTGCAGGTGGTGGCGGTGTGCGCGGAATCGCGGCGACCGCTTCGGCGAGGCCGGGTATGCGGTCGGCGCCCTGCTTCACCTCAAGACTCGAGCCCTCGAAGTCACGCCCGATCGGCTCCACGCGCCCGCCGAGGCACTGCTGCAGGAAGCCTTCCGCAATCGCGTAGAACGAGATGCGATTCTGCGGTCGCGCGAAACCATGGCCCTCGTCAGGATAGAGCACATAGGTCACGGGCAGCTGGCGCGCGCGCATGGCCGCGACGATCTGTTCGGCTTCCGCCTGCTTTACGCGCGGATCGTTGGCGCCTTGCGCGATGAGCAACGGGCGGCGGATGTCGGCGGCCCTGGTCAACGGCGAACGCTGTTGCAGGAGGGCCGCGCCGTCCGGTTTCGTGGGATCGCCGACGCGCAGGTGGAATTCGTTGCGCGAAGATTCCCAGTACGGCGGAATGGATTCAAGCAACGTGCGCAGGTTCGACGGCCCCACGATATCCACGCCGCACGCATACTGCTCGGGCGTCTGCGTCAGCCCCACAAGCGTCGCGTAGCCGCCATAGGAACCGCCATAGATCGCCACCTTGTCGGCGGTGGTGATGCCGCGCTGCACGGCCCAGTTCATGGCGTCGGTGAGGTCGCGCTGCATGGCGCCGCCCCACTCCTTGTTGCCAAGATTGATGAACGCCTTGCCGAAGCCCGTGGAGCCGCGGAAATTCACGCTCAGCACGGCGTAGTTGCGGTTGGCGAACCACTGGTGCTCTGGATTGAATCCGAAGCGATCACGATACCAGGGTCCGCCGTGCACGTTGATGACCAGCGGCACCGGCGTTTCGGGCACGCCGTCGCCGTTCGCGTCCGAACCCGGCGGCAGCGTGAGATAGGAGACGAGCGTCTGCCCGTCGCTCGATGAAATCTCCACCGGGATCATCGGCTGCAGCGGCGCGCCGGCGAGCGCGGGGCGCTGGTCGAACAGCGGCGTCAGCTTGCGTTGCGGCGTGCGCTCATAGACGTGCACGCGCAGCGGCGTCGTCGGCCCGTCTTCCACCACGATCCAGCGCGCATCGTCTGCGGATCGGCTGACGATGGTGGGTTCGCCGGTCAGATTGTCGTTCAGGAACACGATATCGGCGCGCGCGACGTCGTCGATGCCGGTCCACTCGTTCTTGAGATACTCCGACGCATACGCCTCCGCGTCGTAGGTCACCGGATCGACCCAGATATCGGACACATCCGCACGACGGTTCTCGCCGATGACCGTCTTGTCGCCGGTAAGCGCATCGACGCTGACGAGCGCCGCCTTGTCGCGCCCCATGGAGTCGAACATCAAGAAGCGCTTGCCGTCGCCGGTGAAGCTCACCGGATACGTGGTCAGGCTGTCCTCGAACGGAATGTCGAACATCTTCTTCCAGCCGCCTTGCAGCATGAAAGCGTGCACCTCGACAGAGCCGTCCGGCATGTTGCGCATCGCAAGGCGGATGATGTTGTCGCGATCGGAGACGAAGCCGGAGAACTTCTCGGTGTTGCGCTGCACGAGGGCGCGCTGTCCGGTCTTCACGTTGATCTTGTAGATGTCGTGCCACTTGGGATCGCGGTCGTTGAGGCTGACGAGCACCCAGTCGGGTTCGCCGCGGCTCATGCCCAGCACCATCGCCTGCGTGCCGGGAATGGGCGTGAGGTCACGATCCTCCCCTGTCGCCACATCGACGCTGTGCACGCGCCAGTTCTCGTCGCCGGCGGCGTCCTGCAGATAGAGGATGTGCGTGCCGTTCTCGGCCCAGAAGTGCTTGCGTATGCCCCGGGCAGCGTCGCGCGTGACCGGCCGGGCGTTGGCCAGCGGCTCGCCGAAATTGACGACGAAGACGTTCAGGTAGCCGTCGAGCGGCGCGAGGAACGAGATCACGTCCCCCTTGGGCGAGATTCGGGCCTGGGCCCGTTCCGGGTTGCCGAAGATGGCCGCGCGCGGGATCAGGGGGGCCTGCGCCACCGGGGGAACCGGGGCGCGCGCCTTCTCCCGGCCGCAGGACGCCACGAGGCAGCCCAGCGCGATGGCCAGTGCGATGACGGCCGTCCGCCGCATGCCTTTTCCCGTTCCGATGGCCGACCCCATGAGAAACCCTAGACAATTCCGGGAGCCCCCGAAACCATCAAGCTGAAGACCCCGGTAACATTTCCCGGGCGGCGCCCCGGAAGGGAGCAAGCCTGCGCCCGGGCAAGCGACCTTTCAGCCCTGTCATGGGGCGGCAATGCGGCGGCGGCTGACCCCAGTACAGTCTGGGCGCAGCGACCCTTTGACCATGCCCCTTTGACAGGGGGGGCGACGCCGCCTAACCCCACCACCGTTTGCGCGGGAGAATGTATTGGCAGCCGGGAAGAAGAGCGGAGCGGGCATTGGGCCGGCAGGCCCAGCGACCGCGACCGGCGTTCTGGTCCTGGCGGACGGGACCATCTTCTACGGCGCCGGCCACGGTGCGACCGGCGCCGCCGTCGGCGAGGTCTGCTTCAACACCTCCATGACCGGCTACCAGGAAATCCTCACCGACCCCTCCTACGCCGCCCAGATCGTCGCCTTTACCTTTCCGCACGTGGGAAACGTCGGCTCCAACGTCGAGGACATGGAGGGCTCCAGCCCCGCCGCAGCGGCGGCCGCGCGCGGGGCGATCTTCCGCGCTGCCCCTACCGCCCCCAGCAACTATCGCTCGGACCTCCCGCTCGAAGACTGGCTCGCCAGGCGCGGCGTTATCGGGCTCTCGGGCATCGACACGCGCGCGCTCACGCGCCGCATCCGCGAACAAGGCATGCCGAACGGCGTCATCGCGCACGATCCCGCCGGCAAATTCGATATCGACGCGCTGAAGGCGCAGGCGAAAGCGTGGTCCGGCCTTGAAGGCATGGACCTCGCCAAGGACGTCACCACCGCCCAGTCCTACATCGTCGAGGAAGGCCGCTGGCAATGGGACGGCGGCGTGCCGGAGGTGAAGGCGCCGAAATTCGACGTCGTGGTGTTCGACTACGGCGTGAAGCGCAACATCCTGCGCGCGCTCGGCGACATCGGCGCGCGCTGCCATGTCCTGCCCGCAAGCGCGACGGCGGAGGAAGCGCTGGCGAAAAAGCCCGACGGCGTCGTGCTGTCCAACGGGCCCGGCGACCCGGCGGCGACAGGCGCGTACGCTGCGAAGGAAATCCGCAAGCTCGTCGACAGCGGCGTGCCGGTGTTCGGCATCTGCCTCGGCCACCAGATGCTCGGCCTCGCGCTCGGCGCCAAGACCATGAAGATGCCGCAAGGCCATCACGGCGCGAACCACCCGGTGAAGGACAAGGCCACCGACAAGGTGGAAATCGTCTCGATGAACCATGGCTTCGCCGTCGATCGCGACACGCTGCCGGCTGACGTGGAAGAAACGCACGTCTCGCTGTTCGACGGATCGAACTGCGGCATCGCGGTGAAGAACAAGCCCGTGTTTTCGGTGCAGTACCACCCCGAGGCATCGCCCGGCCCGCAGGACAGCCACTATCTTTTCGAGCGCTTTGCGGAAGAGATGGCGAAGCGGAAACGCTGACCCCTGCGCCGCGCGAATGCGGCGTGATCGTGTCGGTGCGCATTCTCGCCTGAATTGAGCGCGGAACTGTTGGTCGCGGCCATCCGTTGCCCTCCTGCAACAAGGAGGATGATCATGTCCGGATCTGAACAAGCACGCGACCGCCGTCGCACCACGCGCAAGGCCATCATGGGCGCCCTGTTCGTCGTCATCGTTCTCGCAGGCATCGGCATCTTCGTCGTGACCGCCAACAACGCACCCAAAACAGACATCGCATCGCAGGAACTCCTGATGCCGAGCATCGCGCCGGATCCGATGATCTCCCCGCCAGACCAGCCGCTGCCGACGCCGACCGTACCGCCGGTGCCGCTTCCCGACGCGTCGAACACCGGTCGCATGATCGAGCCGGCATCCACGCCGCTCCCCTGAGCCAGTGCGGAGACGCGTGACGCCGGGTGGACTCCAGCCCCCACGCCACCCGCCCGCGCGGCGGTGCGACAGCCCCTCCCCTCCGGGCATGTTGCACCGCCGCAAGCGTGTGCTAGGCAACGGCCTTCATTCCGAAGGACCGAACAATGGCGAAGATCAAGGTGGACAATCCCGTCGTGGACATGGACGGCGATGAGATGACGCGCATCATCTGGGCGCTTCTGAAAGAGAAGCTGATCTTCCCCTTCCTCGACATCAAGCTCGACTACTACGACCTCGGCGTCGAGCACCGCGACGCCACCAACGACCAGGTCACGATCGACGCGGCGAATGCGACGAAGAAGCACGGCGTCGCCGTGAAATGCGCCACGATCACGCCGGACGAGGCGCGCGTGAAGGAATTCAACCTCAAGGAAATGTGGAAGTCGCCCAACGGCACGATCCGCAACATCCTCGGCGGCGTGATCTTCCGCGAGCCGATCATCTGCAAGAACGTGCCGCGCCTCGTGCCCGGCTGGACGCAGCCCATCGTCGTCGGTCGTCACGCCTTCGGCGACCAATACCGCGCCACCGATTTCCGCTTCCCCGGCGCGGGCACGCTGACGATCAAGTTCGTCGGCGACGACGGTACGGTGATCGAGAAGGAAGTGTTCAAGGCGCCGGGCTCGGGCGTGACCATGGCGATGTACAACCTCGATGAGAGCATCAAGGATTTCGCACGCGCCTCGTTCAACTACGGCCTGCTGAAGAACTACCCGGTCTATCTCTCCACGAAGAACACGATCCTCAAGGCCTATGACGGGCGCTTCAAGGACATCTTCGAGGAGATATTCAACGCCGAGTTCAAAGCCGAATTCGACAAGCGCAAGCTGATCTACGAACACCGCCTGATCGACGACATGGTCGCTTCCGCACTGAAGTGGTCGGGCGGCTATGTGTGGGCGTGCAAGAACTACGACGGCGACGTGCAGTCCGACACCGTGGCGCAGGGCTTCGGCTCGCTCGGCCTGATGACGTCGGTGCTGCTCACGCCGGACGGCAAGATCGTGGAAGCGGAAGCTGCGCACGGCACGGTGACGCGCCACTACCGCGAGCACCAGAAGGGCAACCCCACCTCGACGAACTCCGTCGCCTCGATCTACGCGTGGACACGCGGCCTCATCCACCGCGGCAAGCTCGACAACAACGCAGCCCTCATCAAGTTCGCCGAGACGCTGGAGAAGGTCACCGTCGACACGGTCGAATCCGGCCAGATGACCAAGGACCTCGCTTTGCTCGTCGGAGACAAGCAGAGCTGGCTGACCACCGAAGGCTTCATCGACGCGGTCGCGGTGAACCTGCAGAAGGCGATGGCGTAAGCCGCACCGCACTGAAACCGCCCGCGCCGTCAGGCGTTTCAGTTGTGATCGTTAACCACCCCCATCGAGCGCGCCGGCCAGCACGGACTTGTCCGCTGGACCGGCGCACCCTTTGCATGGTTAGCTCCTGCGATTGGGGTACCGGGTAAATGAGCATCCTGAGCATCGTGGGAAAAGCAGCCGCCATCGACGTGAGAGACCTCGCCGTGCAGGATCGCGCTGGCTGGGATCCGTTGTGGCGTGGGTATCTGGAGTTCTACGGGGCCGTCGTCGCCGACGATGTGAGCGATCTCACCTTCCGCCGCCTGATCGATCCCGCCGAAGAGATGTTTTGCATCGTTGCGGAACAGGAGGGGCAACTCGTCGGCATCGTGCAGTGCCTGCTGCACCGCTCGACGTGGACGACGGCGCCCTACTGCTACCTGCAGGACCTCTTTGTTTCCCCTGACGCGCGAGACCAGGGCGTCGGCCGCCTGCTGATCGAAGCCGTCTATGCGCGCGCCGACGAACTGGGCGCTGCCCGCGTCTATTGGCTCACGCACGAGACCAACGCGACCGCGCGCGTGCTCTACGACACCGTCGCCGTCCGCTCCGGCTTCATCCAGTATCGGCGGGGATAGCCTTCCCAGCCGGCGCGACGCGTTCCAGTATCGCGCCATGACGCAAGCTTCCGACCTTCTCGGCCTGACCCGTCGCGGCCAGCTTCAGGCCTTCTTCGGCGCCTTCACCCTGTTCGCCCTGCTCGGCGAAGCGCGCGCCGACACGCAGCGCATCGCGCCCGCGCGCTGGATCGACCGGCAGGACGAGATCGCGCGCGCGCTGAAGACCGGGCAGATCACGGCGCTTGCCTGGATGACGGAGGTGGAGCGTCTCGCGCAGGAAGTGGATGCGCACGAGTTGATGGCCACGGTGAACCGCGCGCGCATCACGCCCGCACAGCCGCCGGAAACCAATGACCCGCACAAGCGCTTCGTCCGGTTCATCGACAGCGACGGCGCGCCACGTCGCCTCGCCTATGCGGCGGCCCTGTTCGATTTCGCACCGCGCAACATCATCACGCCGCACGGCCACAAGCACATGGTGTCGGCGCACATGGTCGTCGCCGGTCGCTTCCGCATCCGCAATTTTGATCGCATCCGTGACGCAGGCGCCGACGCCATGATCATACGCCCGACGCGGGACTACGTGGCCGGTCCCGGCTCAGTCTCAACGATGTCCAGCGCGCGCGACAACATCCACTGGTTCGTCCCTGTCGGCGGACCCTCCACGACCTTCGACGTCATCATTTCCGGCCTCGACCCGGGCGAGGACGACTACGAAATCCGCGCCATCGATCCGCTCGGCGGCCGGCGCATGGCGGATGGCAGCATCATCGCCCCGGTCATGGATTTCGCGGACGCATCGCGACGCTACACCGCCGACATCTGACGCACCTCAGAGTCGCGCGCGCATGATGAATTCGTCGTCGAGCGTCTCGCCGACCGGAAACTGATACTCGCCCACCCGTTCGAAGCCGTACCGCGCGTAGAATTTTTTCGCGCGCTCGTTCTGCGACCACACGCCGAGAAAGGCGTCCTGCGCCGCGCGCTCGCGCATGCGCGTCATCGCCCAGTCCATCAGCGCCGGCGCCACGCCCTGACCCTGCACGCTGCGCCGCACATAGAGCCGATAGAGCTCAAGCGCGTGCGCGGGACCGTTGTCGAAAGGCAGCTTGAACGGTCCGATCTGCGCGTAGCCGACGAGCGCGCCGCCCTGCACCGCAAGGCGCGTCTCCACGTCGGGATCGATGATCTCGGCATACTGCTGCGCGGGCGTGTAGCTCGCGGCGAGAAAGGCTTCGAGATCTTCCGTGCGGTAGAGATGCGCGAAGGTCTCGCAGAACGTCTCGCGCATCAGGTCGGAAAGTGCTTCGCAATCGTTTGTGAAGGCGTCGCGGTAGCTGACGTCGCTCATGCGGGGCGGACGTGCAGATGCTCGAGCCCGTGGAAGAACGGCAACGTGCGCCATTGCGGGCCTGCATCGGGATCGACGAGCTTCATGTCCGGGAACCGCTGCAGCATCTTGAGGATCGCCAGCTGCGCTTCCAGCCGCGCGAGCGGCGCGCCGATGCAGATATGCGCGCCGCCACCGAACGACACGTGCGGCTGGCCCTTGCGGGTGATGTCGAATTTGTGCGGATCGGCGAAAACGTCGGGATCGCGGTTGGCGCCGCGCAGCATGAAGATCATCGCCTGTGTATCCTTCACTGGACAGCCGCCGACCTCGATGTCGCGATTGGCGATGCGGCCCGTGATGTCCACCGGCGGATCGTAGCGCAGCGCTTCTTCCACGGCGCCGGCGATGAGCGCGGGGTTCTCGAGCAGCAGCGTCTTCTGGTCCGGGTTCAGGATGAAAAGGCGGATCGCGTTGCCGATGAGATCGGTCGTCGTGAGATTGCCGCCCACGAGCAGCGCTTCCAGGTTGATCGCGATCTCGGCGTCCGTCAGCGCCGCGCCATCGGCCTGCAGGCGCACCATGTCGGTGATGAGATCGTCCTTCGGCGCGCGGCGACGATCGGCCATGGCTGCGTGCATGTAGGCGCTCAACGCTTCGCCAGCGCGCATCATCGCCTCGGTCTGGGCCTCGGTGCGCAGCGGATTCAGAAACTGGATCACGCCTTCGGACCATTCGCGGAAATCGTCGAGACGGCTGTGATCGACGCCGAGGATAGAGGCGATCGCGTCGATCGGGATTGGCACGGCATAGTCGTCGAGCACGTCGAACTGCGCGCGGCCTTCGAGTTTCGCGAGCGTCTCGTCGACGATGCGCTCCACTTCAGGTCGGAATTTCGCGACCCGCGCATAGAGCGCCTGCGCCAGCGGCAGGCGGATGCGCGAATGGTCGGGATCATCCATCGTCAGGATGCTGACGGGCTGGTCGCCGCGCGTCGCCCGCTGTTCGACCAGACGCCGCGCGAGGAACGACGCTTCCTCCGCATGCTCCCCGCCCCGCCACAGCGTGCGGTCAGACAGCGTGGCGCGCACATCGGCGTGGCGGCTGATGAGAAACTCCCCCGCCGCTTCGTCGCGGTGAACCGGGCATTTCGCGCGCAGGCGATCATAGACGCCGTGCTGGTCGTCACGGAACGCGGGGTTCAGCGGCGTCATTTCCAGCAGGCCCAGCGGGCGGTCTTCGGGCGCGTCGGTCATGGCGTCCTCCCCTTATTATCGGCGAGCCATAGCACGCGAGCCAGACCGCCGAAAGATGACGCTCGCGTCAGCTTTTCGCGGCCTCCATCGCCCGTGCGCGGTCGATGAGCTTGGCGACCGTGTTCACGTTGCGCGCCGTGCCCATCACGCCGAGCTTTCGCACGATCACCTGCGGCGTCAGCTTCGTGCCGGCGACGCCGCTTTCGTAGCGGATGAACATCTCGGCGCCGTCGACGACGTAGTCCTCGGCGCCCTTGAGATGATCTGCGAGTGCGGCGACGCCCGCTTTCGTCGGCGCCTTCTCCAGGAAGTTCACGAGCATGAGGTTCGGCTTGAAGTCCGCGTAAGGCACGCGCGCCAGCGCGTCTTCGAGTTCTTCCGCCGTGCGCACAATGACCGCCGTGCGAAAACCGAGCGCACTTTCGATGGCGTCACCGAGACGCGTCGCGACCTTCGCGGCGCTGTCGCGCCCGGTGTCGGTGATGATGTTGCCGCTCGCGAGCAGCGTCTCCGCGCGCTTCCAGCCGAGGTTCGCGCAGATCGCCTTCAGCGTCGCCGCCGGCGCCTTGCGATTGCCGCCGACGTTCACGCCCGCCAGCAGCGCGACGTGTACGCTCACGCGGCGAGCGCCTTCTCCAGCGCCGCCTTGATCGCGCCGACCGCTTCCTGCGCCTTGCCCGCTTCCGGTCCGCCGCCCTGCGCCATGTCGGGCCGACCGCCACCGCCCTGCCCGCCGACCGCAGCGACCCCTGCACGGATGAGATCGACCGCGCTCACGCGGCCTTTCAGATCATCGGTGACGCCGATGGCGAGCGCGGCCTTGCCTGCGTCCACGCCGACATACGCGACGACGCCCGAGCCGAGCTGCGCCTTGCCTTCGTCCACGAGGCCACGGAGATCCTTCGCCGGCACGCCGTCGAGCACGCGCGCGATGAGCTTCACGCCGCTCACCTCTTCAGGTCCCGCCGCGACCGCGCCGCCGCCATCGCCCGCGAGCGCGAGCTTCTTCTTCGCGTCCGACAGTTCGGCTTCGAGCTTGCGCTTCTCCGCCGACAGCAGCGCGACGCGCTCCGGCGCTTCCGCGAGCGGCGACTTCAGTTGCGAGGCGATCGTGCGCGCAAGTGCGGCTTGCGCCTTCAGGTGCGAGAGCGCGGCGGCGCCGGTCGCGGCCTCGATGCGCCGCACGCCTGACGCGACGCCGCCTTCCGATAAAATCGCGAACACCGCGATATCTCCCGTGCGCCGCACATGCGTGCCGCCGCAGAGCTCGACCGAATAGGGCTTCGCGTGCGCTTCGAGATCGGCGCCGAGCGTGAGCACGCGCACCTTCTCGCCGTACTTCTCGCCGAAGAGCGCGAGCGCGCCCGCCGCGATCGCATCCGCCGGCGCCATTTCCTTGATCGTCGCTTCCGCGTTCTGGCGGATGACGGCGTTCACCTCGTCCTCGACCTTCTCGATCTCGGCGGGCGTCACCGGCGCGCTGTGCGAAAAGTCGAAACGGAAGCGGTCCGCCTCAACCAACGATCCCTTCTGCGAGACATGCGGGCCCAGCACGTGCCGGAGCGCGGCGTGCAGCAGGTGCGTGGCGGAATGGTTTGCGCGGATCGCGTCGCGACGTTTGCTCTTCGCGGACAACTGCGCCTTGTCGCCGACCTTGATCGCGCCCTTCACGAGCGTGCCCTGGTGGCCGTGCAGTGCGCCGATGCGCTTCTGCGTGTCTTCCACTTCAAAGACCGCACCGTTCGCGAAACGGATCACGCCCTGATCGCCCGCCTGCCCGCCGGCTTCCGCGTAGAACGGCGTGCGGTCGAAGATGATCTCAGCGGCTTCGCCTTCGCCGATCTGATGCGTTTCCGCGCCGTGCGCAACGATGGCCGTCACCGCGCCGTCGCCGTCGACGCCGTCGTAGCCGAGAAATTCCGTCTGGCCGACGCGCTCCTTGATGAAGAGCCACACGCTTTCATCCGCCGCTTCGCCTGAGCCCGCCCACGAGGCGCGGCCCTTCTGGCGCTGGCCTTCCATAGCGGCGTCGAAACCGTCGGTGTCCACTTCGAGCCCGCGCCCGCGCAGGATGTCCTGCGTGAGATCGAGCGGAAATCCGAAGGTGTCGTGGAGCTTGAACGCGGTATCGCCGGACAGCTTCTTGCCCTTCGACAGCGTCGCGAGTTCGCCTTCGAGCAGCGCGAGGCCGCGACCCAGCGTTTCACGGAAGCGTTCTTCTTCCTGCCGGAGTTGGTCGATGATGACCGGCCGCGCGCGTTCAAGTTCAGGGTAAGCGCCGCCCATCTCCGCGATCAGCGTCGGCGCGAGGCGGTGCATCAGCGGTTCGGCCGCGCCCAACAGATGCGCATGTCGCATGGCGCGGCGCATGATCCGGCGCAGCACGTAGCCGCGCCCTTCGTTCGACGGCGACACGCCATCGGCGATCAGGAACGATGTCGAGCGCAGGTGATCGGCGATGACGCGATGGCTCGCCTCCTTGTCGCCTTCGGCCTTCACGCCGGTGAGGTCTTCGGACGCCGCGATCAGCGTGCGGAAGAGATCGATCTCGTAGTTCGAGTGCACGCCCTGCAGCACCGCCGCCACGCGCTCGAGACCCATGCCGGTGTCGATGGAGGGCTTGGGCAGCTTCTCGCGTCGCCCGTCGGCGAACTGCTCGAACTGCATGAAGACGAGATTCCATATCTCGACGAAGCGGTCCCCGTCCTGGTCAGGCGAGCCGGGCGGGCCGCCGAAGATGTGGTCGCCGTGGTCGTAGAAGATTTCCGAGCACGGTCCGCACGGCCCCGTGTCGCCCATCGACCAGAAATTGTCCGCCGTCGCGATGCGGATGATGCGCTCTTCGGGAAGCCCCGCGACCTTCTTCCAGAGCGCGGCCGCCTCGTCGTCGTCGTGATAGACGGTGACGGTCAGCTTGTCCTTCGGCAGGCCCCACTCTTTCGTCAGCAGGCCCCACGCCAGCGGGATCGCCGTGTCCTTGAAATAGTCGCCGAACGAGAAGTTGCCGAGCATCTCGAAGAAGGTGTGGTGGCGCGCGGTGTAGCCGACATTATCGAGATCGTTGTGCTTGCCGCCGGCGCGCACGCATTTCTGCGAGGTGGCCGCGCGCGGACCGGGCGGCTTCTCGGCGCCGGTGAAGTAGTTCTTGAACGGCACCATGCCGGCGTTGGTGAAGAGCAGCGTCGGGTCCGACTGCGGCACGAGCGGCGAGGACGCCGGCGTCTCGTGGTCGCGCGCGCGGAAGTAATCGAGAAACTGCGCCCGGATTTCGTTGACGCTGGGCTTGCTGGATGACGGCATGTGCTTGCGGATTTCCGACGTTCGGGAACAGGAACTGAACGTATAGGGAGCCCGCCCCTTTGCGCCAAGGGTTGGCGGCGTCGCGGTCTACTCCGGCAGCGCCATCGATCCATCTGCCGCGAGCGGGAAGAAGGGATTCCACGCCACTTCCCACAGATGCCCGTCGGGATCGGCGAAATAGCCCGAGCGCCCGCCCCAGTGGGCGTCGTGCGCGGCCTTCACCTCCCGCGCGCCGACGGCCACGGCCTCGGCGATGACTTTGTCCACATACCCCTTCTCGCGGACATTGTGGGCGAGCGTCACGCCCCGGAACCCCTCGCCGGCGGGCGGCGTATCGGCATCGTCGGCGAGGTCGTCCCACGGGAAGATCGCCAGCGCCTGCGCGCCGCAATGGAAGAAGGTGATCTGCGGATTGCTGGACGACGACGCCTTGAAGCCCAGCGCCTCATAGAAGGCCCGCGCCCGCGCGAGATCGCGCACGCCGAGGGTGACGAGACTGATGCGCGATTCCATGGTGTGACTCCCGTTCGCTTGAAGTGATGTCCCCACGGGACAGAAAAAGACGCCCATTTCTCCGGTAGAAGCACGCAACGCGACTGGCTAGCGTCATGATATGATTGCGAAGACCAACACCGCGGCGCTCCTCGGCGCGCTCCTGGCCGCCACAGCCTGCGCGACCGCGCCGCCGGCCCCGATTCCGCCGCCGCCGAAGATCGTCATCGTCGGCGACTCCACCGCGAGCGACTACGGCCGCGAGCGTTATCCGCGCATGGGCTGGGGCATGACGCTGCCGTGCGAACTCGCGCCAGAAATCGTGGTGGACAATCGCGCCGTCAGCGGACGCAGCACCAAGAGCTTTCGCAACGAGGGGTATTGGGACGCCGCGGTCGCGAGCCTGCGTCCCGACGATGTGATGCTCATCCAGTTCGGCCACAACGACGAGAAGATCGAGGATCCGACGCGCTATGTCGCGCCGGACGGCCCTTTCGCGGCCAATTTGACCGCATTCATCACCGAGGTGCGCGCGCGCGGCGGCGTGCCCGTGCTGGTGACGCCGGTGGTGCGCCGGAAATTCGTGGACGGTCGCCTTGTCGATACCCACGGGCCGTATGTGGGCGTGGTGCGCGAGGTGGCGGCCGCGACTGCGACCCCGCTCGTCGATCTGCAGGCTGACAGTTTTGCGTATGTCGATGCGCAGGGCGCCGAGGGCTCCAAGCGCCTCTATCTCTATTACGGCCCCGAAGTGCAGTACGCGCCCTACCCGCAGGGCGTCACCGACGACAGCCATTTCAGCGAAACCGGGGCGCGAGTGATGGCGGGTTTCGTGGCGCAGCGGCTCGCCGCGCTCGACACGCCCGTGCGTGCGCATGTGCGTCCGCGGGTGGAAGGCTACGACCGCAACGTCGTTCTCGGCGGCCCGCGCTGTTCGGGCGCCGCACGCCCGATGGTGGTGGTGAGCGAGGACGCGGTGAAGCGCGAGGAGCCGCCGCCGCATGGCGCGATCGGCACGAGCACGACGTATCGCCTGAGCGATGCGGTTCCCGCGCGGCAGATGGAATTTCGCAAGCGCATCCTCGCGCGCGGCGCGGCCATCGGCCTGCATCCGATCGAGCATGACGAGGTCTATTACGTCGTCTCGGGCGAAGGCGTGGTGACGTCGAACGGGGTGAGCACGCCGCTGCGCGCGGGCATGGCGGCCTATCTCTATGACGGCGCGGTCGTCGGCATTCGCCAGACCGGAAGCGCGCCGCTGACGCTGATCATATCGTATCCGCTGAACGTGCGTACGCCCTGACGGGCCCGAGCAGCAGGCATCGTCAGGGCGCATCACAAGATGCCGGCCGGCCGAACCATCGGCACGGGAGATGGGGCTGAGACCGAAGACCCGGCCGACCGGCTTCGCGACGGGAGGGGGCTGGCCGCCCGCCGCAATCGGAAGGTCAGTCTTCGGCGGCGTCGGTATCGGGCGTGACCGTCATGTCGTCGCCGAGAAGGCCCGCCTGCGCGCGCACCTTGTCTTCGATCTCGATGGCGGTGTCCTTGTGTTCCTTGAGGAACTTGCGCGCCTGCTCCTTGCCCTGGCCGATCTTCTGACCGCCATAGGAATACCAGGAGCCGGATTTCTCCACGACGCCGGCCTTCACGCCAAGCTCGATGATCTCGCCGGTCTTGGAGATGCCTTCGCCGTACATGATGTCGAACTGCACCTGCTTGAAGGGCGGCGCGACCTTGTTCTTGACCACCTTCACCCGCGTCTCGGAGCCCACGACTTCGTCGCGTTCCTTGATCTGGCCGGTGCGACGGATGTCGAGACGCACGGACGCGTAGAACTTCAGCGCGTTGCCGCCCGTCGTCGTCTCCGGGTTGCCGTACATCACGCCGATTTTCATGCGTATCTGGTTGATGAAGATCACCAGCGTGTTCGACTTGGAGATCGAGCCTGTGAGCTTTCGCAGGGCCTGGCTCATCAGGCGCGCCTGCAGGCCGGGCAGTGAATCGCCCATTTCGCCTTCAAGTTCGGCCTTCGGCGTCAGCGCCGCCACCGAGTCGATGACGAGCACGTCCACCGCGCCGGAGCGCACGAGCGTGTCGGTGATTTCCAGCGCCTGTTCGCCGCTGTCGGGCTGCGAGACCAGAAGGTCGTCGAGATCGACGCCGAGCTTGCGGGCGTAGATGGGATCGAGCGCGTGTTCGGCGTCAACGAAGGCGCACACGCCCCCGCTCTTCTGCGCTTCCGCGATGACGTGGAGCGCGAGCGTCGTCTTGCCGGAGCTTTCGGGACCGTAGATTTCCACGATCCGACCCTTGGGCAGGCCGCCGATGCCGAGCGCCACGTCGAGGCCCAGCGAGCCGGTGGAAATCGCTTCGATCTCCACGACCGGCTTTTCGCCGAGCCGCATGACCGATCCCTTGCCGAAGGCGCGATCGATCTGGCCGAGCGCGGCGGCGAGCGCCTTCTGCTTGTCGGTGTCCATGGTCTCCACGAGTTTCAAGGCAGCCATTGTCTTCGCACCCCTTAGTCCGACTCCCCGAAACGGAACAGCCCGCGTCGCGATGACGATTTCGTACCACGTTTGTTCCGCAGAACACAAGGGGAACGACCAAGGTATTTTCGGGGCGTCGTTAATGGGATGGATAGGGCGACGTGGCAGGCGCGCGGCCTTCGGGGCGGTCTACTCGATAGGCGTCGCGCGCGCGTTGGCGATCAGGGAACGCAACTGGCTCACCAGCGCCCCGCCCCGCACATAGCTCGCGGTGGAGGCGTATTTCTCGCGGTCGAGCTGCTTCCTGATGTCGCCCACCGTCGCATAGCGGCCGGACTTGGCGAGCTGAAACGCACGTTCGATGATCGAAGGTCGGATATCCATTCCCCTACCTTACGCCCCTTTCGCGGCCAAAGCACGTCGAGACGCGTTGCACACGACCGCCCGCGCCGTCAGTGTCGGAACGGATCAGACCGCGCTTTTTGGGGGACTTTCATGCGGTGCGTCACGGCGCTGTTCAGCGCACTTCTCCTCACCGCCTGCGCCACGACTGCGCCTGTCGCCTCCGATGCGCCACACGCGCCGGCGACCGCCGAAGGCATCATTGCGGCGTCGAACGCGCAGCGTCACTATAGCGTCGAGGCCTCCGGCGACCCCGGCTACGTACAGGCGCGCAACCGCGAGAGCGGCCTGCGCTGCCGTTTCGACGTGCGCTACGGGGGTTCGATCCACATCTATGACGCGGCCCCCGGCGGCGGCGCGCCCGGAGACGACACGAGCTGCAACACGCCGATCGATGCAATCACCGTCACCTATTACGCCACGCGCTACACGACCCCCACCACGACGGCGGAACAGGCGGAAGCTGCGATCGCGGCGATCCGCGAACGCTTCGATGTGCTGTCGGAAATCGCGCCGACGACGCCTGACCGCGCGGGCGCGCGCACCAGGAGCTTCCGCATCAACTACGAGGGCAAGATCAAGGAGACGCGCGTGAGCGTGGCCATGGTCGACGGCTGGGTGCTGAAGATGCGCTTCACCGGCCCGCAGAACACACTGCCGCTCGCCGATAGGCTGTGGGCGGACGTGCTGGCGGATTTCGAAGGCGCAGGACGCGCGGCGCGGCCGGGCGTTTAGCGCAGGCTTTACTCCCTGCCCCGGCGCGGCCATCCTGCGGCCCATGTTCCAGCGCTTCTTCACCGAGCTTCGCCAGGCGAAGGTTCCCGTTTCCCTTAAGGAATACCTCGTCCTGCTCGAGGCGCTGGAGAAGGACGTGATCCCGCCGCTGGTGGACGACTTCTACTATCTGTCGCGCGCGACTCTGGTGAAGGACGAGCGCCACATCGACCGCTTCGACCAGGTGTTCGGCCACGTCTTCAAGGGCGCGGAGTTCACTGCGGACGTCATCGACGCGATGATCCCGGCGGAATGGCTGCAGGCGCTGACCGAGAAATATCTCTCGGACGAAGAGAAGCAGCAGATCGAGGCGCTCGGCGGCTGGGACAAGCTGATGGAGACGCTTCAGGAGCGCCTCAAGGAACAGAAGGAACGCCACGAGGGCGGGAACAAGTGGATCGGCTCGGGCGGCACCTCGCCGTTCGGCAACAACGGCTACAATCCCGAAGGCGTGCGCATCGGTCAGGACAAGGGCCGTCACGGCAAGGCGGTGAAGGTCTGGGACAAGCGCGAATACAAGAACCTCGACGACCAGGTCGAACTCGGCACGCGCAACATCAAGGTGGCGCTGCGCCGCCTGCGGAAGTTCGCGAGACAAGGCGCGCCCGACGAACTTGATCTCGACGGCACGATCAAGGAAACCGCGCGGCAAGGTTATCTCGACATCGTCATGCGCCCCGAGCGGCGCAACACGATCAAGGTGCTCATCTTCTTCGACATCGGCGGCTCGATGGATCCGCACATCAAGATGTGCGAGGAGCTGTTCAGCGCGGCGCGCACCGAGTTCAAGCACCTCGAATATTTCTACTTCCACAACTGCCTCTACGAGCAGGTCTGGAAGGACAATCGCCGCCGCAACGCCGAGAAGCTCAACACGTGGGAGGTGCTGCACAAGTACCCGCACGATTATAAGGTTCTCTTCGTGGGCGATGCGACCATGAGCCCCTACGAGATCACCTATCCCGGCGGCTCCGTCGAACACTGGAACGAAGAGCCGGGCGCGGTATGGCTGCACCGCGTGAAGGAAATCTACGAGAGCATGGTGTGGCTGAACCCCACGCCCGAACAGCACTGGGCGCACACGCCGAGCGTCGGTGTCGTCCGCGAAATCATCGGCCCCGACCGCATGTTCCCGCTGACGCTGAAGGGGCTGGATGGCGCGATGCGGGAGCTGAGCCGGTAAGCTGAAGTCGGGCGCCAACTGTGACAGCAGCTTGGTCCGCCGTCATTCCGGGGCGACCGGAGGTCGAACCGGGAATGCATTTCATGACTGATGCCGACACCCTCGCCTTCTACGACCGCGACGCCGAAACCTATGCGCAGTCCGCCATAGACCACGGCGTGCGCGACAGCCTGCGCCGCTTTGAATCGTCCCTGCCGCGCAACGCGCGCGTGCTCGACTATGGCTGCGGCGCCGGACAGGAGTCCGCTTGGTTCGCCGCGCGCGGACACAGCGTCACGTCCATGGATGCATCCCCCGGCCTCGTAGCCGAAGCAAAGCGGCGCTTCGACATCGACGTAGAGGTCGGCGATTTTCTCGCGCTTGATGCGCGTGACGGGTTCGACGGAGTGTGGGCTGGCGCGTCGCTCCATCATGCAAAGACCAACGAACTGCCCCAGATCATCGCCCGCGTCGCCGCCGCGTTGAAACCGGGCGGCGCGTTCGCGGGCATACTCAAGGCGGGCGAAGACCGCCGCGACGGTCTCGGCCGCTTCTATTGCGGCATCGACGCCGCCCGCTTTCGCGCCATGCTGGAAGCTGCAGCCTCCACAGAACTCGACATGCGCGACTCGGTCGGCTCGGGCTACGATCAGGTCGATACGCCATGGATCATCTTCGCGGCGCGCAAGGCAAAGACATGAACCTCCGTCCTGACCGACGCCTCGTCCTGCTCGCCGGCCTCGGCGCGTCCGCCTGCGCCACTGCCCCCGCCGCGACGCCCGTCTCCGGCTTCGCCGCACCGCGCCTCGCGCCGCTGCGTATGGAAATGGAGCGCATCACCAAGATCACCGTCTGCACGCGGCCGTTTCGCCCCGCCGGGCCGCGGCTCGATGTGGAGCAGGTCGCCGGCAAGCGCGTGGTGCACAACTACGGACACGGCGGCTCGGGCTGGTCTCTGGCGTGGGGTTCGGCGGAGATCGTCACACAGAAGGCGCTTGAGGGCGGCGGCCGCGAGATCGCGGTCATCGGTTGCGGCGCGCTCGGTCTGACGGCGGCGCTGACGCTGCAGCGTGCGGGCGCGAAGGTCACGATCTACGCGAAGGAACGCACGCCCGACACGCGTTCGGCGCGCGCGAGCGGCACGTGGTCGCCTGAGAGCCGCATCGCCGACGCCGACAAGATCGACGCCGCGTTCCCCGCGCTCTGGGAGAAGATGGCGCGCCGCACCTATGCGAACTGGCAGCAGTATCTGGGCATGCCCGGCGATCCGGTGGAGTGGAGCGACCGCTACAATCTCTACGACACGCCGCGCATCGCCGGGGCGATTCCGCGCCCGCCGCGCACGCCCGAACCGGGCGACATCCACTTCGCCGAATTCGGACGCCGTCTCGACGATCTCGCGCCCGCCTTTCGCGAACTCGAAGCGCACGAACATCCCTTCCCCGTACCGCGCGTGCGCTATGGGACGATGATGATGTTCAACGTCGCGGAACTCGCACACTTGTTGACGCGCGATTTTCTCGTCGAGGGCGGGCGCATCGTGCAGACCGAATTCCACACGCCCGCCGATCTCGCGCGCCTGCCTGAGCCCGTCGTCGTCAACTGCACCGGCTACGGCGCGCGGGCGTTGTGGAAGGACGAAACGCTCATCCCCGTGCGCGGCCAGATCTCGTGGCTCGCCCCGCAACCGGAGGCGCGCTACGGCGTGCGCTATCGCGGCGTGTCGGTGATCTCGCGCCCCGACGGCATCGTCGTGCAGCAGACCGGCGCCAACGACATGTGGGGCGTGGGCCTCGGTGATGAAGCGCCCGATCGCGCGGAAACGGAGGAAGCCATCCGCGCGGTTGCGCCGGTGTTCGCGCTCACGCCGATCTTGAAATACATGGGCTGGTTCTTGTCGGCGTTGGTGCACGAAATGGGACACGCGGCTGTCGCGTGGTTGTGCGGAATGCCGGCGATCCCGGCGATTTCGCTCGGTGGGCACGCGGCGGCAGTTCACCAAGAGCAGTCGAAATTCCTGGTCGCTCTCATCGCGATCGGACTCGTGTGGGCGGCGTGGAATTTCCTCGAGCGCGCTTGGCGGTATGTCGCGATCGCGCTCGTCGTCGTGCTGTACCCGTTGCTCGCGCTCACGGACGGGAAGGAGTTCTTCCATCTCGTCGGCGGGCACGGCACCGAGCTCGTCTTCGCGAC
>JAWXBS010000047.1:0-20165 GCA_034440275.1 Alphaproteobacteria bacterium
GGTGAGACGCTTGTGGCGCCGGAGCGGTTTGCCCTGGAGCGCGCTCGCGCGCTTGCGCCGGCAGGCGTCACGGTTCGCGGACCGGCGGCGGAGACGTTCCGGGACGTAGCGGCCGCCATAGAGGTGAGGGCGTCACCCGATGTCGCCACGCTCGCGCGCCTCGGCGCGGCTCGCGAACCCGCCGCGCATCCGCCGAAGCCGCAATACCTGCGTGCGCCCGACGCCAGGTTGCCGGGCGGAAAGACGCCCCCATGACAAGCGGCGTGATCCGCGCCGCGACGGATCGCGACTGCGATCGATTTGCGGCGCTGCATGCCTTGTCCTTCGACGAACCGTGGGACGCCGCTGCGTTGCGGGTGCTGACGGACTCGCCCGGCGTCATTGCGCTGACGAGCTCGGACGGTTTCATCCTCGTGCGCGTGGCGGCCGACGAAGCGGAAATCCTGACCATCGCGGTGGATCCCGCGCTGCGTCGCGGCGGGCAGGGCGGCGCGTTGCTGGCCGCTGCAACCGAAGCCGCGAAGGCCGCCGGCGCGCAGCGTCTGTTTCTGGAGGTTTCCTCTGAAAATGCAGCGGCGCGAGGCCTTTACGCACGCCACGGCTTCGCGCAGGTCGGACAGCGCGCGCGGTACTACGGCGACGGATCGGATGCGCTGGTGCTTGCGTTGACGCTTGCGTGAGCCCCGCCAGAAGACCCACAAGACTGGACTTGTGCAGCGCAACCCATCATATCCCGGCGGAGGTTTGGGCCATGGATCGCATCGAGAAACTCTGCGTCGATCAGGGTATGCGCATGACCGAGCAGCGCCGCGTAATCGCGCGCGTGCTGTCGGCGGCGAAGGATCACCCGGACGTGGAAGAACTGCACCGCCGCGCGGTGGCGGTGGATTCCCATATCTCGATCGCCACGGTGTACCGCACGGTCCGCCTGTTCGAGGAAGCGGGCATCATCCAGCGTCACGACTTCCAGGACGGCCGCTCCCGCTACGAGGAAGCGCCGACGGAACATCACGACCACCTGATCGACATGAAGTCGGGCAAGGTCGTGGAGTTCATGGATGACGAAATCGAAAGGCTGCAGGAGGCCATCGCCCGGCGGCTCGGCTACAAGCTCGTGGGCCACAAGCTGGAACTCTACGGCGTGCCGATCGACGAGAAGAAGTAGCTCCGGCGCACGCCCGGACGGGTCAGCGCCTTGCCGCTAGGTCCATTCAACGGCATATAGGCCGCTTGCCCGCGACCCTGCGGGCCATCAGAAGGATTCATCGGCAGCCCATGACGAACGCGCAAGCTCCGTTGCTCAAGCGCCTGTTCATCGAGACTCACGGCTGCCAGATGAACGTCTATGATTCCGAGAGGATGCGGGACGTTCTGGCGCCGCTGGGCTATGCGCCGGTGAACGCGCCCGATGACGCCGATCTCGTCATCCTCAACACCTGCCACATCCGCGAGAAGGCCACCGACAAGGTCTATTCCGAACTCGGCCGGCTGCGCGCCCACAAGGAGCGCCGCGCGGAAGCGGGCGTGAAGACGACGGTGGTCGTCGCCGGTTGCGTGGCGCAGGCGGAAGGCGAGGAGATCATGCGGCGCGCGCCCGTGGTTGATCTCGTGGTCGGACCGCAGGCGTACCACAAGCTGCCGGAGCTGATCGCGCGGACCGCACGCGCGATGGGCGAACGCATCGCCGCCGATTTCACACCCGACGAAAAGTTCGATGCACTGCCGGCGCCGAAGGCCGAAGGCGTCACCGCGTTCCTCTCAGTGCAGGAAGGTTGCGACAAGTTCTGCACCTTCTGCGTGGTGCCTTACACGCGCGGCGCGGAATATTCGCGTCCGCTGGAGAAGGTGCTCGTCGAAGCGCGCGGGCTGGCGGGCCAGGGCGTGCGCGAGCTCACGCTGATCGGCCAGAACGTCAACGCCTGGCATGGCGCGCGCGGGGAAGGCGAGGCGACGTTCAGCGATCTCGTCCGCGAAATCGCGCGCATCGAAGGCATAACCCGCATCCGCTACACCACGAGCCATCCCGTCGAGATGACGGACGATCTCATCGCGCTGCACGGTGATGAGGAAAAGCTGATGCCGTTCCTGCACCTGCCAGTGCAGTCGGGCTCCTCGCGCGTTCTCAAGGCGATGAACAGGAAGCACACGGCGGAAGAGTATGTCGCGATCATCGAGCGTCTGCGCGCGGCGCGGTCCGACATTGCCTTCTCGACGGATTTCATCGTCGGCTTTCCCGGTGAGACGGAGAAGGATTTCGAGGCGACGCTCGATCTCGTGGGCGCCGTCGGGTTCGCATCTGCGTATTCGTTCAAGTATTCGCGCCGTCCCGGTACGCCTGCGGCGGGCATGCACGGGCAGGTGAGCGAAGAGGTTTCCGCCGATCGTCTCGCACGCCTGCATGCCTTGCTCGGCGAACAGCAACGCGCGTTCAACGCAGCCCAGATTGGAAAGACGCTGCCGGTGCTTGTCGCGAGCGCCGGGCGTCGCCCCGGGCAGATGCACGGCCGCAGTCCATACTTGCAGTCGGTGCACTTTGACGGCGCGGCGGATCTTGTCGGGTCCATTGTCGAGGTCGCCATCGCGGGCGCCACGCAGAACAGCATCAACGGCGCGCTCGTCGCGCACGCACAAGCCATATGAACCGCACCATCACCATCGCCGACAGCGCCGCCGCGAAGGACATCTTCGGGCCGCTCCACCGTCACGTGGCGCTGATCCAGGACTCGTTCCGCAAGGGCGAAAGCCACAGCGTGGACATTCGCGTCTCGGGCAACGAGGTCGTGCTGACGTCCGATGACGCCGGCGAACTCGCGCGCGCGGAAGGCATCTTCGCCACGCTGACGCGGCACTTCGATCTGCGCCGGAAACTGCGCGAGGCGGAAGTGCGCGCGGCGATTGCGTTCGCCACACCCGACGCCGACGGCCAGATCGAACTCCGCGACCTGCCGACGCTCGGCACCTTCACGTTGCAGACGCCGCGCCAGCAGCGCTATGTCGAAGCCATGCGCAGCGAGAGCAAGCCGCTCGTGTTCGGCGTCGGCCCGGCCGGTACGGGCAAGACGTTCCTTGCGGTGACGGCGGCGGTCGAAGCGCTGCGCAACGGGCTCGTCGACAAGATTATCGTCACACGCCCGGCGGTGGAGGCGGGCGAGCGCCTCGGCTTTCTGCCCGGCGCTCTGGAAGAGAAGGTCGACCCGTATCTGCAGCCGATCTGGGATGCGTTCCGCAGCCAGATGCGCGACGAGGAACTCAAACAGCGCCGCGAGCAAAACAAGATCGAGGTCGCGCCCATCGCCTTCATGCGCGGCCGCACGCTGACGAACGCGTTCGTCATCGTCGACGAAGCGCAGAACGCCACGATCCAGCAGATGAAGATGGTGCTCACCCGTCTGGGGCAGGGCTCGCAGATGGTCGTCACCGGCGATCCCTCGCAGATCGACCTGCCGAACGAACGCGCCTCCGGTCTCGGCCATGCGTTGTCGATCCTCGACAAGATGCGCCGGATCGAAGTGGTGCGCTTCACCGCGCAGGACGTGATGCGTCATGACCTCGTCGCCGAAATCGTCGAGGCCTACGACGACGATGAACGAAGGCGACGGCAGGCCACGTGATGACTGACGGGCTCGAAATCGAAACCGTCGTCGAGGCGGATGGCTGGGCGACCGCACTGACGGAGCCGCCGGAACATCTCGCTGCGCGCGTGCTTTCCGCTGCAGCGGTGGGGGAGGAGGCCAAGGGCGCCGTCGCCATTCTCTTCGCCGACGACGCTGCGGTGCGCGAGCTCAACCGCGCGTGGCGCCAGAAGGATCAGCCCACCAACGTGCTCTCGTTTCCCGCGCCGACGGGCTTCGACGCGCTGGGCGATATCGCGCTCGCGCTGGAAACCGTGCTTGCGGAAGCCACGGCGCAGAACAAGACGCCCACCGACCACACCGCGCATCTGCTCGCGCACGGATTTCTCCACCTGCTTGGCTACGACCACATGGATGATGCAGAGGCCGAAGCCATGGAATATCGCGAGCGCGTCATCCTCGCCCGTCTCGGCATCGCCGACCCCTACGAACAAAGGTCATGAGCGACCCCAACGAAACGCCCGACGGCTCTGGCCGTCCACTGATCAGGACGCTCTTCGAGCGCTTCCTCAAACGCGCGCGCAGCGATGTGCTCGGGGACGTCGCGGAGGCCTTCGAGAACCGCGAAGAGCGGGGCGAAGCCGTCGACGCCGCGCAGAAAACGATGGTCATCGCCGCCGCCAGCTTCACCGAGAAGCTGCGGGCTGGTGATGTGATGACGCCGCGCGCCGATATCATCGCGCTCGACGTGTCGACGACGCTCGGCGATGCGGCGCGTCTGTTTGCGGAGTCGCAGCACTCGCGCCTGCCGGTCTATCGCGACAATCTCGATGATCCGATCGGCTTCGTGCACGTGAAGGATGTGCTCGCGCTGCTGGCGCCGAATGGCGACGGCCAGGCTTCCGGCAAGTTTCCCGAGCGCGTGCTCTCCCGCATCAAGCGCGAAATCCTCTTCGTGCCGCCTTCGATGCCGTTGCCGACGCTGCTGGTGACGATGAAGTCGCGGCGCATCCATCTGGCGCTCGTCATCGACGAATACGGCGGCACCGACGGCCTTGTTTCCATCGAGGACATCGTCGAGCAGATCGTCGGCGACATCGACGACGAGCACGACATCGACGAGTCCGACCAGATCATCGTGCGTCCCGGCGGCGTTTTCGAAGCGGATGGCCGCGCGAGCGTCGAGGCGCTGGAGAAGCGCACAGGCGCGAAGTTTGCGCTCGAGGATCACGAGGACGAGGTGGAGACCGTCGCTGGGCTCGCCGCCGCCATAGCGGGCCGCGTGCCGCAGCGTGGCGAGGTGCTGCGCCATCCCGTGGGGTTCGATTTTGAAATTCTCGATGCCGATCCGCGTCGCGTGAAGCGTCTGCGCGTGCGCCCGGCACCCATCGTGCGCGAAGAGTCCGCGGCGTGAGGGCAGGCGACGACCGGACCCCGGCCCTGAGCGGAATCCAGCTCTGGCTCGACCAGCTGCCGCGTTGGCGGCTGTATGTAGTCGCGCTGGCGACAGGCGCGTTTTCCGCGCTCGCCTATGCGCCGTTCTACATCACGCCTGCGCTCGGCGTGGGTCTGTGCCTTCTGGTGTGGCTGATCGACGGCGCGGCGCGCCACCACCGGCCCATGCGCGCGGCCTTCGGGCGCGGCTGGATGTTTGCGTTCGGGCATTTCCTTGCGGGCACCTACTGGGTGGGCGCGGCATTCACGCAGGTGGATGGCGCGATGGCGTTGATGCCGCTGGGCGTGCTGAGCCTCCCCGCGCTGCTCGCGGTGTTCTGGGGCGCAGCGATGATGGTTGCAGTGCGCCTGTGGACGGCAGATTCGCGGCGCATCGGCGCGTTTGCCGCGACGCTGGTGCTTGCGGAAGTGGCGCGCGGACATCTGTTCGGCGGCCTGCCGTGGAATCTCGGCGGCTACACATGGGAGGCGGGGACAGCGCTGTCTCAGGTCGCGGCGTTCGTGGGGATTTACGGTCTCACGGCGATCACACTGCTGGTGCTGGCGACGCCGGCGACGCTGGCGGATTCGCACCGCGGCTGGGCTGCGCGCGCGACGCCGGCGATGATCGCGGCGCTGTTGCTGGGACTGTTGTGGGGCGCCGGCAATCAGCGTCTCGAAACCGCAGGCCCCGTCGACGCGCGCAAGGGCGGCGTCATCGTGCGCGTCGTCGATCCTGGCTACAGCCAGCGCGACAAGTGGACCGAAGGCCGCGAGCAGGAAGTGCTCGACCGCTATCTTGAACTCACCGGCCCAGCGACCGACGACAACGCCGAGCAGGTCGTCGTCTGGCCCGAGGGCGCGATCCCCGCGCGGTACCCGCAGATGCCGGTGCTTATGGAAAACCCCGACATGCTCGACGCGCTGGGGCGCACGCTCGGCGACCGCGTCCTGATCATGGGCGCTACGCGCATCGAGTACGATAACAAGGGCGCGCCGCAGAACTACTACAACGCCGGCGTCGTCGTGGACGGCGTGTCGGGCAAGGCCGAAATCCGCCAGTGGCATGACAAGTACCGCCTGACGCCGTTCGGCGAGTTCATTCCCGCGTTCAATCTGATTTCCTGGCTCGACATCCCGACGCTGCAGCAGATCGGCACCGGATTCACGCCCGGCGATGCGCCGTCACGCGTGGTGATACCGGGCGCCGAAGACGCGCTGATCCTCATCTGCTACGAGTCGATCTTCCCGGGCCTCGTACCGCGCGGCGCGGACCGTCCGGGCTGGATCGCCAACATCTCCATTGATGCGTGGTACGGCGATGGCACGGGGCCATTCCAGAACGACAACCAGTCCCGCTACCGCGCCATCGAGGAGGGCCTGCCGATGGCGCGGGCCGCGTCGGGCGGGGTGTCTTCCATCACCGATCCCTACGGTCGCAAGGTCGTGGAAGTCGGGCGCAAGGGCGGGGCGGTGGAAGCTGCGTTGCCCGTGCCGCTGCCGGAGACGATCAATGCGCGCTTCGGCTTCCTGTTGACGCCGCTGCTCATTCTGCTCATCGCCTTCCTGCGTTTTGCGCCGCCCGGCGCGCCGGCGCGGGGTTTCAGGTCATGAGCGAAGAGCGCATCGCCAACAGCGTGGACAAGCGCATCGGTCAACGGGTGAAGCAGCGGCGGCTGGAGATGGGCATGTCGCAGGAACGGCTCGCCGAGCTGCTCGGCGTCACGTTCCAGCAGATCCAGAAGTACGAGAAGGGCGTGAACCGCGTGGCGGCCAGCCGTCTTTTCGAACTCGCGAGCGCGCTGGGCGTCGGCCTCGCCTACTTCTTCGAAGGCCTGACGGCGGGTTCGCCTCATGAGGGAATCCGGGGCGGGGTCGCCGAGGACGGGCAGGGGTTCGTCTATGACATGCTCGCGAGCCCCGAAGGCCAGCAGCTGCTGCAGATTTTCGGGCAGATCCGGAGCGCCAAGGTGCGGCGGCGGGTGGTGGATTTGGTGCGAACCCTCGCCGAGGAGGACGCAGAGGACTCCGCCTTGCCGAAAGTGACTTAGAGATATAAGGAAGTCTTTATATCCCCCAATCCGTCGAGATGGAGACCGACCCCGTGCGCCGCCAATCCTACGTGTTCACCAGCGAAAGCGTCTCCGAAGGCCACCCCGACAAGGTCGCTGACCGCATCTCCGACACTGTCGTCGACGCCTTCCTGGGCGAAGACCCGGTCGCGCGCGTGGCGTGCGAAACGCTGGTGACGACGCAGCGCATCATCCTCGCGGGCGAGGTCCGCACGGGCGACGACAAGATCAAGCGCATCATCGACGGCCTCGAAGAGAAGGTGCGCGGCGCGGTCAAGGACATCGGCTACCATCAGCAGGGCTTCCACTGGGCAACGGCGCATTACGAGTGCCACCTGCATGCGCAGTCCGCCGACATCGCCATGGGCGTCGATTCCTCGTCCAACAAGGATGAAGGTGCGGGCGACCAGGGCATCATGTTCGGCTACGCGACGAACGAGACGCCGGAGCTCATGCCGGCGACGCTGCAATACTCCCACAACATCCTGAAGGTGCTCGCCGAGGCCCGCCACAGCGGCAAGGAGCCCAAGCTCGAGCCGGACGCCAAGAGCCAGGTCACGCTGCAGTACGAAAACGGCAAGCCCGTGCGCGCGATGGAAATCGTGTTGTCGACGCAGCACGCCGACGGCCTCTCGCCGCAGGACGTCGATGCGATCTGCCGTCCCTACATCCAGGGCGTTTTCCCGGCGGGTCTTGTCGATGACAAGACCGTCTTCCACGTGAACCCGACCGGCAACTTCGTCATCGGCGGCCCCGACGGCGACACCGGCCTCACCGGCCGCAAGATCATCGTCGACACCTACGGCGGCGCGGCTCCGCACGGCGGCGGCGCATTCTCGGGCAAGGATCCGACGAAGGTCGATCGCAGCGCAGCCTATGCGTGCCGCTATCTCGCGAAGAACGTTGTCGCGGCCGGCCTTGCGGACCAGTGCACGATCCAGATCTCCTATGCGATCGGCGTGGCGCGTCCGTTGTCGTTCTATGTCGATCTGCACGGCTCTGATCGCATCGATCCCGCGAAGCTCGAAAAGGCGCTGCCGGATCTTATGGGCGGCTGCACGCCGCGCGCCATCCGTGAACACCTGAAGCTCAACAAGGCAATCTACGCGCGCACGGCGGCCTACGGACACTTCGGCCGCACGCCGGACGCGGACGGCGGCTTCAGCTGGGAAAAGACCGATCTCGTGGACGCGCTGCGCGGTCTGGCGTAGCGCGGCGCGCGGCTAGATCAGCCGCGGCCCCCACATGAACATGGCGGCGCCGGCGATGCCGGCGGCCGTCACCAGAACAAGCACCGCGAGGCCCGCCGTCATGGCGTGCTTCGCGGTTTTGTTTCGGGCGTCCTGCGCACGCAGATAGAGCTCGAGCACGGCGAGCGGGACAAGGTAGCAGCCATACGCCCAGAAGCGCACGAACGGGCCGTCGAAATCCTCGCCCACGCCGACAGGCCCCCGGTTCGCCAGCACCCAGAACATGAAGCCGATGCGGAAGAACCAGACGCCGCTGACAAGAATGAACGTGCGCAGCGCCCAGCGCCGATGCGCATCGAACCGCCGTGAAAGCGCCGCGCGCCATGCCAGCATCGCGCATGCGACCAGAAGCAGGCCGTTGAGGCTGATGCCGATGCGCAGCGAATCGCCGCCCGCCGTGCCGCGCGTCCAGACCATGTAGATCCCGCCGAAACTCATGATCATTGCGGTGATCAGGTAGATGCGCCCGTTCCAGCGGTGAAAGCTGCGGAAGCCGTTGCGCAGGGCGGGGATTAGCTGCAGCGGACCGCCGAGTGTCATCGTCACCGCCAGCGCAAGATGCGCGGCAAGCATGACATTGCCGAAGAGCGCCCCCGCGCACATAGCCGCCGACGAGGATGTCGTTCCACTTGTCGAAGTCGCCCGCCGCCGCCGCCCCGCCGTAGAAGGCCGCCACATACGCGGCGAACAGCGCCTGCCCAGCAAGCGCCACGACGAACCATGCCGCGCCCACAGCGCGTAGCGCCTTGTCCGCCAATGGCGCGGCAGCGGAGATTTGGGCGTGAGCTGTCATTCGGCTTCCCTGAGGCGCGTGCGGCGTTGCCAACGGGCGCACGGCGCCGCATCTGCGGGTCAGCGTAGGACTGGCGTGCAGATGTGCCCATGACCGCAAAGCTCAAGAAGCATGGCCTTCGGGATCAGCGCGGCGGTGCGACTGTGTCTGCGGGCTATGCCGGCAATCTCGTCCACTATGCCGTGGCGCACGGGATCGACCGGGCGGCTCTCATCGCGCAATCCGGACTCGACGCCGCTGCGTTCGACGATCCCGACAACCGCATTCCACTGGAGGACTACAAGGCGCTCATGCGCGCGGCGAAGGCCATGACGGGCGATGCGGCGCTCGCGCTCCATCTCGGCGCCACGCAGGACTTCAAGGAAATCTCTGTCGTCGGTCTCATCTGCTACGCGGCGCCGACGATGGGTGAGGCGCTCATGGAGCTGAACCGCTACGCGCGTCTCGCCGCTGAAGTGGAATTTCCGGCGGAAGGCGGGCGATTCCAGATCCAGCCGCGCGATGGCGCGCTCTGGCTCGTCGATACGCGCAGCGATCCCGAAGACTTTCCGGAAATGACCGAGAGCACGTGGTCGCGCTTCATTTCTGAAACCGCGCGGCATTTTCCCGACGCGCCGTTCGCGAAGGCCGTCCATGTGCCGCATGAACGACCGGTGCACGCGGATGTTTATACGCAGGTGCTGAAAGTCCCAGTGACGTTTGCATCGCCCCTGAACGCCATTGAGATCGATGCGTCATGGCTGTCGCTGCCGCTGCACAATCCAAACCGCTATGTCTTCGGCGTGTTGAGCGAGCACGCGGATCGACTGCTCGCAGACCTACAGGCCGCAAAGAGTGTGCGCGCGCAGGTCGAGGCGCATCTCATTCCAATGCTGCACAAGGGCGACATGGGTATGGAGCAGCTCGCGCGCGCGCTCGGCCTCAGCCGGCCGACGCTTTATCGGCGCCTGCGCGAGGAAGGGGTGACGTACGAAGCGCTCGTCGACGATCTGCGCCGTCGCATGGCGTTGCACTATCTCGAAGGCGGCAAGACATCCGTGAGCGAGACGGCGTACCTCGTCGGCTTTTCCGATCCGAGCTCATTCTCGCGCGCGTTCAAACGCTGGACGGGCGCAAGCCCACGTGGGCGGAAGAGCGAGTGAGGCGCGGGTCTACTCCGCCATCGCCTCGACAGGCTTCGCTTCGCGCGCGCGCGCCGGCGCCTCGACCGGATGCGAAAACTCCATCGCATCGTCGTCCACCGGCCCGAACTTCAGGTCCAGGAGATCGCGCACGTAGTTCTGGTGCACGCGCCATGGCGAGGCCTTGCCCTGGCGCGGAAACTTGTCGATCGAGCGCTGCACATAGCCCGAGGAGAAATCGAGCCAGGGATCGGTCTCGATCGGCCCGCCGCGCAGACGCGGCGTCGCCTGTTTCATGCCGACGCGGTCCATGTGGTTGAGCAGACGGCACACATAGGCGCAGGTGAGGTCGGCTTTCAAAGTCCACGACGCATTGGTGTAGCCGAACGACGAGGCCATGTTCGGCACGTCGGAATACATCATGCCCTTGTAGTTGACGGTCTTCGACATCTCGACATCGACGCCGTCCACGCGGACTTCCAGCCCGCCGAGCAATTCGAGATTGAGGCCCGTCGCGGTCACGATGATGTCGGCGTCGAGTTTCGCGCCGGACTTCAGCTGCAGGCCGGTTTCGGTGAAGCGCTCGATCAGGTCGGTGACGACGGAGGATTTGCCTTCCTTGATCGAGGCGAAGAGATCGTTGTCCGGCACGAGGCATAGGCGCTGGTCCCACGGATTGTAGCGCGGCGTGAAGTGCGTCTGCACGTCGTAGTCGGGGCCGAGCTGTTCGCTGACCATGCCGATGAGGCGCTCCTTGACCTTTGCGGGGTTCTTCCGCGCCATGTCGTAGAACACCATCTGCAACAGCACGTTCTTCCAGCGCGTGAGGCCGTAGGCGACCTTGAGCGGCAGATGCTTGCGCAGCCAGTTGGCGATGCCGTCTTCGGCGGGGCGCGAGGCCATGTAAGTGGGCGAGCGCTGCAGCATGGTGACGTGCGCGGCGTCCTTGGCCATTTCCGGCACGATCGTCACGGCGGTGGCGCCGGAGCCGATGACGACGACGGTCTTGCCCTTGTAGTCGAGAGTTTCGGGCCACTTCTGCGGATGCACGAGCGCGCCCTTGAAGTGTTCGACGCCGGCGAAGTCGGGCGTGTAGCCCTCGGAATATTTGTAGTAGCCCGCGCACATGAACAGGAAGCCGCAGGTGAGACGCACCGTCTCGCCGTTGCGCTCCGATTCCACCGTCCACTTCGCATCGGCGGAGGACCACGACGCGCGCTTGACCATGTGGTTGTAGCGGATGTGCGGTTCCACGCCGTTCTCGGCGGAGGTCTCGCGCACATAGTTGAGGATCGACGGCCCGTCGGCGATGGCCTTGGCCTGCTCCCATGGCTTGAAGCCGTAGCCGAGGGTGTACATGTCGCTGTCGGAGCGGATGCCCGGATAGCGGAAGAGATCCCACGTTCCGCCGCTCGCGCCGCGGCCTTCGAGGATCGCGTAGGTCTTGCCGGGGCAATCCTTCTGCAGGTGCACCGCCGCGCCGATGCCCGACAGGCCTGCGCCGACGATGATGACGTCCAAATGGTCGATGCTCAAAACAGGGGTGCTCCGGCGGAAGAATGACGATTGCCCCCGCCATATGCCATCAGCCACCCCGCCTTGCGATACTCAATTACGCACCACCGGTCCGCAGCGTAGGCGCGGTCAGAACTTCAAGCTCAGTCCCGCCTGCACCAGGCGCGGCGCGCCGGGCAAGATCCCTCGGGCGCGATCAACGATGTAAACTTCGTCGAAGACGTTCTTGACCGTGACGAACACCGTCGTGCGGTCGTCGAAGGGCCGCAGGTTCGCGGAAAGGTTGAAGATCGTGGCGTCAGGGATGAGACCGCGCTGGCCGTTGGCGACGGGCGCCACGGTGTTGAGGTCGTCAGCGAACATCCCGCCAGTATACTGCACCTCCGCCTGCGCATCGAATCTGTCGCCGTGCGCATAGCCGACGGCGACCGACGCGATCCATTCGGGCGAGTAGGGCAGGCGATTGCCGCTCACCGACGTGGTCGCGAAGCCCGCGATGTTTGAAAAACGGCGGCCCTCGAAACCGGCTTCCGCAAGCCAGGTGATGGCGGTGCGGAAGAAGATGTCGTTTGCGTCCATCACGCCCATATCGCGCAGCGAGCCGTTGAACGAAGCCTCAAGGCCCGTGTGCTGCGTCTCGCCGGCGCTCGTCAGCGTGGCTCCTGCGCCGCCAGCGACGGACGCAGGGACGATCTGGTTTTCAAAGTCGAGCAGGAACGCCGCCACATCGAGGTTGACGCCATCGGCGATCTCGCCGCGCAGGCCGATCTCGTAGTTGACGCTCTTCTCCGCATCGAGGTCCACGACTCCGCCAGCGTTGGTGATGATGTCCTCGGTGCGCGGTGGCGCAAAGCCCCTGTGCACGCCGCCATAGATCACCATGTCGTCGCGCAGATCGAAGGAGACGCCGAGCCCCGGTATCACTTCCGTGAGATCGCTTTCACCGCGCTGGTTGGTGAGTTTGTTGATGCGTTCGTAGTCGATCTGCTCGATGCGCACGCCGGGGCTGATGCGCAGCCGTCCGAACGTCGCCTGCGCCGTCGCCCAGCCGGACACCGCCTCCGCATAGCGCAGATTAAGCTCCGCCACGCCGCCATTGGCGCCGCGTCCGCCGGTGCGCGCATCCGGCGTCGTGCCGTTCAGCTGCAGGCGGTTTTGTCGTTCGGTGTGATAGCGGGCGCCGATTTCCGTCTCGACGGGCGCGCCGAACAGGGCGCCTTTCCAGCCGAGGCGGCTCTCGACGCCATAGACGTTATACTCCCGCAGACGGCCTTCGTTGCCGCAGGTCGTGGAGATGTTTGCCATTCCGCCGCACGCGGTGTCGTTGGGGCGTTGCGAGGAGTTGGAAGACTGGCGCCACCAGTCGCGGTCGAACCAGATGGAATAGACCGATGTCGTCAGACGCACCGCTTCCCCCGCATTCCAGCCGTGCGTCGCTGATGCGGTGAAGCGTTCGGTCTCGAAGCGGTCGTTCGGGAACGGATTGCCGTAGGGATCGGCGGCGTACTCGGCTTCGGTCAGCCCCGAGTAACTCACCTGGCTGCTTTCGCTTGCACGGCCGATGCGAGCTGTAAGGCTGTGGTTAGGGCCGAAATCGCGGTCGGCTTTCAGGTAAATGTCGTCGAACTGCAGGCCGTGATTGGCTCGGATGCCGTCGAATTGCGTGTAGTTGGCGTGCGCCAGAAGGCGCGTGCCGAGCACCTGTCCGCCGATGGAGCCGTCCAGTTCGCCATAGTCCCCCGAGCCGCCCGCCGCGAGCATGCTGGCTTCGAACTCGCCCGGCGTTTCAGGCGTGATGTAGTTGACGACGCCGCCCACGGTCTGCGGCCCGAAGCGGATCTGGCTGGCGCCCTTCAGCACCTCGATGCGCTGGAAACGCCGGATCGGCGGGTGGGAATAGCTCGCGTTGTCGCCGTAGGGTCCGTAGGTCAGCGGCAGGCCGTCCTCGAGGAGCAGCGTCTTCGAGGACCGGATCGGAGACAGGCCGCGGATCCCGATGTTCGGCCGCAGACCGAGACCTTCTTCATCGCGCGGAAATACACCCGCGACCTGGCGCAGCGCTTCGTTGACAGTGAACACCCGTGAGCGCTCGAGGTCCTCCTGCTCGATGGTGGCGCCGGAACCAGGAATGTGGAGCAGATCGGCGCGTGTGCCCACGACGACGATCTCAGGCGCGGCGGGGGCTCCTACTCCGCCTGGCAGTTCCTGTGCCTGGACGGGGCGCGCGATGACGGCGGTCAGCGCGGCAGACGCGAGCAGAAACAACGATCTGGACATGGAGACCTCTTTGCAAGTGCGATTAACTCGCATCTGAGTTGCTAGCAAGTCTCATTCGCGCATGGAGGGTGGGCCTTCTTGACGCTGCCTGCGGCGCGCGCTTCACACGTGCGCCACCGCGCGCCTGAACAGGGACAACCTCATGGCCTGGGATACGCTGATCGTCGAAACGCACGGGTCGGTCGGCCTCGTGAAGCTCAATCGCCCGCAGGCTTTGAATGCGCTGAACAGCCAGCTGCTCGACGAGCTCGGCAAGGCGCTGGCGGCGTTCGAGGCCGACGCCGGCATCGGCTGCATCGTGGTGACGGGCTCGGAGCGTGCGTTCGCGGCGGGCGCCGACATCAAAGAGATGTCCGAGAAGACCTTCGGCGAGATGTACGCATCTGACTTTTTCGGAAACGCCGATCATCTCGCACGCTGCAGAAAACCAACCATTGCAGCGGTTTCGGGCTTCGCGCTCGGCGGCGGCTGCGAACTGGCGATGATGGCCGACATGATCTTCGCGTCGGACACGGCGAAGTTCGGCCAGCCGGAGATCAAGCTCGGCGTCATTCCCGGCATCGGCGGCACACAGCGTCTCGTGCGCGCGATCGGCAAGGCCAAGGCCATGGACCTCTGCCTCACCGGTCGCATGATGGATGCGGCGGAGGCGGAGAAGAGCGGGCTTGTCGCCCGGGTGATCCCCGCCGACAAGCTGATGGAAGAGACCATGGCCGCCGCCGCCGTGATCGCGGGCTTCTCCAAGCCCTCGCTCATGGTCTGCAAGGAAGCGATCAACCGGTCGTTTGAATCGACCTTGACCGAAGGCGTGCGCTTCGAGCGGCGAGTGTTCCACAGCCTCTTCGCCACCGAAGACCAGAAAGAGGGGATGGTCGCGTTCATCGCCAAGCGGGCCCCGGTGTTCAAGGATCGCTAGACGCGAGCGGCCTTGAAGCGGGTCGCGTACAGACCCCAATGCTCCTGAATGGAGTCCCTCGAACTCTTCCAACGTCTCGGCGTCGCGCTGGCGATCGGCTTCCTCACCGGCGTCGAACGCGGCTGGAAGAAGCGCTACGTCGAAGACGAGCAGCGCGTAGCCGGGCTCCGGACCTACACACTCATCGGTCTGCTGGGCGGCGTCGCGGGTCTGTTGGGAACTGTCGTGGATCCGCTGGCGTTCGCGACGCTTGCGCTGATCTTCGGTGCGGGATGGATCGCCTTCAAACTCAGGGAAACCTGGATCGACGGGGACCTCTCCATAACGGGCGCGGTCGCCGGAATTCTCGTGTTCGCGCTCGGCGCACTCGCAGCGGTCGGCGACATGGCGCTGGCGGCGGCGGCGGCTGTCGTCGTGGTGCTCGTGCTCGCCTTCAAGGACGTTTCGCATGGCTGGGTGAAGGGACTGACCTTTGAAGAGATCCGTTCCGCGCTGATTATTCTCGCCGCCACGCTGATCGCGTTGCCGCTGTTGCCGGATCGCGCGCTCGATCCGTACGGCGCCTTCAATCCGCGGGAGCTGTGGCTGCTCACCATCGTCATCGCGGGCGCGTCGTTCGTTGGCTATCTCGCGTTGCGCACGCTCGGGGGAACGGAAGGGCTCTACGCTGGCAGCGTCATCGGCGCGCTTGTGTCGTCGACGGCGGTGACGCTCGATCTGGCGCGGCGCACGAAGGCGCAGGAAGTCGTGGCCGGACCGGCGGCGGGCGCCGCACTGCTCGCCAACCTCGTGATGTTCGTGCGCGTCGGCGTGCTGATCGCGATCTTTGCGCCGGGCGCGCTGGCGTCGTCGGTTCCCGCGCTCCTCGCCGCCGCGATCGTCTCCGCGATCGGCGCGGCGCTGTTGATCTGGAAGGCGGGGAGGGAAGGGCGGACTGTCGGCGTCTCGGTCCTAGGGAGCCCGCTCGATCTGCGCGCGGTGCTGCGGTTCGCGCTGATCCTGTCGGTGATCACCGTCGCGGCGCGGCTGGTCATGCACTTCTACGCGCAGGCGGGCCTCATCGTGTTCGCCGCTGCGGCGGGCGCGGTGGACGTGGACGCCGTGGCGCTGGCCGTTGGCGGCCTGGTGCGGACCGGGCTGGGCGGCGCGGCGGCGGCGCAGGCGATCCTGATCGCCGCGGCCGTGGATACCGTCTCCAAGGGGGTCATCGCCGTGGTCGTGGGGACGAGGCCGTTTTCCGCACCTTATGCTCTAGGCTCCCTTGCGGCGCTTGCGGCGGGGGTCGCCATCTTCGCATTGGCCGGGGGCGGTTGAGTCCGGGCTTGCCGTCCGCCGGTCCTCGTTGACCCGGGTCTCAAGTCCGTGATTGACCGGACGCTCCCTCGCCGATATATCCCCGCGCTTCCTCTCCAGAACTCCAATTCGAGACCGAAGCCTATGGCCAATACCTCCTCCGCGAAGAAAGCGATCCGCAAGATCGCGCGGCGCACCGCCGTCAACACGGCCCGCCGCTCCCGCGTGCGGACGTACTGGCGCAAGGTGGAAGAGGCGCTGGCCTCCGGCGACGCGATGGCCGCCCAAGTGGCGTTCAGCACCGCGGAATCGGAAACGATGCGCGCCGTGACCAAGGGCGTGCTGCACAAGAACACCGGCTCGCGGAAGGTTTCGCGCCTCGCACAGCGGGTGAAGACCCTCGCCGGCGCCCGCTAAGCGAAACTCGCTACTCCAGATTGAATAGGGCGCGCCCAGAAATGCGGCGCGCCCTTATTTCGTGCGGCCGATGCCGTAGCGTCACCTGTAAAAATTTACACTTTCTTCGCGAATTTTTTCGCAGCGCATCGTTCGTTGCGCGCCAAGGATTTCAGGGGCTGTCAATAAAATTCGTTACGAAAGAACAATGACGCAACTTGTGCAAAACCCGTTGATACACAAGGACAAACACGTTCCACTTTCAAATTGTTCACCGCGCTTTCGCGTGCTTGACCGTCATCGTTAATGGGTGCCAATCTTTCCCTCGTTCGGGGAACAAACACATCCGACTACCCTCACAACGGGGCTGTTGAGGAGGGGCGCGAGCGCAGGGCTGCGGTTCGCGTTACGGTTGTGCTTTCCCCGAGGTCTGGAGCCGTCGCAAGGCGGCTCATAGCGAAAGCAAGGGGCTGATGAACCAACAACGGGAAACCGATCGCGCCGGATTCGGCGGCGACGTAAGCGCTCAGACGGCTTGGGCCATGAGCAAGGGCGAACTCCGGTCAGAGTTCGGCGAGGGCTACTACCGCTCCTACATCGAACCGCTCGATCTCGCCGCCGAGGAAGACGGGGAATACGTCTTCGTGGCCCGCAACGGCCGCACCCAGCGGGAATGGCTCGACGAGAAGGCCCGCGAGCGCATCGTCGCACGGATGGCGGCGCACATGCGCTCCATGCGCCCGGTGCCGGTCCGCATCTGCGAGTACCGCGACCTGTCGCCGATCCTGCGCGACTGTCTGGAACAGGCGCCATCCATGCCCCTGCCGGCGGGCGTCGGCGGCGAGCCGCCCCGCACCTCCATGGCGCGCGTCCACTGGAAGGGTCGCTTCGAGACCTTCTGCGAGGGCCCGTCGAACCAGAAGGCCCTGCGTCTCGCACGCCTCGTGGCCGAACGCGGCGCCAACCTCAAGATCGTCCTCTTCAGCGGCGTCCCGGGCGTGGGCAAGACCCACCTCGCCGAAGCCATCGCCAATGCCGCGCTCGCGCGCGATCCGGGCCTCGAAGTACGGGTCATCAGCGGCCAACGCTTCACCGAGGACTTTGTCGACGCCGTCAGCCGCAAGCGCGATCCGGCCGCGTTCAAGGCCTCGCTCCGGGGCGCCGACATCCTCATCATCGATGACGTGCCGCGCGTCGCGGGCCGCAAGGCCACCGAAGAAGAACTCTATGACACCATCCTCGCGGTCCTTGATCGTGGCGGCACCGTGGTGCTCACGGCGGCCAGCGCGCTCTCCGGCTTCGGCGAGCGTCTGTCCCATCACTTCAGCTGCGCCACAGAGTGCGTCATCGACCTGCCGGACCAGCCGCTGCGCCGCCAGATCCTCGATTCACTCGTCACCCAGCGGGCGGCCGAGTACGAAGGCTTTGGCGTCACCCCCGAAGCCCTCGACATGATCGCCGACCGCATGCCGGTCTCGGGTCGCGAACTCGACGGCGCGCTCAGTCAGGTGTTTGCGGAATGGCTGAACGGGGAGGGCGCGGTGTCGCTCGATCAGGCCGAAGAGGCGCTGCGCTCCAAACTGCCGGATCGCGAGCGTCGCGTGACGGTCGACATGATCAAGGCCGCCGTGGCCAGGCACTACGGCATGACGGTCGCGGAGCTCCTGCGCAAGACGCGCGAAAAAGCTGTGTCGCATCCGCGCCAGATGGCGATGTATTTGTCGACCAAGCACACGACGCTGTCCTTGCCGAATATTGCAAGGTTGTTTGGCGGATATGACCACACGACAGTTCTTTACGCAAAGCGCAAAGTCGCCGACCTGCTGCTGACTTGCACGCACACGCAACGGGACGCGGAGCAGGTCGTCAAGCTGTTGCGTCAGCCGACCTGAACGCCCACCAGCCCTTGTCGGCGCGGGCTTCCGCAACCGATGGGTTCTGCTAACCTTGACGCCCGTGCGACGTGAGTCGCGCGGGCGTTTCGCTATATGGCGGGGCGTGTCTCAGGGTCCCTGGAAATGGTTGCCACATGCGGTTGACGATCGAGCGCGCCGCGCTCCTCAAGGCGCTCACCCACGTCCAAAGCGTCGTCGAACGGCGCAATACCATCCCGATCCTGTCCAATGTCCTGCTGACGGCGCAGGACAACGCCTTGCGCCTGACCGCGACCGACCTCGACATCGAGATCGCCGAGAACGCCTACGCCGACGTGGAGCGCCCCGGCGCAACCTCGGCGCCGGCGCAATACCTCTACGACTTCGTGCGCAAGCTCCCGGACAAGGCGGCGGCGAAGTTCGACCTCGGCGGCGACGATCCGCGGCTGTCGGTGTGGGCGGGCAAGGCGCGCCTGAACCTGCCTGTGCTGCCGGCGCAGGATTTCCCGCTGATGCCGGTCGATGCGCTGGCCACGCGATTCGAGATTCATCCCACCGATCTGAAGCGCCTCATCGACAAGACGCGCTTTGCGATCTCGACCGAAGAGACGCGCTATTATCTGAACGGCATCTACCTCCACACCGTCGCGCAGGAGGGAAAGCCCGTGCTCCGCGGCGTCGCGACGGACGGCCACCGTCTCGCGCTCGCCGATACGCCCGCGCCCGACGGCGCGCAGGGCATGCCGGGCGTCATCGTGCCGCGCAAGACGATCACCGAATTGCGCCGCCTGCTCGACGATGCGAGCGGCTCGGTGGAGATCGCGGCGTCGGATCAGAAGATCCGCTTCCAGATCGGCGATGCGGTGCTGACGTCGAAGCTCATCGATGGTTCGTTCCCGGAATACGCGCGCGTCATCCCGAAGAACAACACCAAGATACTGCGCGTCGAGAACGCGGCCTTCCGCGAAGCGGTGGACCGCGTGTCGACGGTTTCCGCCGAGCGGTCACGTTCCGTGAAGATGGCGCTCGACGGCGATCGCCTGACGCTCACCGTGAACAACCCCGACGCCGGCCTCGCGACGGAAGATGTGATCGCGGAATACGATTCCGAGCCGATGGAGATCGGCTTCAATGCGCGCTACCTGCTCGACGTCGCCGATCAGATCGAAGGCGACTCCGCGCAGTTCGAGTTTGCGGACTCCGGCTCGCCGACGCTCGTTCGCGACGAGAAGGATGCGGACGCGCTCTTCGTGCTGATGCCGCTGCGCGTGTGATCACGCCGCGTCTGTGGTGCGCGCGGCTGACGCTGGCGGATTTCCGCAGTCACGCGGCGCTCGCTGTCGAACTCGACGGGCGCCCGGTTTGCCTCCACGGCCCCAACGGCGCCGGCAAGACCAACATTCTCGAAGCGCTCACCATGCTTGCGCCGGGCAGGGGATTGCGCGGCGCGGCGCTGATGGACGTGGCGCGCGGCGGTGCGGAGGAGGCCGTCGATCGCGCGCGTCCCTGGGCGGTGTCGGCGCGCATGGTGGTCGATGGCGACGATCTCGCGCTCGGCGCCGGCGCCGAACGCACCGATGCAGGGGTGAAGCGCATAGCGCGGCTCAATGGACGCGCAGCCACCGCCGGCGATCTCGCGCGCGCCGTGCGCA
>JAWXBS010000048.1:0-7961 GCA_034440275.1 Alphaproteobacteria bacterium
CGGCGGACTTCTTCTGGAAGCCGCGGGGAACGACATTGTGCCACCAGCTGTTGCTGCTCATGCCGTTTTATCCTGCTCGCGCGCGGTGCGCACCGCGCGTGCCAGTTCCTGAACCTTGGCGGAGACCGCTTGCACGACGGGGGACCCGTCCGCAGCGGCCTTCGCGATCACATCGACGAACGCCGATCCTACCACGACTGCGTCGGCGACGCGCGCGATGGCGCTCGCCGATTGTGCGTCCCGGACGCCGAACCCGACCGCGATGGGCAGGTCCGTCGACCGTTTGAGGCGCTCGACGGCGGCGCGGGCCGCGTCCACGCCGACCGCCTGGGCGCCCGTCACCCCTGTCACGGAAACATAGTAGAGAAAACCCGTAACCCCTTCGAGAACGACCGGCAGCCTTGCAGCGTCTGTGGTTGGGGTAGCGAGGCGGATGAGGGAAAGCCCTTGGCCGCCAAGGGCTGTGCGGATGTCGATGTCCTCTTCCGGGGGCAGATCGACGAGAATCGCCCCGTCCGCGCCAGCCGCCTTCGCGCGCTGGGCGAAGGCCTCGGCGCCCATTTGTTCGACAGGATTGGCGTAGCCCATGAGGATGACCGGTGTCGTCTGGTCGGTCTCACGAAAGCGGGCGACGAGGTCGAGCACGCCGTGAAGCGTGCCCCCGGCTTTCAGACCGCGCTCGGCGGCCTTCTGGATTGAGGGACCTTCCGCCATCGGATCGGAGAAGGGAAAGCCTACCTCGATCACGTCCGCGCCGGCGGCAGGCAGTGCCTTGATGATCTCAAGCGAGGTCTCGAGATCGGGATCATGCGCCATGACATAGGCGACGAGGCCGGCGCGGCCTTCCGCCTTGAGGGCGGCGAAGCGTTGGTCGATGCGCGCGGTCAAATCTTCTTCCCCAGCGCGTCCGCCACGGTGAAGATGTCCTTGTCGCCGCGTCCGCAGAGATTCATCACGACGAGGCCGCCCGTGCCGACATCCTTCGCGATCTCGCCGATCCGCGCGAGCGCGTGCGCGGGTTCGAGCGCGGGAATGATGCCTTCGATCTGCGCGCAGAGCTGGAACGCCGCGAGCGCTTCGTCGTCGGTGGCGGAAAGATACTGCGCGCGGCCCGTATCTTTCAGATAGGCGTGCTCGGGGCCGACGCCGGGATAATCAAGGCCCGCCGAGATCGAGTGGCCTTCGAGGATCTGGCCTTCGTCGTCCTGCAGCAGATAGGTGCGGTTGCCGTGCAGCACGCCCGCTTTGCCGCCGGCGAGCGCCGCCGCGTGGCGGTTGTATTTGTCGAGCCCTTCGCCCGCCGCTTCGACGCCGATGAGTTTCACCTTCTCGTCGGCGATGAAGGGATGGAAGAGGCCGATCGCGTTCGACCCGCCGCCGATGCACGCGACGACGGCGTCCGGCAGACGTCCTTCACGTTCGAGGATCTGCGCGCGCGCCTCGCGGCCGATGATGCTCTGGAAGTCGCGTACCATCATCGGATAGGGGTGCGGACCCGCCGCCGTGCCGATGATGTAGAAGGTGTCGTGGACGTTCGTGACCCAGTCGCGCAGGGCCTCGTTCATGGCGTCCTTCAGCGTCGCGCCGCCGCTGGTCACCGGGCGCACTTCGGCGCCGAGCAGGTTCATGCGGAAGACGTTCGGCTTCTGCCGCTCCACATCGACTGCGCCCATATAGACGATGCAGGGAAAGCCGAAACGCGCCGACACGGTCGCACTCGCGACGCCGTGCTGACCCGCGCCTGTTTCCGCGATGATGCGCGTCTTGCCCATGCGCCGCGCGAGGAGGATCTGGCCGATGCAGTTGTTGATCTTGTGCGCACCGGTGTGATTCAGCTCGTCGCGCTTGAAGTAGATCTTGGCGCCGCCGAAATGCGCCGTCAGCCGCTCGGCGAAATACATGGGGCTCGGGCGCCCCACATAGTGCGTCATCAGGTCGTCGAACTCGGCGTGGAATGCCGGATCGTTTTTCGCTGCGTCGTACGCTTTCTCCAGCTCAAGCACGAGCGGCATCAGCGTCTCGGGCACGAAGCGGCCGCCATAGATTCCGAACTTGCCGGAAGCGTCAGGCAGGTCCTGCCAGTTTCTTCTGGAGTCCATGATCAGGCGTTCTTTGCGGCGGCGAGGAAGGCGGCGATGCGGAGGGGGTCCTTTACGCCCGGCGCCTGTTCCACGCCAGAGGACACATCCACCATGCGCGCAGCGCTCGTGGCGACGGCTTCCGCTACGTTCGATGCATCGAGACCGCCCGAGAGAAACCATGGGCGCGCGAATTTGCGTCCAGCGAGGATGCGCCAGTCGAACGCCGCGCCGTTGCCGCCCGGCTGGGCCGCATCGGCGGGCGCCTTGGCGTCGAACAGGAACGCGTCTGCTTCGGCATAGGCTTCGAGGCCCGCCAAGTCAGTGGCTCGTGATACGCCAACGGCCTTGATAACTCCCTTGGTCGCGAACCGGCGCACTGATCTGGGTCGAAAACGGCTTTCCGAGCCGTGCAGCTGAATCCAGTCCGGCCTTACTCGTTCTGAGATGGCGCTGAGCAGCGCGTCATCTGCGTCAACCGTGACTGCGACGATATCAGCTCGTCCTCGCGCGCGCGCTGCAAGTGCGCCAGCCTTCAGCAACGTCACGTTCCGCGGGCTCTTCGGGAAGAAGACAAAGCCGACATAGCGCGCGCCGCCAGCCAGCGCGGCGTCCACGCCTTCGGGGTCCGAGAGCCCGCAGATCTTTGCTTCCGCCATGGCGTCTATCTAGGGCGGCGGCGCTCAGCGTGCGAGGGCGCGGAAGAGCGCAGCGGACTTCGGCCACGTCAGGGCGTCGCGCCGTTCCAGCGCCTGAGCCGAAAAGCGGCCCCAGAGATCGTCGTCGGTGAGGAGGCGCACGGCGCGGTCGGCGAAGTCGGCGGGTTCGTCCTCGACATATCCCGTTTCGCCGTGACGGACACGTTCGCCGACCGACCCCACGGGCCGCACGACGGCAGGCACGCCCATCGCCTGCGCCTCGGCCACCGCCAAGCAGAACGTCTCCCCCGGATCGCCCAGATAGAGCAGCGCGCGCGCCGCCGCGAGTTCCTGTGCGAGCACCGCCTTCGGGACTGGCGTGCGGATGACGACGCCGTGCGCCGCATTCGCCTCAGCGTCCGCAAGCGCCGCGCGCATGGCGGCGGCGTTGCGGCCGGTCGCGCCATAGACTTGCGGCCCCGAGAAGATGTGCAGTTCGGCATTCGGCACGCGCGGGCGGATCGCCTCGCGCCAGAGGATAAGAAGCGCGCCGAGACCGCGCATGGGGTTGGAGGTGAAGACCGCGCGCGGCGGCGGCGCGCCTGCATTGCGCGGCGTCGTGAGAAAGGCAGGCTCCACCCCGAGCGGAATGATCGCGCGCTTGGCAGGTATCCACCCGGGCGCCGTGGCGGCGTGCGAGGGACCCGCCATCACCAGCGTCGGGCGATGATTGAGGATCGGCCAGAGATAGCGGGGCTTCGACAGGAACTGCGCGGGATTGTGCAGCCAGAACACGCGCTTGCGCGCACGCAATTTGGCGCCGACGAGGCGCGGGCTGCGGTTGGCGATGTAGAGATCGACCTTGTCGGGCAGCGTGGCGCCCTGCGGTCGCCAGCGGACGCCCGCGCGTTCCAGTGTGCGCGCATCCTTGGCGTAGGCGGTCACTTCATCGCCGCCCGCTGCGAGGGCCTCCGCCAGTGCGACAAACGCACTTTCCGCCCCGCCTAGCGGGCGTTCCTGTGGCGTGAGGCCGTCGAAGGGAAGGCCGTCGTCGGCCAGGACGATCTGCATGGCCGACAACGTCCGGGGTTACTTTTTCAGGGCGTCGCGGATCTCGCGCAGCAGCACGATGTCCTCAGCGGGCGGGGCGGTGGGCGCCGCATCTTGCTTCTTCTTCATCGCGTTCATGCCCTTGATGATGAGGAAGAGCACCCACGCGACGATGATGAACTTCAGCACGGCCGTGAGGAACTTGCCGTAAGCGAACACTGCGCCTTCTTTGCGCGCCTCATCGAGTGTCGCCGCCGTGACGGAGTCGGAGAGCGGCAGGAAATAGTTGGAGAAATCGAGCCCGCCTGTGGCCGCGCCCACGAGCGGCATGATCAGGTCATCGACCAGCGACGACACGATGGTGCCGAAGGCGGCGCCGATGATCACGCCGACGGCGAGGTCGACGACATTGCCGCGCATGGCGAAATCGCGGAATTCCTTGAGCATGCCCACTCCTGAACCGGGTTTCTGCGCCTTAGCGCGAAAAGGAGGGTCACTGTGAGCCGGAGTCTTCCGGGTCGGTCAACCCGCCGCACGTGGACGGGCGTTACTTGGCCCGGCGTTTCGTCTGCTTGGCGGCCTTGGCCGTTTTCGCGGTCTTCGCCGCCTTGGCGGCCTTTGCCGACTTCGCGCTCTTGGCCGATTTCGCAGGCTTCGCCACGACGTCGACCTTCGCGCGCAGTTCCTTGCCGGGCTTGAAGAAGGGGACGTTCTTGGCGGCGACCTTCACCGTCGCGCCGGTGCGCGGGTTGCGGCCCTGACGGGCGGCCCGGCGGCGAATGGAGAATGCGCCGAAACCGCGCAGCTCCACGCGATCGCCCTTTTCCAGCGCGCGCACGATTTCGTCGAGCACGACCTCGACCATCGCCTCCACATCCTGGGCCCGCATGTCGGGATATTCATCCTGCAGGCGCGTCACGAGTTCGGATCGCAGCATCGGCGCCTCCCCTCGGGTAGAGGGAAACCCGAGGCGGGTGAGTCCGTCAACGTGTTGTCGCCAAAAAGAAAATATCCAAACGGAAACGGCCGGACCCGCGAGGGTCCGGCCGTCCTGTCTGCCCGCTTGCTGAGCGATCAGTTCTTGCTGGCGTCCTTGAGGGCCGCGCCAAGGATGTCGCCGAGCGAGGCGCCCGAGTCCGAGGACCCGAACTTCGCGATGGCTTCCTTGTCCTCGGCCATTTCCAGCGCCTTGACCGACAGCGACACGCGGCGCGAGGCCTTGTCGAAGGTGGTCACCATGGCGTCGACGCGGTCTCCCACGGCGTAGCGTTCCGGGCGCTGCTCGGCGCGGTCGCGGGAGAGGTCGGTCTTGCGGATGAAGGAGCGCATGGCGTTGCCTTCGCCGAAGGCCACCTCGATGCCGCCCGAGGTGATCTCGATGATCTCCACGGTGATCTGCTGGCCACGACGGTATTCGGCGCCGGCGACCGGATCATTGGCCGCCTGCTTGATGCCGAGGCTGATGCGTTCCTTCTCGACGTCGACGTCGAGAACCTTCGCCGACACCATGTCGCCCTTGTTGTGGCGGGCGAGGGCTTCTTCACCCTGCGCGTCCCAGGCGATGTCGGAGAGGTGGACCATGCCGTCCAGTTCCGGCGTGAGGCCGATGAACAGACCGAACTCGGTGATGTTCTTGACCTCGCCTTCGATGGTGGAGCCCACCGGGTGATCGGCGATGAACTGTTCCCACGGGTTCGACATGACCTGCTTGAGGCCAAGCGAGATGCGGCGCTTGTCGGCATCCACATCCAGGATCATCACGTCCACTTCCTGCGAGGTGGAGATGATCTTGCCGGGGTGCACGTTCTTCTTCGTCCAGCTCATTTCCGAGACGTGGACGAGGCCTTCAACGCCGGGCTCGAGTTCAACGAACGCGCCGTAGTCGGTGATGTTCGTCACGCGGCCCGTGAACTTGCCGTCGATCGGGTACTTCTTGTCGACGCCATCCCACGGATCGGACTGCAGCTGCTTCATGCCGAGCGAGATGCGTTGCGTGTCCGGATTGATCTTGACGACCTGCACCTTCACCGTGTCGCCGACGTTCAGAACTTGCGACGGGTGCGATACGCGCTTCCAGCTCATGTCCGTGACATGCAGCAGGCCGTCGATGCCGCCGAGATCCACAAACGCACCGTAGTCGGTGATGTTCTTGACCACGCCTTCGCGGATTTCGCCTTCCTGCAGCTGGCCGACGATTTCCGAGCGTTCCGCCGCGCGGGTTTCTTCGAGCACGGCGCGACGCGAGACGACGATGTTGCCGCGCGCGCGGTCCATCTTGAGGATCGCGAAGGGTTGCACGATGTGCATGAGCGGGCCGACGTCGCGCACGGGGCGGATATCGACCTGGCTGCCGGGCAGGAAGGCGTTGGCGCCGCCGAGATCGACGGTGAAGCCGCCCTTCACGCGGCCAACGAGGGCGCCCATGACGGGCTCCTGCTTGGCGAAATTCTTTTCAAGGCGCGTCCACGCTTCTTCGCGGCGGGCCTTTTCGCGACTGACGACGGCGTCGCCCAGCGCGTTCTCGATGCGATCGAGATAGACCTCGACGATTTCGCCGACCTTGGGCGCTTCGTTTTCGGTATCGACGATGAATTCGCGGACCGGGATCCGCCCTTCCGTCTTCAGACCCAGATCGACGACCACGAAGTCATGCTCGATGGCGACAACGGTGGCGGGGACGACCCGGCCTTCGACAATGCCTCGACCAGTGAGGCTCTCGTCCAGCATCGACGCGAAATCGTCGCGCGAGGGACCTTTCAGGGCGGTTTGGTTCAAACTGGAAACTCCGGACTCTGACGTGTGAAGGCCAACCGGTTGAATCCGGCGGTCTCGGCCCCGGGATGGGACCTGTGGGGTAGGCTTTGGCGGTGGCCTGACGTCACCAGAAAGGTGCGCGGAAAACGCGAACAGGGCCGGCAGGCGTTATCGCCTTCCGGACCCCCGAAATCCCGACGAAGCCGTCAGAATGTCGCCTTATGGATCGAGGACCGCGTCGATTATCCGACACGCGACCGCCGCCGCCGCCTCTATAGAGAGGGAGGTGGTGTCGAGCAAGTGTGCGTCAAGGGCCGGGCGCAAGGGCGCGACCTCTCTTTCGGCGTCACGTTTGTCCCGCGCGGCGATCTCCGCCTCGACCTGGGCGAGCGTGGACGATTCGCCCCGCGCCTGCAGCTCTTTCCAGCGCCGTTCCGCCCGCACCGCGAGGTCGGCGGTGACGAAGAGCTTCACGTCGGCGGTGGGGCACACGACCGTGCCGATGTCGCGCCCATCGAGTACGGCGCCTTGTGGGGCGGCCGCGAAGCGGCGCTGGGCCTCCAGCAGCGCGACGCGCACGGCCGGGAAAGCCGAGACGATGGAGGCGGCGGTGCCCACAGGGCCGGAACGAATGCGGTTCTCGTCGATGGCTTCGAGATCAAGTGCTTCCGCCGCCAGCGTCGCCTGCACGGCGTCGGTCGGGTCGATGCCGGCGTCGATCAAGGCCAGCGCGACGCCGCGATAGATCGCGCCGGTGTCGAGGCGCTTGAGCCCGTAGCGCTCGGCCACCTTGCGCGCGAGCGTGCCTTTTCCGGAAGCCGTGGTGCCGTCGATGGCGATGATCATGTGGCCTCAGAGATGTCCGCGCCGAGGCTGCGCATCAAGTCCGCAAAGCCCGGAAAGCTGGTGGCGATCATTTCGGCGTCCTCGACGACGACGGGCTTCTGCGCGCCGAGGCCGAGGATGAGGAAGCTCATGGCGATCCGGTGGTCGCCGTGGGTGCGCACGGTCGCGCCGCCCGGCACGCCGCCCATGCCCTTGCCACGGATCACGAGGCCGTCGGGGCGTTCATCGGCGTCCACGCCGCAGGCCCGCAGGCCTTCCACCATCAGCGCGATGCGATCGCTTTCCTTCACCCGGAGTTCCGCCGCGCCGGACAGGGTGGTCTCGCCGTCCGCAAACGCCGCGAGCGCTGAGAGAATGGGGTATTCGTCGATCATCGAGGCGGCGCGGCTCTCGGGAGGCGACACGCCGCGCAAGCCTGCGGGCGTGCGCACATCGAATGCGCCCATGGGCTCTTCGCCCTCGACCCGATAATCCTCCACGGGAAGAACGCCGCCCATGTCGTGGACGGTGTCGAAGAAGCCCGTCCGCAGATGGTTGAGGCAGATATCGTCCAGCCGCAATTCCGAACTCGGTCGGATCATCGCCGCCGCGATCA
>JAWXBS010000049.1:0-16256 GCA_034440275.1 Alphaproteobacteria bacterium
CGGTCGTCGCCAACCACTGGTCGCAGACGACCACGGACTTCGACGGCACACAGACGCGCAATGAATCCGTGGTGTCGGGGAAGTACCGTCTTCTGAGCGGCGACCGGTCCGTGGTGTCGGTTCAGTCAGGCGTGATCTGGGCCTCCGCCGCAGGCGGGGAATGCGGGGAGTGGGGCGGTGACGCCCGGCTCCTGGCCGGGGCCGCCACCAAGGGGGGACGTTACTTCGCCAGCGCGGAACTCGGCGCGCGGGTCCAGGGCGACGACTGCGTTCACGCCCGCTACGAGTTGACCCTCGGCGCCAAGCCCCACCGGCGGCTCCTCGGGCTGGCGCAGGTCTTCGTCGACGACGACCTGACCTACGGTGAGACCCTCAAGGCCCAGGCCTCCCTTGTCGCCTTCGAAAGAAACGGTCGGGGGATACAGCTGGGGGTTCGTGTACGGTTTGATGGCAATGACGTCATCGAACCGACGGTACTTTTAAGCTATTGGTCGGCGCTGCGACGTTAGCTAGACCGGGTGCGCCAGCGTCGCAGATGCGTTCGAAAGCTGGACTGGAGCGTCCAACCGACCCATATCCCGCCGGGTTCGGCGGACCTTGAAGGCAGGCATGGCAACTTTGTTCAAGCGCTTCGGCTTCGCCGCGGTCGTCACCTTGGTGATCGGCGCGATGGCGTTCGTCGTGGTCGGCAAGACGCTCTTCGGCAAGGAGGAAGCGGGCGGCCCGGCCGTGGCCGCCAAGGCGGGTCCGCCCGGCGCCGGCAAGGGTGGCCCAAAGGGCGGCGGCGACATGCCGGTCGTGGTGGCGGGAACGGTCGCGCAGAGCACCTTCCATGACACCGTCCAGGCCATCGGCACGGCGCAGGCCCGGGAGTCGGTGATCATCGGCGCCAAGGTCACCGACGTGATCAGCCGCATACGCTTTGACAGCGGAGACCGGGTAACGCGGGGCCAGATCCTAGTTGAACTCGCCAGCACCGAACAGTTCGCCGATCTCGAAGAGGCCCGCGCCAGCCGCGAGGCCGCACGCCGCGACTACGATCGTTTCCGCGAACTCGGCGAAAAGGGCTTCGCACCCGCCCAGCGCGTCGAGCAGGCGCGCGCGGGTTTCGAGCAGGCCGAAGCGCGTGTGCGTGCGCAGCAGGCGCGTGTCGGCGACCGCACCATCCGCGCACCATTCTCCGGCGTCATGGGCCTGCGCACAGCGAGCCCCGGCGCGCTCGTGCGTCCCGGCGATCAGATCGGCACGCTCGACGATATCTCCGAGATCAAGCTCGACTTCGACGTCTCCGAAAGCCAGTTCGGCCAGATCCGCGCCGGCTCGGAGATCGCGGCGACGACAACGGCCCACCCCGGCAAGACCTTCACGGGCCGCGTCGCCGACATCGACAGCCGCGTGAACACGCAGTCGCGCACGGTGCGCGTGCGCGCGATCATTCCCAATCGCGAAGGCCTGTTGAAGCCCGGCATGCTGATGTCGGTGGAAGCGCGCTCCAACCCGCGTCAGGCGCTGGGCGCACCGGAAATCGCGGTGCTCGAACGTGCGGACGGCTCATATCTCTTCACGCTCGAGGAGAAGGAAGGAAAGCCGACGGCGGCGCTCACCTTCGTACGCACGGGCAAGCGCTCCGGCGGCCTCGTCGAAATCGTCAGCGGCGCCGAACTTGGCACGCGCATCGTCGTCGAGGGCGTGCAGCGCGTTCGGTCGGGACAGGCCGTGCGCATCGAAGTGCGCCCGGCAGCGGTCGCGCCTGCTGCAGCGCCTCCGCCGGCGCCCGTCGCGCCGGCCAAAGCGCCCGTCGCACGCAGGCAGGTTGCGCCGACGCCGACGGCGCCCACGACGACGGAAAGCGAGTTGCGCGGTCGCGTGCAGGAGCCCGTCGCGCCGCCCCAGGCCGCCGCACCCGGCGGACAGCTGCCGCCTGTGCCGGCGGACTGATCGCACATGTCGATTTCCGATCTTTCGGTTCGACGGCCGGTTCTCGCGGTCGTCTTCTGCCTGCTGGTGATCGTGTTCGGCGGGATCGCCTTCACATCGCTGCCGCTGCGCGAACTGCCGGATGTCGATCGTCCCGTGGTCGGCGTCGATGTGAGCTATCGCGGCGCGTCGGCGCAGGTGGTGGAAACGACGGTTGTCCGGATCATCGAGGATCAGCTCTCGGGCATCGAGGGCATCGACACCATCAACTCTACAAGCCGTGACGGTCGTGGCAGCATCAACGTCGAATTCGACCTGAGCCGCGATCTCGAGGACGCGGCGAACGATGTGCGCAACGCCATCGATCGCGCACGCGGGCAACTGCCGGCGGACATCGACCCGCCCGTGGTCAGCAAGCAGGACGCCGACGCCGATCCGATCATCTGGATCAACCTGCAGTCCACCAATCTCGATCTCGTCCAGCTCACCGACTACGCGGAACGCAACATCGTCGACCGGCTCTCGACATTGCCCGGGGTGGCCAGCGTCCGTATCGGCGGCTCTCAGCGCAAGGCGCTGCGGATATGGCTCGACGCCGATGCTCTCGCCGCACGCGGCCTGACTGTCACCGACGTAGAAGACGCATTGCGCACGCAGAATCTTGAAACGCCGGCAGGCTACGTCGAGAGCGCCGAGCGCGTTTACAACGTCCGCACTGATCGCATCTTCAACACGCCGGAAGATTTCGCGCGCATGGCCGTCGGCCGCGGCGACAATCAGGGCGCAGTGCGCTTGGGCGATGTCGCGCGCATCGAACTGGCGCCGGAGGAAACGCGACGTCTCTTCCGGGGCAATGGCGCCAACCAGATCGGTCTCGGCGTCGTGCGCCAGTCGAAATCCAACGCCCTCGACGTCGCGGCGGCGGTGCGCAAGGAACTCGAAGTCGTCCGCGCCAACCTGCCATCGGGAACCGACGCGGTGGTCGCGTTCGACACCACGGTGTTCATCGACAAGGCGATCCACAAGGTCTGGGAGACCCTGGCCGAAGCGATCTTCCTCGTCGTTCTCGTGATCGTGCTCTTCCTCGGCTCGTTCCGTGCTGCGGCGATCCCGGCGGCGGTGATCCCGGTGTGCCTCATCGGGTCGTTCGCGTTGCTGGCGGCGTGCGGATTTTCGATCAACCTGCTGACGCTTCTGGCGCTCGTGCTGTCGATCGGTCTCGTCGTCGACGACTCCATTGTCGTTCTCGAAAACGCTCAGCGGCGCGTCGACCAGTACGGAGAGCCTGCGCCGGTGGCGGCCATGCGCGGTACGCGGCAGGTGTTCTTCGCGGTCGTGGCGACTTCGGCCGTGCTGGTGGCGGTGTTTGCGCCGTTGCTGTTCGTCGGTGGGTACGTCGGCAGGCTCTTCATCGAACTCGCCGTGACCGTCGCGGGCGTCGTCGTGATCTCGATGATCGCGTCGCTGACGCTGACGCCCATGATGTGTTCGAAGATGCTGCGGCCGGTCGGCGATGGCACAACGTTTGTGCGCACCGTAAATTCCACGCTCGACGTGCTGCGCCGCAGCTATCGCGCGTCGCTTGACCTCGCGCTGCATGCCAAGCCCGTGGTTTTCGCGCTGTTCGGACTCGTGATTTTCGGCGGCTGGTTCGTCATGCAGCAGCTCCCGTCGGAACTGACGCGGCCGGAGGATCGCGGCAACCTGCTCATCAACGTGCAAGCGCCGGAAGGGTCGGGATTCGAGTACACGCGCCGCATTATGGACGACGTGGAGAAAGTGCTGCTTGGCTACGTCGAGAGAAAGGAGGCGACGCGCATTCTCGTCGTCGCGCCGGGCTTCGGCGACCAGGGCGCCAACCGTTTCAACTCCGGCCTCGGTCGCGTCTTCCTCGCCGACTGGGAAAAGCGCGAGCGTAGTGGCGACGAGATCATCGGCGAGATGAACCGCAAGATGGGGGAAATCCCCGGCGCGGTCGTGCGCGTCTCGATGCAGAATCCGCTGGCGGGCGGTGGCGGTGGCAATGACGTGTCGCTGGTGCTGGGCGGTCAGGACTATCCCGAACTCGCAGACATCGCCGACCGCATCGTCGCCAAGGCGCGCGAAAACCCGCAGCTCATTCGTCCGCGCATGAACTACGAACCAACTAACCCCCGCGCCATCGTCGATATCGATCTCGAACGCGCCGCAGCCCTCGGCGTCTCGGTGCAGACGGTCGGGCGCACGCTCGAAGCGACCATGGGTGCGCGCCGCGTGAACACGATCACCGATCGAGGTCGAGAGTATTACGTCTACCTGCAGGCCGAACGCACAGAGCGCTCCGATCTCAGCGACCTCGGCGACAAGTTCGTCCGCTCCGACACGACTGGCGCACTGGTGCCGCTCTCGTCGGTGGTCACCTACAAGACGGTCGGCGAAACCGGCGAACGCCGTCGTCTCGATCGCTTAGCTGCCGTCTCGATCGCGGCCACGCTCGGTCCGGACTACGCCATGGGCGATGCGCTCGACTATCTGGAAGGCATAGCGCGCGCCGAGATGGGCGCGCAGAACGTCGCCATCGGCTACCAGGGCGCGGCCAAGCAGTTCAAGGACTCCACCGGCGCCATCGTCTTCGCGTTCGGCTTTGCGCTGCTGATCGTTTTCCTCGTGCTCGCTGCGCAGTTCGAAAGCTTCATCCACCCGCTTACCATCATGATGACCGTGCCGCTGGCCGTGGCGGGCGGGGTGTTCGGCCTCTTCATGTTCGACAATTCATTCAACATCTACAGCCAGATCGGCCTGATCATTCTCATCGCGCTCGCGGCGAAGAACGGTATCCTGCTCGTCGAGTTCGCCAACCAGCTTCGTGACGAGGGCCGCGAAATACGCGAGGCGATTCTGGAAGCGTCCGACCTGCGCCTGCGTCCGATCCTGATGACATCCATCGCCACGGTGATCGGCGCAGTGCCGTTGATGATCGCGGACGGCGCCGGCGCGGAGTCGCGCCAGACGATCGGCGTGGTCATCGTCTTTGGCGTCACGGTTGCGACGATGATGACACTGTTCGTGGTGCCCGTGTTCTACGACATGCTCGCGCGCTTCACGCGGTCGCCCGAGGCGGTCGCCAAGGACATCGAGCGCTACGAGACCGAAGAAGCCGCCGCCCAACAGCCTGCCGAATAGCGCCTCAGTCGGCGGCTTCGGCGGCGATGTAGGCGATGAGGTTGTGGCGGTCCTCTTCCTTGCGCAGGCCGGGGAAGATCATGTTGTTCACCGGCACGACTTCGCGCGGGTTGGTGACCCATTTATCCATCTGTTCGGCGTCCCAGACGATGGCGCTGTCCTTCAGGCCCTTCGAGTAGGTCTTGAAGTCGTCGACCGCGCCCGCCCTGCGGCCGAAGACGCCGTGCAGATGCGGTCCGACGCGGTTGGAGCCGCCGGCCTCGATGGTGTGACACGAGCGGCACTGCCCGAACACGACCTTGCCCTTCGCGTAATCGCCCTGGTTGTACGGCGCGGGCAACGCGGCGATGCGCGTGGCGATCACGTCCGGCGAAAGCGTTGCCGTTGCCGGTGCCGGTGCGGGCGCGGGCGCAGCGGCGACGGTCGGCGCGTTGGTGTCGGCTGGCTTGGGCTGACCACAGGCGGCGAGGGCGGCGGCGATTGCGAGAAACACGGTGCGGCGCATGGTTGATCCCCAAATGGAGTCCTGTAGCTGACTTGCGCGACACCCGGCGCGCGATCAAGGCAAACGGCGCAACTGGTGCAAAAGGACGCGGGCGCGGCGCTGGGTCCGGCTACATGCCATTTGCCCATTCGTTGATGCTGGTGAAACGCGACGTGTGATCGTCGCACTTCCAGATCAATGTTGGCGGAAGGACCGCCAGAAGGCCTGATCCAGTGGTTCCAGCAGATACTGCAGCGCGGTGCGCTTGCGCAGCGGCACCACGAGTTCGGCCGGCATGCCCGCCTTCAGCACCACGGCGGCCGCGCCGTTGGTCATCACGACGCGCTCCAGTTCTTCCCGCGGCGCTTCGGCTTCGGCAAGGAAATAGCCCATGCCTGTGCGCTCGTCGGTGAAACGGTCGGCCGAGATGCGCTTGACGGTGCCGCGCAGGATCGGCGTGGCGCGACCCGTCAGGCCGCTGAACCGGATCTCGGTCTTCATGCCGGGGGTTATGTCGTCGGCGTCTTCCGGGCGCACGCGCGCTTCGATCACCAGCGGCTGGTTCTCCGGCACAACATCCATGATGCGCGAGCCCGGCGTCACCACGCCACCGACGGTGTTTGCGGTCAAACCGACGACAATGCCGGACGCCGGCGCGCGCACGCGGGTGCGTTCGAGTTGCGCGCGGGCGGCTTCAAGGCGCGGGCTCACGTCCGCGAGGCGGGTCTCAACGTCGCGCAATCCAGCGGCGCGATCCTCGGCCTTTTCACCCACCAGCGACAGCGACTGCAGGCTCGTCTCGCCCATGGCCTCGCGAGTCTGCTGGATGGAAGCGACCAGTTCGCCACGCCGTCCGTCGATCTCGGCCTGCTGGCGTTCCAGTGCGCGAATGCGCGGCAGCGGCACGAGGCCCTTCTCCGCGAGTGATTTCAGGCCCGTGAGTTCGTCGCCGATCAGCACGTTCTGACGGTCGAGACTCTTGATCTGGTCCTGATAGCCCGCGATCCGCGAGTTGAGCTGCTGGCGGCGCTGTCCAAGCACGCCGACCTGCGCGCCAAGCGAACTCTTGCGGGTGTTCATTTCGCGCTGTTGGCGCGCGAGAATAGTTTCGGCGAGCGCGCGGTCCGCGCCGGAGAAGGCAGCCCAGTTCGCGGGGACGGGAATGGTGCGCAGTTCGGCGCTCTCTGCGAGGAGACGTGCACGTGTGGCGTCGAGTTCGACGAACTGGCCGAAGAGCGCGCGTTCCGTCGCCTGAATTTCTGAAGCTGTGAACTCAAGCAGGATTTGTCCGCGCGTGACGCGGTCCCCTTCGAGCACATGCAACGCCGAAACGGTGCCGCCGTCGCGGTGCTGCACCGCCTGACGATAACCCGAAACGACAACCACGCCTGGCGCGACCACGCCCGCATCGAGCGGCGCCAACGCCGCCCAACCGCCAAGGACGATGAAGAAGAACCCGGCCACCAGCGCGCCGCGCCGGATGTCACGCTTGGGATCGTCGATGCCGACAGGCTCGCGCGAAGGCGAAGACGGAAACAACGGTCTCATGAGCCCGAGTCCGCGTTCGCGCCCGGGCTGCGCATCTTCGCCATGATGTCGGCGCGCGGCCCGAACTCGGCGACGCGGCCGTCGCGCAGGACGAGGATCTTGTCGGCGGCGCCGAGCACGCCGAGACGGTGTGCGATGACAAGGCTCGCCGCGCCGCGCTTCTTGGCGTTGCGCAAGGCTGTGACGAGCGCGATCTCGCCATCGGCGTCGAGGTGGGCGTTGGGCTCGTCGAGCACGAAGAGCACTGGATCGCGGAATAGCGCGCGCGCGAGCGCCACGCGCTGCGACTGGCCTGCCGAAAGTCCGGAGCCACGCGGCCCGAGCACAGTGTCGTAACCGTCCGGCAGGCGCAGAACCATGTCGTGTGCGCCGGCCTGCTTGGCGGCGGCGACGACATCTTCGGAGAGGTTGTCGGAAGTGTCGCCGGCGGCGGCCGCGAAACGGGAGATGTTGTCGGCGATCGAGCCGTCGAACAGCGAGAGATCCTGCGGCAGATAGCCGACGTGGCGGGCCAGCAGTTCGCTGTCCCAGTCGGCGATGTTGGCGCCGTCGAGCCGCACGATGCCTGCCGTTGCGGGCTGGGCACCGGCGACGACGCGCGCCAGCGTCGTCTTCCCCGCACCGCTCGGACCGACAACGCCGACGATCTCGCCGGGGAGTATCTCAAAGCTCACGCCTTGCAGCGCAGGACGTTTGCCGTCCGGCGTCGTCATGACGACGCGTTCGACGCCGAGGCGACCCTCGGGCGCCGGCAACGCCATGCGCGTGCGCGACGGCGGCGTGCCGGCCATGATCGCTTCCAGATTGCGCCAGCTCGCCACGCCCTGGGTCAACGCACGCCAGGAGCCGACGATCTGTTCAAGCGGGGCGAACGCGCGCGCGGAGATGATCGACGCCGCGATCATGGCGCCTGGCGAAATCTGTTGCTGCACCGCGAGCACCGCACCGACGGCGAGGATGGCCGATTGCAGCATGAGGCGCAAAAACTTGGTGCCGGCGCCGTAGCCGCTCTGGATGAAGGCGGAATCAGCCTGGGCTTCGAGAAGCGAACGCCGCCGCGTCTCGCTGCGGTGTACGAGCGCCTCGCGCATGCCCAGCGCGCGCGCGGCTTCGGCGCCGGCGGCGTCGGAGTCCTGCGCGGCATAGACCATCGGCGCCTGCTCGGTGATGCGGCGAATGGAGCGTTGTTGCGCACGTTCGTTCATCACCGCCGTGGTCGCCAACGCGATGCAACCGAAGAAGGCGAACGTGCCGATCGCCCAGTGCATGCCGAAACACACCACGACGAAGAAGATCGCCCACGGTGCGTCGAACACGGCGAGCGCCGGCGCGCCGACGAGGGTCTGGCGCACGGTGTCGAGATCGCGCAGCGCTTCGCGGGCGCGGGGTCGCGGATTTTTCGGATCGGGCGTAAGCGCCGCGCGCATGAGCGTCGCCGATATCTGCTTGTCGAGACGCAATCCCGCGCGTGCGAGAATGCGTCCGCGCACGGCGTCGAGCCACGCGAGCGTGCCGAGTGCGGCCGTCAGTGCAAAGCACAGGAATACGAGCGTCATGATGCCGCCGCTCGTCAGGACGCGGTCGTAGATCTGCAGCATGAAGAGCGAAGGCGCGAGGTAGAGGATGTTGACCAGCGCGCTGAAGGCGAACGCGGCCCACAGATGCTCGCGGCAGGCGAGCACCATCTGGCGGAGCGTGTCGTCAATTTTCGGCGGCGGCCCCACCATAGGTCGTGTTTCCTGCCCTTTGCGGCATGTCTCGGCATTTACTAACAGGATCGCGTCGACGGGGCCAAGCGCGGACCCCCGTTGCGCTAGGCCTCAACGCCCTGTGCGAATGCGCGCGCGCGACCCATCACCGCCTCGAACATGGCGGCCGTGAGACGGTTGGTCTGCGTGTTGTAGCGGCTGCAATGATAGCTGGAGAAAAGTCGCCGCCCTCCGGGAAGTTCCGCCTCCGCGCCGTGACCGAACCTGGCGGCCGAGGGCTTCAGGTCATGGGCGCGCAGGACGCTCTCGTGCGCGATGGCGCCCAGGGCGAGGATGGCGCGCATGGACGGCAGGGCGCCGATCCGGGCGCCGAGGAAGGGTCGGCAGGTGGCGATCTCTGCGGGCGTCGGCTTGTTTTCCGGCGGCGCGCAACGGACGGCGTTGGTGATCATGGCGTCGTGCAGGGTCAGTCCATCCGCCGGATCCGCCTTGTAAACGCCTTTTGCGAGGCCGAGCTTGAGCAGCGTGCCGTAGAGCAGGTCCCCCGCGAAATCCCCGGTGAAGGGACGCCCCGTCCGGTTGGCCCCAGTGCGACCGGGGGCCAGCCCGACGATCAGCAGTCGCGCCTCCGGGTCGCCGAACGAGGGCGCGGCGCCGTTGAACCAGCCGGGTTCAAGCCGGCGGTTTTCCCCCCTGTACGCCACGAGGCGCGGGCAAAGCGGGCAGTTGGGCGGCGCTTCGGGCGGCGTTTCGCGTTTCACCGGTCATCGTCCTGATGGCGATCGTCTTCGTGGCGTGGGCGTTCTGCGCTCGGCCGGGGCGGCCGGCCGATCAGGGACGCGAGGTCGGTCAGATCGACGAAGGTATCGGCCTGCCGGCGCAGCTCATCGGCGACCATCGGCGGGTTGGAGCGCATCGTCGACACCACGCTCACACGTACCCCGCGCCGCTGGACGGCCGCCACGAGCGAACGGAAATCGCCATCGCCGGAAAAGAGGATCGCGTGGTCGAGATTGGGCGACAGCTCCATCATGTCGACGGCGATCTCGACATCCATGTCGCCCTTGATCCGGCGGCGCCCGTTGCTGTCCTGGTATTCCTTGGCCGGCTTCGTGGAGAGCGCGTAGCCGTTGTAGTCGAGCCAGTCGACGAGTGGCCGGATCGGTGAAAAGTCCTGATCTTCCAGCAGGGCGGTGTAGTAGATGGCGCGGATGAGCCGCGTGCGATGGCGGAATTCCGCGAGCAGTTTCTTGTAGTCGATGTCGAACTGCAGCGCGCGGGCGGCGGAATAGAGATTGGCGCCGTCGATGAAGAGCGCAGTGCGGTCTTCGGGATAGACGATGTGGTCGAGCAGGTGAGCAGTCATTGAACGGAAGTATTCCTCACGGTCGGCCTGAAAGTCGGCCTGAAAACGGGCGCGCCCTCATCGCGATCGGCACCAATCTGCCGTTCGAGGGCCGCGCCGGCGGCGCGCTCATGGATGCAGGGCTCCGGCGGTTGACCGACCTTGGCCTCAAGACCTTAGCCGTTTCCCGCACCCGCATCACAGAGGCTTGGCCCGATCCCGCCGACCCGCCCTTCACAAACGCTGCGGCCCTTCTGCACGCGCCGGGATGGACCGCGCAAGCCGTGCTCGATGCACTGCTGGCGACAGAGCGGGCCTTCGGGCGGGAGCGAAGCCGGACCAACGCGCCGCGCACCCTCGACCTCGATCTCCTCGATCTGGACGGGCAGGTGCTGGAAGCGCCAGGTCTTGTCCTGCCTCACCCCCGGATGCACCTGCGCCGCTTCGTGCTGGAGCCGGTGGCCGAGATCGCGCCCGCCTGGGTCCATCCGGTGCTCGGGGAGACCGCCGCAACGCTCCTGCGGCGGCTATCGGACGCGCCCTGAAAGCGGGAATGAGCGGGGACGAGCCGCGTTCGCTCATTGATATCCGGCCCTCGGGTCGCTATCCTGATCGTTCGCCTTCACAAATAGTCAGGATGCGCCTGTGGCCCGCGTCACCGTAGAAGATTGCGTCGACAAGATCCCGAACCGATTCTCGCTGGTTCTGCTCGCAGCCCACCGGGCGCGGGCGATTTCCTCGGGCGGCTTGCCGCTCGTCGAGCGTGATCGCGATAAAGACCCCGTGGTCGCCCTCCGCGAGATCGCCGAAGAGGCGGTCGTGCCGGAAGAAGTCCGCGAAAGCCTGATCACGCTCTATCAGGAAGTCCAGCCGGCTGCGAAGGCCGAGGACGAGCAGGATCTCATCGCGCTCGCAGCGCCCGTCGAGACCAGCGAAGAGGAAGTCCTGAAAGCGCTTCAGCTCGAAGCCGAGGCGCAGCGCGACGAACGGTACTGATGTCATGCCCGGCGCGGACGGTTCAACGCCCGACGCCGCCGTTCCCGCGCCGAAACGCGCGCGGTATCTGCGTCAGTTCGAACTCGTGGAGCGGGTGCGCGCCTACGATCCGGACGCCGATGAAGCCCTAATCAACCGCGCGTACGTGTACGCGACGGCCAAGCACGGCAGCCAGAAGCGCCACTCCGGCGACCCGTACTTCGCCCATCCCATCGAGGTGGCGGGCATTCTCACCGAATACCGCCTCGACGCGCCGACGATCATCGCGGGCCTTCTGCACGACACCATCGAGGATACCGACGCGACCCGCGTCGAGATCGCGCGCCTCTTCGGCGAACCCATCGCCGAACTCGTTGAGGGCGTCACCAAGCTCTCCAAGCTCGAAGTGCTGGACGAACAGGAAAAGCAGGCCGCGAACCTGCAGAAGTTCATTCTGGCGATGTCGAAGGACGTGCGCGTCCTGCTCGTGAAGCTCGCCGACCGCCTGCACAACATGCGCACGATCAAGCATCATCCGCGTCCGGAAAGCCGCCGGCGGATCGCGCTGGAGACGCTCGAGATCTACGCGCCGCTCGCCCGCCGCATCGGCATGGACCGCATGTCGAGCGAACTGGAAGACCTCGCGTTCGCCGAGGCGTTTCCGGAAGCCGCAGCAGCGGTGCATGCGCGCCTTGAATCGCTTAACGCCACGCGCGTCGATGCGGTGGCGCGCATCACCCAGGCGATCTCCGAGACGTTCGAAGGCGCTGGTATTCCCATGCGCATCTACGGTCGCCGCAAGCAGCCCTACTCGATCTGGCGCAAGCTGCAGCGCAAGTCCGTGCAGTTCTCCGATCTGGCCGACATCTTCGCGTTTCGCGTGGTGGTGCAGGCCGACGACGACAGCTATCGCGCGCTCGGTCTCGTGCACCAGACGTGGCGCTGTGTGCCGGAGCAGTTCGAGGATTTCATCTCGAACCCCAAGCCGAATGGCTATCAGTCGATCCACACCACGGTGATCGGCCCCGGCAACGTGCGCGTGGAAATCCAGATCCGCACCGAGGAGATGGACGAATTTGCCGAAGTGGGTGTGGCTGCGCACTGGCGCTACAAAAACCAGCGCTACGGTTTCGACGCCGAACGCGCCCGCAGCGAGGGCATAGACCCGCGCGAGGCCGTGCGTTCGCTGCTGGAAATCGCCGAGCATGGCGGGGATTCAGAAGAGTTCCTCGAACACGCCAAGCTCGATCTCTATCACGACCACGTCTTCGCCTTCACGCCGAAGGGGTTGCTGATCGACCTGCCCATGGGCGCCACGCCGCTCGATTTCGCCTACGCCGTGCACTCCGACGTCGGCGATACCTGTGTGGGCGCGCGCATCAACGGTGAGGAAAAGCCGCTGCGCACCCAGCTGCAGAACGGCGACACCGTGGAAGTCATCTGCGCCGACGAGCCCGCGCCGGTGCCCGGGTGGGCGTCGTTGACGAAGACGGGCCGGGCCAAGAGCGCGCAACGCCGGCTTGAGCGCCAGCAGCGACAGGAAGAGTTCGTGCGTCTCGGCCGTGATCTCGTCGCACACGCGCTGCACCGCTACGGTTACGACCTTGCGGACACCACGCTTGAGGAAGCCGCCCAGCGTCTCAACCAGCCGAGCGTGCAGGAACTCTTCGCGGTCGTCGGCGAAGGCACGCTGAAGCCGGAGGAGGTGTGCCTTGCGGCATTCCCCGCGCTCGCGGCGCGTATCAAGCAGGAGAAGTCCCGCGCTCCGATCAACCCCCAGAAGGCGCGCCTCTACGTGCGCGGCAGCGGGCTTACGCCGGGCATCACCTTGCACTTCGCCGACTGCTGCTCCCCTATCCCGGGAGACCGCATCGTCGGCGTGCAGGAGGTCGGCAAGGGCGTCATCGTCCACACCATCGATTGCGAGCGCCTTGAGGCGCTGGAAGCGGAAGACCGCGAGTGGCTCGATCTCGACTGGACCGAGAGCGCGCGTGAACACGCGCTGGCGGTGGGACGCATCCGCGCGACGGTGGAAAACAGCCGCGGCGTCCTCGCGACGCTGGCGCGCATCATCTCGGAGAACGAGGGCGACATCCTCAACATCCGCACGGTGAAACGCGAACGCGATTTCTTCGATCTCGTGTTCGACATCGAGGTGGCCGACACGCGGCGTCTTACGCACATCCTTGCGGCCATGCGGACATCAAAGGCCGTACGCGAAGCGGAGCGGGTGCGCGGCTAGTTCGCGGGGCAGTTGCGGATGCGCATGCCGGGGGGCAGGCGGGTCTCGTCGTCGCCGCACGCCGCGCGCAGCTGCACCGCCGTCAACCGGCGGGCGCGCGAAAGATCTGCGCCGGAGAGCACCGCATTCGTCAGATCCGCACCCTGCATGTCGGCCTGCGTGAAATCGGCGCCGTCGAGGCGCGCATACGCCAGCGACGCGCCGCGCATGTCGGCGCGGAGGAATGTTGCGCGCATGGCCTTGGCGCCGGCGAAGGACGCGCCGCGCAAGCCCGCCTGCGTGAAATCGGCGCCGGGCATTTCAGCGTTGCCGAAGTCGGCGTCGTTCAATTGTGCGCGACTTCCGTCGACGCCGGTCATCACCGCGCCGGCGAAGCGGGCGCGATCACACTTGGCGTCGCTGAGCGAGGCGCCCGTCATGTTGGCGAGGGTGAAGTCGGCTTCGATGAAGGTGGAGCCCGCGCCGTTCATGCGCACGAGGAACGAGCGGATGAAGCGCGCGCGCGTGAAATCGCCCCTTTCGATGCGGACGCCGGGGAGTGCGCGGTTGGAGAGATCGCAGTCGTGGCAGACTCCGCCGAAGCGCTGCTCGCGACCGACGGGCGTGGGGCGGTGACCGTTAAGCTCGCCCTGCGCCGATGCCGGTTCCACGCTCAGGAAGAGCGTGGTCGCGAGCAATGCGGCGCGAGGAATCCAAGTCATGGCGCTGCGGGTATCGCTGACTCCTCCGGTTCTGAAGTGAATTGTAGTTAAATGTGCACACCGTCTCACATGCGCCACAGCGGTCGCGCGCGTGCCGCTGTCGGTTCGTTGCACCATCGCAACAGATTTTCGCCAGTAGCAGTACGCGGCGCGTTCAAAACGCGGATTGTCAGGCGTGTTTCACCTTGCAGCCACACGCCGCGCACGAAAGCACGCCGCCCGTCGCGCGCGCCACGGTGAAGTGGCCGCATTCGGGGCAGGGATCTTTTTCGTAGGTCTCCGGACCCGAGACGCGTTTGGCGTCGCCGCCGCTCTCGATCGGTTTGCGCGCGCCATTGCGGGGTGCGAGCACCACGAGGTTGTCCGGCGCCTGGCCGCGCGAAAAGCCGCGCGACATCAACCGGATGGCGGCTTCCGCATCCACTGCGCTCGCGCCGATGCCGTCTCCGCGCGCCGCGAACGGGTCCACATGCGCGAGGTCGCCGCGATCGAGATAGGAGACCGCGAGTTCCCGGAACACGTAGTCGAGGATCGAGGTGGCGTGGCGGATGCTGTCATTGCCCTTCACCTCGCCCGCAGGTTCGAAGCGGGTGAATACGAAGGCGTCCACGAATTCCTCGAGCGGCACGCCGTACTGGAGGCCGATCGATGTCGCGATGGCGAAATTGTTCATCAGCGAGCGGAAGGCGGCGCCTTCCTTGTGCATGTCGATGAAGATCTCGCCGAGCGCACCGTCGTCATACTCGCCGGTGTGCAGATAGACCTTGTGGCCGCCGACGCTCGACTTCTGGATATAGCCCTTGCGGCGGTCCGGGAGGCGCTTGCGCAGTTCGCCGGGCGGCTCGATCATGCGCTCCACGACACGTTCGCGGATGATTTCCACCGTCGCGGGTTCCGCTGCAGGCGGTTGCTCTTCCTCGTATTCCGGCAGAACCAGCGGCGCCGTGTGCGCGGACTGGAAGATGATGGCCGTCGCGCCGGCCTTGAGCGCCGCCGACGCCGTCCGCTCGATGTCGCCGCGCTCGCTCACGCGCAGCGTGAGCGCGTCGCTCGCGAACGGCGAGAGCGCCGACGCCATCGCAATGCGCGCGTCCGCATCGATGCCTTCGCCAAACGCAAAGACCTGTCGGTGCGCATCGGCGAGACCGGGTGCGTCGGTGATGTCTCCCGAGCCTTGCGCCCACGCATCCGCTGCGGCGGCGTCCGCGTCGGTGAAGCCGAGCGTGCGGAAGAGATCGCCGCGCCGACCCGCCGCCACGTCCTCGGGAAGGCCGAACGTCTCCTGCAGCACGTCCGCGCCGATCACGGCGGGATGGATGGCGGCGCGTACCGGGAAGCCGTCGCGCACGGCGGCGTCAATGGCCTCGAGGCTTGAGTCCGGCAGGCCCATGCGTGCGAGCACTTCGAGGCTCAGCGCCGGCGCGCCTTCAAGCGTGCGGCGACCCTCCGCGTGCGCGGTGATCTCCATGATGTCGCCCGGCGCGTACCCGAGCGCGCGCAGGCCGTCGATCACCGGCTGCACGACGCGTCGGCCGATGCCGCCGTCGCTGCGCGGCTGGAACGGCGCGATCTCGGCAAGCGGATCGCAGCCGCCGTCGAGGTCCATGCGTTGTGCGGGCGCAAAGGCGATCCGTTGCGCGTGGCGGAATTGGGCATTGTTCGGCGTCGCGTCCCAGAGCGCGACGCCGCGTTGCGCGACCGCCTCGAAGGCCGACGGCGCGTGGATGCGCAGCACCGCTTCGCATGCGGTCTTGATCGACGCACTTTGCGCGGCAGCGCCGGTGCAGGGACCGAGGCGATCCGCCAACGAGAGGCTTGCGATCGCTGCGGCGCCGCTGACCAGCGCAGCGATGGCGGCGGCAGCGTGACGGCCTTCCGCGCTCGCGAAGGCGAGGCCGCTCGACATCAGCACGGTGGCCAGACCTTCGATGCGGATCGCGATGGCGCGTGTTGCGGAGGCGCCGTCGGCGATGGTCTCCGAAGGCGGCAGGCTCGCCCAGTGCGCCGCTTCGAGCGCGACGACCACATCGGCGATTGCGAGTTCGAGCGAGGCGACATCGAACGCGCCGCCGTCGAGAAACGCCGACACGTCGAAGCCGGCGGCGATGATCGCGCCGGGCGCGTTGAAGACGCCGGCGCCTTCGGGTTCGATGGCGCCACGCGCGCGCAGCAG
>JAWXBS010000050.1:0-12129 GCA_034440275.1 Alphaproteobacteria bacterium
GCCGGCGCCGGCCGCCGATGGATCGGTGACGATCGTCTTCCAGAACGTGGCGCCAGGCCCTTACGCGTTCAGCGCCATGCACGACGAGAACGGCGACTACCAGATGCAGCGCGAAGCCGACGGTCAGCCGAAGGAAGGCTGGGCCATGTCCAAGGGCGCGAGCCTCACGGCCGTCCCGACCTTCGCCGGCGTGAAGGTGGACGTCCCCGACGCCGGCCTCACGCTCACCGAGCCGATGTTCTACCCCGCCGCGCGATAGGCGCGCGCGAAGCTCCGCAACAATCCCGAGCTTGAGGGGCGTGGTGAAAGCCGCGCCCCTTTTTCGTGCGCGCTGCAACGCAAAAGAGGCGGACCTTTCGGCCCGCCTCTCCCGTAGAACTTCGACCGAGCGTCTGGACTAGAAGTCCATGTCGCCCATGCCGCCCATTCCGCCCATGCCGCCGCCACCGCCGCCGCCGCCTTTTTCGCGCTTGGGCGCTTCGGCGATCGTGGCTTCAGTGGTGATGATGAGGCCTGCGACCGAGGCCGCGTCCTGCAGCGCCGTGCGCACGACCTTCACGGGGTCGATGATGCCGGCCTTGATCATGTCCACGTACTCTTCGGTCTGGGCGTTGAAGCCCTGATTTTCGTCCTTGGAGTCACGCAGCTTGCCGACGACGATCGAACCTTCGACTCCCGCATTTTCCGCGATCTGCCGCAGCGGCGCTTCGAGCGCCTTGCGGATGATGTTGATGCCGACGTTCTGGTCTTCGTTGTCGCCCGTCACCGTCAGCTTCTGGGCCGCGCGGAAGAGCGCGAGACCACCGCCGGCGACGATGCCTTCTTCCACCGCAGCGCGGGTGGCGTTCAGCGCGTCGTCAACGCGGTCCTTGCGTTCCTTCACTTCGACTTCCGTCGCGCCGCCGACCTTGATCACCGCAACGCCGCCGGCGAGCTTCGCAAGACGTTCCTGCAGCTTTTCCTTGTCGTAGTCGGACGTGGTGTCTTCGATCTGCTTGCGGATCTGGGACACGCGCGCGGCGATGTCCTTCTTGTCGCCGTGACCGTCGACGACTGTGGTGTCGTCCTTCTTGACCGTCACTTTCTTGGCCTTGCCGAGCATTTCGAGCGTGACGTTCTCAAGCTTGATGCCGAGGTCTTCGCTGATGACCTGGCCGCCCGTGAGGATGGCGAGATCTTCCAGCATGGCCTTGCGACGATCGCCGAAGCCCGGCGCCTTCACCGCAACGACCTTCAGGCCGCCGCGCAGCTTGTTGACCACCAGCGTCGCAAGCGCTTCGCCTTCGACGTCTTCGGCGATGATCAGAAGCGGCTTGGCGTTCTGCACGACCGATTCAAGAATCGGCAGCATGGGCTGGAGCGACGAGAGCTTCTTTTCGAAGAGCAGGATGTAGGGCTCTTCCAGAACGGCTTCCATCTTGTCGGCGTTGGTGATGAAGTACGGCGACAGGTAGCCGCGGTCGAACTGCATGCCTTCGACGACTTCGAGCTCAGTCTCGAGGGACTTGGCTTCTTCGACCGTGATGACGCCTTCGTTGCCGACCTTGGCCATGGCGTCCGCGAGGAACTTGCCGATGTCCTTGTCGCCATTCGCCGAGATCGTGCCGACCTGGGCGATTTCGTCGGAGCCCTTCACCTTGCGCGAACGACCTTTCAGGTCTTCCACGACAGCGAGAACGGCCTTTTCCACACCGCGACGCAGATCCATCGGATTGCGGCCGGCGGAAACCGCCTTCATGCCTTCACGGACGATGGCTTGCGCGAGGACCGTTGCGGTCGTCGTGCCGTCGCCGGCTTCGTCGTTGGTCTTCGAAGCGACTTCACGAATGAGCTGGGCGCCCATGTTCATGAACTTGTCTTCGAGTTCGATTTCCTTGGCGACCGTGACGCCGTCCTTCGTGGTGCGCGGGGCGCCGAAGGACTTCTCGATCACGACGTTGCGGCCTTTCGGGCCGAGCGTCACCTTCACGGCGTTCGCCAGGATATCGACGCCTTGCAGCATCCGTTCGCGCGCATCCGCGCCAAAATTCACGACTTTTGCAGCCATGGGTTCCTACCTTCTGAATTGAAAACTGGGGTGGACGAAAAGGCGCCTGATCAGGCCGCCTTCTTGCCCTTCGCCGGCGCGTTGCCGTCGATGACGCCGAGGATGTCGCTCTCCTTCATGATGAGGAGATCGTCGCCGTCGACCTTCACTTCCGTGCCCGACCATTTGCCGAACAGGATGCGTTCGCCGACCTTCACGTCCATCTCGATACGCTCGCCGTCTTCGTCACGGGCGCCGGGACCAACGGCCACGACTTCGCCTTCCTGGGGCTTTTCCTGGGCGGTGTCGGGGATGATGATCCCGCCCTTGGTCTTCTCTTCTTCCTTGACGCGCTTCACGAGAACGCGGTCGCCGAGGGGACGGAAATTCGCCACTGGCCTCTCCTTCTGGGTTGGTCTGCCGATATGAAAGTCTCGCAGCCGGTCTGGCCCGAGCGCCGCGCTGGAGCGTTGGCACTCACCGCCACCGGTTGCTAGCGGGCCGGAGATAAGCCGCCCGGACCGGGCCGTCAAGGCGTCGGGATTCACTTGCAGGCCCGAAAAATCAGGCCTTCATTGCCGCTGCGTCAACGAAAGGAGGGCGCTATGGCGAGCATACGATGGACAATGACGGCGATGCTGGTGGCGCTTCTTGTCGGCTTGGGCCTTTCCGGCACGAGCGAGGCGCGTAAATCGGCTCCACCGCCCAGCGTCCGGTCGACCCACACTCAAGTGGCGCCCAGCCCCACTATTGTCGCCCCACCGCCCTCGGTCGTTGCGCCACGTCCGCCGTCGCCGACCGTCAAACCAGCCCCCGCCCGCGTCGCGCCGCGACCGGTCCTCAGGCAGGCGCCGGTCCCTGCGACAGTCGCGTCCAACCCCGCCCGGCGCATCTGCTTCCAGACCTGCCGCGACCGGTACCGGCAATGCACCCCCTGGGAAGAAGCACTCACTGAAGCGGCCACAAACGAGTTGCGACGGCGACTCAACGAGTGGAACGACGACCCCGACAACGCACCGAGCCCGCCGTGCGTGCGCGGCTACAACAGATGTACCGCGACCTGTCCGGCCTGACGCGCGCGGTTTGATCGCCCCGCCGTTCCCGCCTACCCTGCCCCGGCAAGGGGAGAACGGACCATGCCTGAAGCGATCGTCCAGAAGGGCGAGGCGAGCCTGCGCCCGCCGAGCAACCTGCGGGAAATCCTCGCGCTCGCGCTGGCGCTGGTCATCGTGCTGGCCATCATCCAGCTCGGCGCCCCGATCGTGCGCCAGTTCACCTTCATCGACGAGAAGATCCGCGACAGCGTCATCGGCCTCGCCTTCTTCGCCTTCCCGCCGATCAACCGCACCATCAAGCAGTTGCTCGACCGCTCCAGCGGCGCGGGCCTCGTGCGCCCCGATCTCTCGCCCTGGTTCGTGACCGGCATCTTCGCCGCGACGCTCATGTTCGCCTGGAACCAGTTCGTGACGTTCCTCGCATCGGTATCGATCTTCGGCGTCGTCGGCACGCTCGCACCGGCGGAGGCCATGTCGAGCAATCCCGAGGTCATCATCCTCGCGATCTCGCTGATCTCGTTGCCGATGACGTTCATCGCCGCCATCGTCGGCGGCATCCTGCTGAACCGCTACACACGCTCTGGCGTCATGCTGTCCCTGTTGCTGGCGGTGTCGGCCCTCGTCGGCCTCAACATCTCCATTTCATGGCTGACGACGCGCGACATCATTGAACGCTCCCTGCAGCAAGCCGGCGGCATCGGCGGGTTGCTGATCGGCTTCGCGGCGGTGGCACTGATCATCTTCATCGGTCTTGGCATCGGCGTGCTGATCTCGCGCATCAATCGCGAGCGTTCTATCGGGCGCCTGCTCAGCGCGGCCCGCAAGCTTTCGTCGACCGACCGCGATGAAGTCACTGCTGACGTGCTGGCGCGTCTCGAGCGGGAGCACTGAGCGCTACGGCGCCGGGCACGCCGGACCGACGGCCGCTTGCTTCTGCTTGTTGCGCGATCGACCGAGCATGCCGCCGATGGCGCCTGCGCCGGGGATGCCGGTCGCCGAACCGATCGCGCTGCCGGTCGATCCCTGCTGTTGCGCCTGCTGTTCACGCTGCAGGCGGCAACGCTCTTCCTGCGTCATCTGCTGACCGCCCTGATTTCCCGTCGTCATGTCGCCCATGCTCTGGCCGAGCATCTGCAACGTCTGCGAGCGGTGGCGGATCTTGACGAAGTATTCCTGGTTCCACGGCGTGCGGACGTCAGCGGGACGTTCGGGATAAATGATGTTCTGCTCGGGACCGTACGCGGTGAAGAACAGCATGCCGCCGCCCGCGCGCTGGTCCGGCGCGCCGCCGTTTGCGCCCATCGCATCCATGACATCCTTCGGCACGGTGCACTGCGACGTCGTCGGCGCAAGCACCGCACGCTCACGCACCAGGCGCGCAACTTCCGCCGGCGGGATGTAGTCCTGGAAAACGCCGAAAGCCTTCGCTTCACTCGTCGACCAGAACACGAGATCGTCGCCCTTCGCGCCGAACGTCCAGCCGGCATAACCCGTCGCTGTCGGCACTGGCGACCATGCGAAATTCACCGAACCGGTCGACGTCTTCGCGTTTGCCGTGAAGGTGACCGGCGCCATGAAATCCTGCGTGGCGTTGAAGCGGATGTCGGGGGTGTAGTTGCCGCGCACCAGGTGCGCGCCGATGAGGGACGCCGTGCCGGGCAGCGAGACCGAACCGTTCGGCTGGATCGCATTCGGCCAGTCGCCGAAGGTGCGGTGCGAACGCGAAGAGGGCGGGCTCGGCGCATTGACCGTGACGCTCGACAGGCCCGTCGGCCACTGGCCCTGCGCGACACGCGCGAAGTCGATGACAACGGGTTGTCCCGCACGGGCGCGTTCGCCGCAGCCCCAATAGATCAGCAACCGTCCCTTCGGTCGTTCCGGTTCGCCCGCCCGCGCCTGCCCCGGCGTTCCCGGGGTCGGCGTATGCAAGGGCAGAACGCCGCGTACGCCGAACCCGGCCGACGGCGTGTGCTCGGCCTTCGGCGCGCCACCCGTCGCTGCGAGCGTGGAGCCGAGATCAAGTTCAAGTTGGCGCGAGACGCCGCCGCCTTCCATCATCTGACGGGCCGCCCGCATGCCGTCCATCATGCTCGGCCGGCCGCCGCCCTGCGGCGCGCTGAATCCAATGAGGCCCGAACCCGTCGTCGCGCTGACCCAGTAGGACGCCTTGGGCGGCGTCACCACCTGCTGCGGCGCGCGCTGCGCCAATGCCGCGCCTGCAAAAATGACCGCTGCAGCCACGGCGCCGGACGCCAGCAATGCCTTTCGGAACATGACCTTCTCCCAAGTCTGAAGCGCGCAACGCACCAGCGGCGCGGCTCCCGCGCCATGCCCGAGGTCACACCAGCTTCGCGAGCCGCGCAATGCCTTCTTCGATCTCCGCACGCGGGCGGCAATAGGCGAGCCGCGCCCAGCGCTTGCCGCGCGATGCGCAGAAATCCACGCCGGGCGTGATGGCGACGCCGGTTTCGCTGAGCAAGCGATGCGAGAACGACATCGAGTCATCGGTGTGCGCCGACACGTCCACAAGCGCATAGAACGCGCCGTCCGGCGTCACCACTGTCGGCAGCTTGAGGCCCGGCAATTCCCTGAGCAGCAGCGCACGATTGTCCGCGTAGAGCGCGCGGCGTTCCTCGCATTCCTGCTTCGCCGTCAGCGCGCCGAGGGCGGCGACCTGGCTGATGGTCGGCGGCGCGACGGTGAGGTTCTGCGCGAGGCGCTCGATGGACTTCACCAACCGCGACGGCGCCACGATCCAGCCCACGCGCCACCCCGTCATCGCCCAGTATTTCGAAAAGCTGTTGACGACGATGACATCGTCGTCAAGCGCGAGCGCCGTCGTCGCGGGCGTAACGTAGGTGAGCCCGTGATAGATTTCATCGGAGATGAGCGGCTTGCCCGCCATGCGCATCGCCGCGCAAAGGCCGCCGAGATCTTCGCGCGACAGCATCGCGCCCGTGGGGTTTGCAGGCGATGCGACGAGCGCGCCATCAAACGTCCCCGCCTGTTCAAGCAATGCGGGCGTGAGCTGCAGACCGGCGGCGACATCCGCCTCGACGACAACCGCCTCCATGCCGAGCGCCTTCAGGATATGGCGGTATGGCGGATAGCCGGGGCTGGCGATGACGACGCGCGCCGCCGTGTCGAACAATGCGAGAAACGCCAGCGTGAACGCGCCGGACGCGCCGGTGGTGATGACGATGCGTGCGGGATCGATATCGAGGCTATGCTCGCGCCCGTACATCGCCGCGATCTCTCGGCGCAACGTCATGGCGCCGAGCCCTTCGGTGTAACCGAGCGCCTCGCTGCGCATGGCGCGTTCAGCGGCCGCAAGCGCCGCCGCCGGCGCGCCCCAGTGCGGCTGGCCCACGTCGAAACGCACGATGCTCTCGCCCGCCGCCGCGCGGAGGCTGGCCTCGCGCGCCACTTCCATGGCGATGAACGGCTCAATCGCGGCGCGTTGCGTCACGCGAGCGCCGCGTCGATGGCGGCGACTATTTCCGGCGCGTCCGGCGCAGTCATCGAACTGAAGGTCGCGAGCAGCTCTCCGTTCCTGCCGATGAGGTACTTGTGAAAGTTCCACTTCGGAAGCGCATCCGATCCAAGCTCGCCCTTTACCCACTCATAGAACGGGTGGCGCGGCTCGCTGACGATGGAGACCTTGCCGGTCATCGGGAACGTGACTCCGAAGCTCGTCTCACAGAACGAGCCGATCTCGCCTTCCGTGCCGCTCTCCTGCGCGCCGAAATCGTTGCACGGCGCGCCGAGCACGACGAGACCCTTTGCCTTCCTGTCTTCGTACAGCTTCTCCAGCGGCGCATATTGCGGCGTCAGCCCGCACGCGCTCGCGACGTTCACGATCAACACGACCTTGCCGGCGAAATCCTTCAGCGCGATGGGGGCTGCGCCATTGAGCTGGGTGAAGGTGAAATCGTGCGCGGTGGTCATCGTTGTTCTCCTAGTCGGCGCCGACGGCGAGGTCCGACACATACGGGTTGCACTTCCGCTCCCAGCCGAAGGTCGACATGTCGCCGTGGCCCGACACGAACTGGATGTCGTCGCCGAGCGGAAAGAGCTTGGTGCGGATCGCGTTGATCAGGGAATCGAAATTGCCGCGCTCCAGATCAGTGCGCCCGATCGAGCCGCGAAACAGCACGTCGCCGACGAAGGCGATGCGCGCTTCCTTCTGCACGAACACGACGTGTCCGGGCGTGTGGCCGGGGCAATGAAACACGTCGAACGCGACATCGCCCACCGTCACCTGGTCGCCGTCGTCGAGCCAGCGCGTCGGCGTGCAGTTGCGCGCGCCCTTGAAGCCGTACTTCGCGGCGCTCGCTTCAAGCTTCGCCAGCAGCCAGTCCTCGTCGCGGTGCGGGCCCTCGATGGGAATGCCGAGCGTCTCGCTGATTTCCGCCGCCGCGCCCGCGTGATCGAGGTGACCGTGCGTGAGCAGGATCTTCTCCACCGTGACGCCCGCTTGTTTCACGGCATCCATCAAGCGCGGAATTTCCCCGCCCGGATCGACGAAGGCGCCGCGCATGGTCTTTTCGCACCACACGAGCGAGGTGTTCTGCCGGAAGGGCGTGACCGGGATGATGGCGGCGCGGATCGAGGACATGAGCAGAGGTGTTGGCATACCTTAGGATGCCGGAAAAGAACTTACCTCTTGCGAGCCCCCTCCAACATGTTCTCCCAGCATGCCGTGTGGGGAAGCTCTATGTCTTGAAAACACATCTTCCGCGCGCTGTTCATGTCCACAATCCCCTGCGGTTCGTCATAAAAATGGAGATGCGGATAGTGCGACTTCGGATACTTTGACTCGAAATGGGCACGTGATCGGGCGCGCACAAGCGCCCACAACCCTCCGCCGCCGTAGTCATAGCAGACGAGGAACTCCTCCCTATCGGCCATTGTTATTGATCTCCGTCTGCATCTTCTTCAACTTCCTACAGCCCCTAGTTACTCGCCTCGAAAAGTGCGAGCCTCACCTCAGCGCAGATTGCGCGCGAACAGCGCGTGCAGCCGCGCCCAGTGCCGCTCCGCCGCGGGCTTGTCGTAGGCCGGACGCAGCGGGAACGCGAAGCCGTGGTGCGTACCCGGATATGTCTCCACCTCGCCTTTGACCTTGTGCGCCGTGAAGTCCTTCGTAAGCGCGTCGACCATCTCGGGCGGCGCATAGCTGTCAGTCTCGGCGCAGGCGACGTAGATCTCAGCCGTCGCCTTGCGCGCCGCGAGGTGCGGGCTGTCGGGCTTCTCCGTCACCAGCGACACGCCGTAGAGCGACGCTGCGGCCTTCACGCGATCGGGAAAACGCGCCGCTGCGCTGATCGCGTACTGGCCGCTCATGCAATAGCCCATGGCGCCGATCGGGCCCTTCTTCGCGGCGGCTTGAGTGTCGATATGCGCCACCAGCGCATCGGTGTCCGACATCACCTTTGCGATATCGATCGAGCTCATCAGATCGAACATGCGTTTCCGCCACGTCGAATCCGGCGCCATCTCGATGGGGCCGAGCTCCATGACGCCGGAGCGGTAGTAGAGGTTCGGCAGCACCACGTAGTAACCCGCCGACGCCAGCCGCCGCGCCATGTCGCGCAGCTCCTCGCGGATGGCGGGCGCGTCCATGTAGAACAGCACCGGCGGGAACGGCCCGCCGCGGTCGGGATGGACGATGAAGGTGGTGCAGGCGCCGTCGCGCGTCTGGATGTCGATGGTCTGTTCGATCATGGCGGCTCTCTCCCCGAAAGGCGTTTTCGCCCTTGGCAGGCTCCGTACACGAAACTGGGCGCATCTTCGCGTTGGCGTTCGACCCGGTCGGCGCTAGATTCGCCCTATGCACACCATCACCCCCGTCTCCCTCACGGAAGCCCCCGATGTCTTCGCCAGGAAGCTCGGCGACAGCTTCGTCTCCACCGGTTTCGCCATCGTCGCCGACCATGGCCTCGACCCCGCGCAGATCGAGCGAGCGCTCGACCGCTTCAAGGCGTTCTTCGCGCTGCCGGACGACGTGAAGCGCCGCTACAAGATCGAAGGCGGCGGCGGCCAGCGCGCCTACACGCCCTTCGGCACCGAAGCCGCCAAGGGCGCCGACAAGGTGGACCTGAAGGAATTCTGGCACGTCGGCCGCAATCTGCCGCCCGGCCACCCCTACCGCGCCGAGATGGCCGACAATGTGTGGCCGCAGGAGGTGGAGAACTTCGAGAAGGACGCCTACGCGCTCTACGAGGCGTTCGATGCGCTGGGCGCAAAGGTGCTGGCCGCCATCGCGCGCTATCTAAAGCTGCCCGACGACTTCTTCGTGCCGACGGTCGCCAACGGCAACTCGATCCTGCGCGCGCTCCACTATCCGCCGCTGCAGGGAAAACCCGAAGGCATCCGCGCGGAAGCGCACGAGGACATCAACACCATCACGCTGCTGCTCGGCGCCGAAGAGGCGGGCCTCCAGGCCAAGAAGCGCGACGGTACGTGGCTCGACATCAACCCGCCGCCGAACTGCGTGGTCATCAACATCGGCGACATGCTGCAGCGTCTGACGAACGGCTACCTGCCCTCAACGACGCACCGCGTGCTGAACCCGAGCGCCGAACGCGCGCACCTGCCGCGCTATTCGATCCCCTTCTTCCTGCACTTCGCGCCGGACTATCTGATCAAGACGCTGCCGAGCTGCGTGGATGCGGCGCATCCTGACAAATTCCCGACCCCGATCACCGCGCAGGAATATCTGAACGAGCGGCTGCGGGAGATCAGGCTGGCGTGAGGCGTCTAGTCGAAAACCAGCCGTGCGAAGGTTTGATGCGCCGCATTCGGATTGCGCTCGTTTTGACCGTAGCGCTGACAGCCGGCCCGAGTTTCGCCGAGACCGTCGGTAGCCGCAAAGCACAGTTTGACCGCACTTGGGAAGAAGCGCGTTACGCGGCGCTATCGTTGGGGCTCTACAGCTACCTAATCGGCAGCTGGACCGTTGTGGATTTCCGATACGGCCTTCGGCATGAGAATACTTGCTACGGGGTGGGCCCTGACGATCCGGCGTCTCACATTTGCTATGCTTGGACAGCCACGAAAACCGTCATGGATGGTCACGGGCAGTTGAAGCGGTACGTTACCGACCAGCACACATGCCCGGCCATCATCGTCGCGCTCACGTCAGCAGAGAACGTCGCCATTCCTCGAATCGATCTTCCCAGTGTGGGACGTCCGGCTCCGAAGCCTGAAGCTGTCATGGATGGGGGACTGGCAATGCTGCGTTCCAATAGCGCCTATTTTTCGACTCCGCTTGCACGTGGCGCTGTCCAGATTTCCGGCAATGCGGATAGTCCCGTTTCTGAGTGGGCGACGAACGCCCTGCGATGGACCGACGACTGTTGGCGACAGCGCTAGGCCTCGCGACCACGATAGACTTCCGCAAACCGGTCCCACAGCAGTTGCCGATCCGGCGCGGGGCCTTCGAACACGAGCGCATCGTCAGCTATCATCACGTCCGGCGCGCGGGTCTTCGCCCAGATGTGCGAGGTCGGCACGGCCCAGCTTGAATCGTCGAGCGTGCCGGCGGCGATGAAGCGGAACGCAGGCGCCGAGACGGGCTGATGCCACAGCCGCGTGCCGCACGCCGCGCAGCGCGCGATGTCCACCTGGCGGCCGCTCTCGGCGGTCTTGCGATAGCGATCGAGCGCGCCGCTTTCGTGGACGAGGCTCGCGTCTGTCGCGTGCAGGAAAAGCCCGAACGCGCCGCCCGCGCTCTTCTTGCAGTCCGTGCAATGGCACGCATTGATCGCAAACGGGCGCGCCGTGAGCCGATAGCGCACCGCGCCGCAGAGACAGCCGCCGAGGTGCGGCGCATGGGGGATGGGCGGACGCGTCAGTTCTTCGCCTTATCCACCAGCTTGTTCTTCGTGATCCACGGCATCATGGCGCGCAACTTGCCGCCGACCTCTTCGATCGGATGCTCCGCCGCCGCGCGACGGCGCGCCTTGAAGCTGGGCTGGCCGACCTTGTTCTCCAGCATCCAGTCGCGCGCGAAGCGGCCCTGCTGGATATCCTCCAGCACTTTCTTCATTTCCGCCTTCGTCTCCGGCGTCACGATGCGCGGGCCGGTGACGTATTCGCCGTACTCGGCCGTGTTGGAGATCGAGTAGTTCATGTTTGCGATGCCGCCTTCGTAGATGAGATCCACGATGAGCTTCACTTCGTGCAGGCATTCGAAATAGGCCATCTCGGGAGCGTAGCCCGCTTCCACGAGCGTCTCGAAGCCGGCGCGGATGAGTTCGACGAGACCGCCGCACAGCACCACCTGCTCGCCGAAGAGATCGGTCTCGCACTCTTCGCGGAAGCTCGTTTCGATCACGCCCGAGCGCCCGGCGCCCATCGCGCTCGCATACGCCAGCGCAAGCTCGAGCGCCTTGCCCGACGGGTTCTGGTGGATGGCCACGAGCGCAGGCACGCCGCCGCCCTTCTGGTATTCGCTGCGCACGGTGTGGCCGGGGCCCTTCGGCGCGATCATCGCGACGTCCACATCGGCGGGCGCTTCGATCAGCTTGAAATGGATGTTGAAGCCGTGGCCGAAGAGTAGCGTCTTGCCGGCCTTCATGTGCGGCGCAATTTCGGCCGTGTAGATTTCCGCCTGCACTTCGTCGGGCGCGAGGATCATGATGACGTCGGCGGCCTTGGCGGCTTCCGCGACGGTGACGACCTTCAGCTTTTCCGCTTCCGCCTTCTTCGCCGATGCGGAGCCCTTCTTCAGCGCGACGAGGACGTTCTCGACGCCGGAGTCGCGGAGGTTCAGCGCGTGGGCGTGGCCCTGGCTGCCATAGCCTACGATCGCGACCGTCTTTCCCTTGATGAGGGCGAGGTCGGCGTCACGATCATAATACACGCGCATGGTTCTTGCTCCGGATGCCGCTTTCGGCGCGGCTTTGTGCGCTGCGGTGCAGCATCGGGGCGCTAAGCAGCGGTTTTTTGCCAAAAGGTCAAGGTGACGTCGCGCGCAGGGCCGCTCTGCGACTGTGCTGCGGCGGCGAGCCGCGCTAAGCATGTCCCCGCATGACCTCCGAC
>JAWXBS010000051.1:0-12241 GCA_034440275.1 Alphaproteobacteria bacterium
AAAGCCGCCGCCGGGTTCCGCTGCTAGCGCCGGAACAGGTTGCGCCGCGCCATGCCGCCGTCGGCGGTGTTCGACGGGCTGTTCCTCGGCGACGCGGCGTCGCGTTTCGAAGGGCCCGTGTGGGTGATGCGCGACGGCGATCTCGTGAGCCTGCCGGCCGACGGCGGCATGGCGCGGCGCAACCTGTTCCGGCGCTAGCAGCGGAACCCGGCGGCGGCTTTCGCGCTGGTGCGTAATGCCGACCGTTCTCGCCTCTGCCGGAATCGCCGGCGTGCTTTTCGTTCTGCTCGATCTCGCCTGGTTCGCCGTGTCGCGGGAGCGACTCTATAATCCCGAACTCGGACCGCTGCTGCGCGCGAAGGTCGACTTCGCGGCGGCGGCGGGATTCTACGTGCTCTACGCGTTCGGAATGGCCGTGCTCGTGATCGCGCCGTCCATCGGCGCCGGCGACGCGCAGCGCGCGCTGTTCTACGGCGCAGCTCTCGGCCTCACGGCCTACGCGACGTACAATCTCACCAATCTCGCGACGCTGCGCGGCTGGTCGGCGCTTGTCACCTTCGGCGATCTCGCGTGGGGGACGTTCGCCACCGCCGTCGCCTGCTGGGCGACGACGATGGCGATGATCCGGTTCAGCCCGGCTTCTTGAAGCGCAGCGCGAACTGGTCGGTGTGGCCACGGATGGCGGCGTCGAACACGTTGCCCGTGCGCGGATCAGCCGGGTTGGCGAGTGCGGTGAGTTCGCCATCGAACACGAAGCCCGCCGCAATCACTTCCGCCTTCACCACCGACGCTTCGATGCGATGGATGGTCTTGGCGCCCGTGACGCCCGCGCCGGCAACCGCCGAGTGGTCGATCACGATGTAGGTGCCGCCCGGCTTCAGCGACTGGAACACGGCGCGGTTGAACGCGGCGGCGGCCTCGGCGCCGAAATAGCCGTGAATGTCGTGATAGTTCTGCGCGGTGAAATAGACGTCGACGGGCTGCGACGTCGACAGCGTGCCTTCCGGCGTTTCGACGAACACGTTCGTGTACGCCGCATTCGACGCGATTGCGCGCACGGGATCGATCTGCGGCGGAAAGGTGAGGGCGGACGCCGGCACGATGGAAATCACCTTGCCGGTCGGCCCGACCGCCTTCGACAGCAGGCGCGTGAAGTAACCGCCGCCCGGCAGCACTTCCGCCACCGTCTGGCCCGGCATCACGCGCGCAAAGGCGAGCGTCTCGGCAGGTTTGCGCACGGCGTCCTTGGCGACATCGTCCGCAGGGCGGTTCGCATCGTTGACGGCCATGTCGTAGGCGGCGGTGGCGACGACCGCGCCCGCAGGCGCATCGGCGGGCGTCGTCGAACAGGCGGCGAGCGCAATGGCGCTCACGGCGAAGGCGAGGGTGCGCAGCATGAAGTCCTCCCGATGTGTTCTGATTTCTACGCGGCTCTACGCGCGCGGTTACACCGCGTCTACCGTCACCCGTCGCATATGCCGACGCTGGCCGGGATAGTCGTTGAGCGCGAAGTGCCAGACGCTGCGGTTGTCCCAGAACGCGATGGAACCGCTGCGCCACTGGAAGCGGCACGTGAAGCCTTCGAAACGCGCGTGGTTGAAGAGGTGGTCGAGCAGGGGTTTCGACTCGCGTTCCCTCCAGCCCTCGAAGCGCAGCGTGAAGGCGGGATTCACGTAGAGCGCCTTCTTTCCCGTGACGGGATGGACCTTCACCACCGGGTGGGTGAACTCGCCGGCCATGCCTTCCGCTTCCGCCACCACCATGGAGCCACGCTTGTGTGCGGACTGCCCTTGCGCGGAATATTCGCGGTTCGCCGAGTGCACGGCGCGCAAGCCTTCGAGCGTCGTCTTCAGCCCCGGCGAGAGCGCGTCATACGCCTTCGTCATCGACGCAAAGAGCGTGTCGCCGCCGAACTCCGGAATCTCAAGCGCATGCAGGATCGAACCGATCGACGGCGTCTCGAGGAACGACATGTCCGAGTGCCAGCCGCCGCCGAAATTCAGATTGTCGGTCGGCTCCTTGATGATTTCCATGATCTCGGGATGGCCCTCCATCCCTTTCACGTAGGGGTGGACGTTGAGCGAGCCGAAGCGTCGGCCGAACGCCTTGTGCTGCTCGGGCGTCAGCGTCTGGTCGAGAAAGAAGATGACCTCGTGGTCCACGAACGCGCGGTGGATCGCATCGAACGTCGGCCCGTCCAGCTCCCTGGCGAGATCGACGCCGGAGATCTCCGCCCCCAGCGCGCCCGCCACCCGCTTCACCGTGATCGTCATCGGCGTCTCCCTTGGTCTGGCGGGGAGACTAGCACCGTACCCGGCGACGATGCACGAACCCGCGCTTATGAATAGGGGTAGCAGTCGCCGCGCGCGAGGTCCTCGCCGAGGTGACGCGCGAGCGCGGCGATGGACTCGGCGTGCGCTTCGTAGGGATCGCTGTTGGCGGGGCCGACGATGATTGTGCGGAAAGGTTCGCCCTCGATCTGCACGTCCGGCGCGAGCATCGCGGTGGCGAGGCCGGTCCCCTCGTCGTCGCGCAAGGTCAGGAATTTCGGCATCGAGCGCGCGACATAGTCCTTGAGGCCGATGTCGCGCTCAAGCGGCGGCGCCGACGCGGGCGGCGCCCACGCGGCGATCACGCGTTCGCGTTCCCGGCGGAAGTACTTCGCCACCGCATGGCGCATGATCTCGGATTCGGCGTCGGCTTCCGCTTCGGTCTCGATGCGGAACCACGTCTTCCCGCCGGGCGCGTCGCACACAAACTTCATGACGATCAGTCTATGTGCGCGCCGCCCCGGCGGTAAAGCGACGCTAGCAGGGGACGCGGCGTTCCAGCGTCACATACCGGCGGGCGTAGGGGTCCCAGGTCTGTTGCTGCTGCACGCAGAGCTGCGGCCCCTGATCGTAGTAGCCCTGGTCCTGGCCGGCATAACCGGGCGGCGGGCCGTCGTAGTAGCCGCCGCTGTAGCGGGGTTGCGGCGGGGGCGGGTAGTAGGCCGGCGGCGGCGCGCGGCGGGATTCGGTGAGCGCGCTGCCGATCACCGCGCCGAGCACGAGACCCACGACGCCTGCAGCCAACGCGTCATTGTCGTTATCGTTGTCGCGGTGACGATAGCCCCGGCCACCGTAGTCGCCGCCGCGATGGTTGTCATAATAGCCCCGATCGCCGCCGCGATGACGGGGATCCGCCGCCGCTACGGAGGGCGCGACTGCGGTGAGAGCAATAACGGCCGCACCGATCAGGGCGGCGAGCTTCGTGGCCATGGCTTTGTTTCCGTGCGCGTTTTTGTTGGGCGGCGCATCGGGGGTGGAAGCCGCACGCCGTGGAACGTGCAGCATGCCGCGCGGACGTCTGAACCGTGTCTGAACGGCGTTCAGGCGGACTTCGCCGCGGGTCCCGCAGGCAGGGTCGCGACGACGAGGCAGCCCATGCCCTCAACCTGCGACACCGAGAGCGTGCCCCCGTGGGCGGTGAACACGCGCCGCGCCACGGGCAGGCCGAGGCCGAGGCCGCCGCCTAGCCGGTTGAGCGCGTCGTCGCCCTGCTGGAAGGCCTCGAAGCAGCGCTCAAGCCGCTCGGGTTCTATGCCCTTGCCGCGGTCGCGGATGGCGAAGGCGACGCCCCCGCGGTCGGGCGTCACCATGAAGTCCACCGCGCCTTCACCGTGTTCGATGGCGTTGCGCACCAGGTGGCGCAGCGCGCGCACCACGAGATCGCGGTCGCATTCGAACCGCGCGCCGTCGGAGCCGTCGACACCCCGCAGGATGACGCCCTTTTCCTTCGCCGCCGGCATTTCCGCCGCCACGACCGCGTCGATGATGTGCGCAGCGCGGCACTCGTCGGGACGCAGTGTGAATTCCGCCGTCAGCATCTGTGCGGCAGATATGAGGTCGGAGACATTGGTGGAGAAGCGACGGCCAGCGCCGGCGATGAGGCCCGCGAACTCCGCCACTTCCGCCGATTTCGGATGCTGCTCGATGTGTTCGGCGAAACCGACGATGGAGGTCAGCGGCGTGCGCAGTTCGTGCTGCACGAGGCGCAGGACGTTGGCCTTGATGGCGTGCGACTGCTCGGCGCGCTCCTTGGCGATGCGGACTTCGTTCTCCTGCTGGTAGGCGCGCAGGACGTAGCGGAGCTGGTAGCTCAGCAGGCGCCAGTTCAGCGGTTTGACCACGAAGGACGTGGCGCCGGCCTGGAAGGCGCGATCGATCGCGGCCATGTCCTCGCGGCCCGTCACCACCACCACGGGCACATGGCGCAACGTCTCGTGGGCGCGCATCCGTCCGATGAGTTCGAACCCGTCCATGACCGGCATGTCGAGGTCGACGAGCACGAGGTCGTAGTGGTTCTCGAGCAGTTTCTGCAGCGCTTCCGCGCCGTCGCCGGCGGTGTCGAGCGTGACGTCCGGCGTCGCCAGATGCACGCACGCGAACTCGCGCAGAATCGGATCGTCGTCGGCCACAAGGATGCGGGCCGGCTCGTCGAGCACGAAAAAGAAACCAGTCTGGTCGAGACGTTGAGCGAGCATGGGAATCCCTGGGCAATCTATAGGGCGCCCATCGTTAAGAAAGCGCGGTCTCGAAAGGTTCAGAGAGCCTTAATCGCGGTCGTTGCGCAGTCGGAAGGAGCGGGAGTTTTCAACGGTGAAGGCGGCGGTGCAGATCCGCGCGAAGGGCCCGTCGATCGCGGGCAAGCTGCAGGCGCTCGTGCTTGCGGCGGTCGTCGCCGCGACTGCGACTGTCGGCGGGCTGTCGCTCTGGACGGAACTCTCCCGTTACGCCGACGCCAAGCGCGAGGCGCTTTTGTCCACCGCGCAGGTTTTTTCTTCCGTCGTCTCGAAGTCCGTGGCGACCGCCGACCGGCAGGGCGCCAACACCGTTCTGCGCGGCGTCGCCCGCATGCCGGAGATCGCCTACGCCCGCGTGGAGGACGCCAACGGCGCCATCTTCGCGGAAATCGGCAGCGGCGTGCGTCTGGACTCCGATGTGCGACTTGAGGGGGGCAAGGCCGACCTCGGGATCGGCGCGCTGCTCGCCACGCGCACCATCGAGACCTCCACTCCGATCATGCAGGGGGGGCGAGAAGTCGGTCGCTTCGTGCTGATCGCCCGTGCGACCGATCTCAAGGATCGGGTCATGGGCATTCTGGTCCGATCGCTTCTGGCCTGCGTGATCGCCTTGACCATCGGCCTGATCATCGCCTCGCGCCTGCAGAAGGCGATCACCGGCCCGATCGCGCGTCTGGACGCGGCGGTGGCGCGCATTCGTGAATCGCAATCGTTCGACGCGCCGGTGGAAGCCACCAGCAACGACGAGGTCGGCCGTCTCGTCGAAGGCTTCAACGCGATGCTCGGCGAAATCCGCGCGCGCGACGGGCGGATCGAAGCGCATCTGAAAGGTCTTGAACGCGAGGTCGATGCGCGTACGAAGGATCTCCGCGTGGCGCGCGACTCGGCGGAGCATGCCAACCGCGCCAAGTCCGACTTCCTCGCCACCATGAGCCATGAAATCCGCACGCCGATGAACGGCGTGCTGGTGATGGCGGAGCTGCTGGCGGGCGCCAATCTTGGCGAGAAGCCGCGTCGTTACGCCGACGTCATCGTGCGTTCGGGCAAGAACCTGCTTTCGATCATCAACGACCTGCTCGACTTTTCGAAGATCGAGGCCGGCAAACTCGAACTCGAAGCCACGCGCGTCGATCTCGGCGAGATCATCGACCAGACGGCCTCGCTGTTCTGGGAACGCGCGCGTGGGAAGGGGCTCGATTTCGCGGCCTATATCGCGCCGGACACGCCGCGCTTCGTCATCGGCGATCCGGTGCGCCTCAGCCAGATCGTCACGAACCTCGTCACCAACGCGCTCAAGTTTACCGAGACCGGCTATGTGCTCGTCACCGTCGCGAGCGATCCGAAGCGGCAGGGCGTCATTCGCATCGCCGTGCGTGACACCGGCATCGGCATTCCGAAGGACAAGCTCGCGGGCGTCTTCACTGCGTTCACGCAGGCCGACCAGACGACCACCCGCAAGTTCGGCGGCACGGGGCTCGGTCTCACGATCTGCCGGCGTCTCGCGCAGGCCATGGGCGGCGACATCGGCGTGGCGAGCGAGGTGGGCAAGGGCTCGACGTTTGCGGCGGACCTGCCGCTGCGCGCGGCTGACGAAGAGAATGTGTGGCCGCAGTTCAGCGCCCCGCAGACCGCCGTCGTCGACTGCGCGCTACCGGCGACGCGACGGGTGTTGACACAGTATCTGCGTGCGGCCGGCTACGAGATCGCGCCCGAGAACGACGCGAAGTGCGCCGCAAATTTGCTGATCGCGGATCCCGATCGCTTTCGTCAGCATCCACGCCGTCAGGGCGCGCAACGCGTGGTGCTCCGCGCGCTCGGCGATTCCACGGCCGATCATCTTCTGGAGGCGCGCGATGCAGACGCCGCGCTCGATCTGCCGTTGCTGCGCGCAGATGTGGAAGCCTTGCTGTGGGAACTGATTTCGGGCGGCGTGCGTCAGCAGCGCGCGCGGAGCACGCAGGCGACGACGCAGGCCCAGTTCAAGCATCGCCTCGTGCTCGTGGTCGATGACAACGCGGTCAACCGCGAGGTCGCCATCGAGTCGCTGTCACGCTTTGGCGTCGCGGCGGAGACGGCGGAGAACGGCCGCATCGCCGTGGAGATGGCGACGGCGCGGCTTTACGATCTCGTGTTGATGGACGGCAGCATGCCGGAGATGGATGGTTTTCAGGCCACCGCTGGCATTCGCGCACATGAAGCCGGCAAGGGTGCGCGTCGCACGCCGATCGTGGCGCTCACCGCCGATGTCCTCGGCGCCTCTGCGGATGCATGGCGTGATGCGGGAACCGACGGCGTGCTGCACAAGCCCTTCACGATCGCCGCGCTCGGCGCGCATCTGGAGACGCACTTCGGCCCGCCGGATGAAGTGGTTGTCTCGGAAAGCCCGTTGCAATCAGATGCAGACGAGTCAGATTCAGCGAGCGGGTTCGAGCACCTCGATGCGCTGGGCGCGCCGGACTTCGTGCAGCGCGTCGTGGGCCTCTATCTGGATCAGGCGCCGAAGCGTCTGTCGGAGCTCATCGCCGCCGTGCGCGACGACGATCAGGACGCTGCGGCGCGCGCGGCGCACGCCATCAAGTCCATGAGTCTCAGTCTCGGGGCGCAGGACGTCGCCGATCTCGCCGGTCAGGCAGAACGGCGCGTGCGCATCGACGGCGCTGCGATCACGGATGTGGACGTCGCCGCCGTCGCGGATGCGCTGGAGGAAACGACGGCGACGCTGGCGCGCAAGATCGGTCGTGGCGCGTCGCCCGCGCCGGTTCCGGGAGGTCGGACGGGTATCGCAGGCGAACTCGAAGCGGCGATCCGCGCGGGGCAGCTCGCGATGCACTATCAGCCGATCTTCGACCGCACCGGGCAGGGCCTGATGGGTTTTGAAGGTCTCGTGCGGTGGTCGCGCGACAACGGTGTTCCTATTGGCGCGCAGGACATGGTGCGTGTGGCGGAAGACTCCGGTCTCATCGCGCTACTCGGTGACTGGGCGGTCGATCGCGCAGCGCAGGATGCGCGTGACTGGCATGGCGTGTTCGTTTCGGTGAACGCCTCGCCGACGCAACTGCACGATCCGGGCTTTGACGCCCGCGTGTTCGCGACCCTGGAAAAGCGCGGCATGGATCCTAAGCGCTTCGTCATCGAGATCACCGAACAAGCGACGCTGGAGGCCGATCCCGAAGTCATCGATCTCATCAAGCGCCTGCGCGCCGGCGGCATCCAGATCGCGCTCGATGATTTCGGCACGGGCTATTCCTCGCTCACGCACCTGCGCCGCTTCCCGATCGACAAGGTCAAGATCGACAAGAGCTTCGTCACCGACCTCGGCGCGGGGCTTGAGGGCGCCACCATCATTCACGCGGTCGTGTCCATCGGGCGCACGCTTGGCTTCCAGATGGTGGCCGAGGGCGTGGAGACCGTTGAGCAGCACGCCTTCCTGCGCGCGGCAGGCGTGCACGCGCTGCAAGGATGGCTCTTCGGCAAGGCCATGCCGGCGGCGGAAGCGTCGGCGCTTGTGGTGCGCCATTCGGTGGGCGTGGCCTGAAAAGCGGACTTGGCGCGAGGCCGCTTGCGCCGCCGCCCGGAGCATGCTTCCGGTCGCCCACAAGAACGCGCGGGGAAAAAGCATGAGCACGGCGACGACTTCGGAGGCGGAGGCCATACCGCCGCAGAAACTGCGTCTCGTGGTGGCGGCGTCGGCCGCGGGCACCATCTTCGAGTGGTACGACTTCTTCATCTACGGCGCACTCGCTTCGATCATGGCGCGCCACTTCTTCGCCACGCTGCCGGATGCGCAGGCGCTGATCTTCTCGCTGCTGACGTTCTCCGTCGGCCTCATCGTGCGCCCGATCGGCGCGCTGGTGTTCGGCAAGATAGGCGACAGCAGCGGCCGCAAGGGCGCCTTCCTCGTCACCATCGTGATCATGGGCGCAGCAACCGTCGCCATCGGTCTGTTGCCGACGGCGGCGCAGATCGGTCCGTGGGCCGCCGTGCTGCTCATCGCTTGCCGCATTCTGCAGGGCTTTGCGCTCGGCGGAGAATACGGCGGCGCCGCCATCTACGTGAGCGAGCACGCGCCGCAGAACCACCGTGGCGCGGCGACGGCGCTCATTCAGGCATCGGCGTCCATTGGTCTCGTCGGTGCGCTCGGCGTCATTCTGCTGACGCGCAACATCATGGGCGAAGACGCGTTCCGCGAGTGGGGCTGGCGGATTCCGTTCCTCTTGTCGGCGGTGCTGCTGGCGATCTCGATCTGGATCCGCATGCAGCTGGAAGAAAGCCCGGCGTTCCAGAAGCTGAAGAACGAAGGCAAGACTTCCAAGCGCGCCTACGCGGAAAGCTTCCTCGAATGGCGCAATCTCAAGATCGTCCTGCTGGCGCTGTTCGGCCTGATGATGGCGCAGGGCGTGGGCTGGTACACGGCCAATTTCTACACACAGATCTTCATGGAACGCATCCTGCGCGTGGATCAGCCGATCGTGAACATGGTGATGATCACCGTGGTGCTCATTTCCGCGCCGCTCTACATCTTCTTCGCCTGGATCTCCGACAAGATCGGGCGTCGGCCCGTCATGCTGTTCGGCATGGTGCTGATGGCGCTGATGTATTTTCCGGGTTTCCACTTGATCACGCGCGCGGCCAATCCGGCGCTGGCGACGGCTTCGGTCTCGGTCCCAGTGACGATCGCGGTCGACCCCGCCGACTGCAGTTTCATGCTCGATCTCACGGGCGGGGCGCACCAGTTCGCGAGTTCCTGCGACATCGCCCGTTCCGCACTCTCCGACGCGGGCGTCAGCTATGAGCTGCGGGACGCACCCGCCGGCGCCACGGCGGCAGTCTCGGTCGGGCAAACCCGCATCGAGAGCGTCAATGCCGAGGAAGGTACTGCTGCCGAGGTGAAGGCCGCGCGCGCGGCATTCGCGGCGTCCTTGCAGCCCAGTCTCGTCGCGGCCGGCTATCCGGCGAAGGCCGATCCCGCGGGGATCAACTTCCCGCTTCTGATCGGCGTCATGGTGGTCTTCATCATCGCCGCCACCGCCCTCTACGGACCGCAGGCGGCCGCACTCGTGGAACTGTTCCCGACACGCATCCGCTACACGGCGTTCTCGCTGCCCTACAATATCGGCACAGGTTGGTTCGGCGGGTTAGCGCCGGTGACGGCGTTGGCCATCGTGACGGCGACGGGGAATATTTTCGCGGGCCTGTGGTTCCCGTTCGTGGTGACCGCGCTCGCGGCGGTGATCTTCCTCTTCCTGTGGCCGGAGACGAAGGACCGCGACATCAACGCGTGATCGGGCGCCGGCAAACGGGGCGCCGCCCGCATTAACTCCCGGTTGCGGCGCCGCTTGGCGTTGTGCGCGCGCCGACACCGGGGTAGGGACGACGTTCGCTCTGATGGATGTCCCGATGATCGCGTTCGCCGCGGCCGCTTCGCCCAGCATACTCAGGCCCATGGCGCGCCAGGCCGAAGAGGCTTTCTGGGCGTACCCGCATGTTTTCATGGGCTTCCTGTCCGTCGGCCTCGCCGCGCTGCTGATTTCGGCGTTCTGGATGCTGCGCGGCGCCGGCAAGGCGACGTCCGCCACCCGTCAAGCGCTGCGCGCGCAAGGGCTGAAGCGGCAGAAGGATCACCGCGCCCTGATTCTCGTCGGCAACATCGACGGCAGCACCCGCCTGCGCGAGCAGCTGATGGCCGCCATCGAGACGAGCTTCGGCGCCTTCGCCTTCTCCGCCCCCGTTCAGGTCGAGCCATTCCCGGTGAAGCTGAAGGTCGCGGGCGTCCGCGCCCATCCCGAGCGCATCCGGCGAATCGGCGTGCAGGCCGCAGACGTGCTGGAGCGGTCGGCCGGAGATGTCATCGTCTGGGGGCGCCGTGGCGTAGGCGACAAGGTCGAGCTCAAGTTCGTCGCGTCGACCAACCACGGGCGTGTGCCGGAAACGCACACGCTGGAGTTCAAGCTCCGCAAGGGCCACATGGAATCGGGCGTGGAGGAGGCGATCGCCTACGCCTGTGCGCGCCGTGCGCGCCCGGTGCTGAACCGCCCGCAGGATTACAAGCCCGAGAAGCTCCAGGCCATCGTGGAAGCGCTCGACAAGCTCGTCCAGGACCCGCCCGAGACGCTGAGCGACATCGCCCAGCTCGAGATCCTCGGCGACTTCGCCTCCGGCGCCCTGTCGCTCGGCGAGCGGGGCGGCGGCACACACTGGCTGGAAAAGTCCCTCGATGCGCGCCGGCTCTATCTCGAAAAGGTGGACCGCGATCTCGATCCCGGCGCCTGGGGCTCGGCGCAGCAGGAAGTCGGTCGCGCGCTCGCCGCGCTCGGCGAACGCGAAGGCGCCCGCGACAAGCTGGAAGAGGCCGTCAGCGTCCTCAAGATGTCGCTCGATGCGCTCCGCGCCGCCGACAGCCTGCAGGCCGCCGAAGTCGGCATGCGCGCGCTCCAGCGCGCCGAACAGACGCTCGCCCAGCGCCGCCGCATCGGGTTGAAGTGGCCGGCTTAGACTGTCGGCCGTAGCTTCTTCGGCAGCTTTTCCACGATGATGCGGTGCGCCTCAGCGAGGCGTTCGCGCAGTTCGCCGTCGTCCATGGACTTCAGCGTCGTGAGCTGCACCCACTTGGCGCGCGCAAGATAGGGCGCCGGGATGATGCCCTCGCGCTCGATGAGCATTTCGTAGGCCAGGTCGCCCACCTTGAACGACAGACTCGGCGCCTTGCCGCCGCCCATCGCCGCAAACATCTTGCCGCCCACCTTGTAGACGGGATGGTCGTCACCCCACGGGAACGACACCGCCGCGCCCGGCAGCGCGAGCGCGGCCTTCTCCACCGCCTTCGGCGTCACGCGTCCACGCCGACACCGATGGGGCAGGTCACGCCCGTGCCGCCGATGCCGCAATAACCCGCCGGGTTCTTGGCGAGGTACTGCTGGTGATAGTCCTCGGCGTAGTAGAACGGCTGGTCGGCGCGCACTTCCGTGGTGATGGCGCCGAAGCCCTTGGCTTTCAGCGCGGCGTTGTAGGACGCGAGCGCCGCCTCCACGACCGCCGACTGCGCGGGATTGGCGGTGTAGATCGCCGAACGGTATTGCGTGCCGACATCATTGCCCTGGCGCATGCCCTGCGTGGGGTCGTGCGCCTCGAAGAAGACCTTCAGCAGCGCGGCGAGCGACACTTCCTTCGGGTCGAATACGACGCGCACAACTTCCGTGTGCCCCGTGCGCCCGGAGCAGACCTCTTCGTAGGTCGGGTTCGGCGTCAGGCCGCCCGCATAGCCCACCGCCGTCGTCCACACGCCCGGCGTTTTCCAGAACACGCGCTCGGCCCCCCAGAAGCAGCCCAGCGCCACCACAATGTCCTCCATCCCGTCGGGGAATGGTGGCGCAATCGGGCGGCCGTTGACGAAATGTCGGTTCTCGAACGCAACCGCCCGGTCGCGCCCCGGCAGCGCCTCGGCGGCTGTCGGCAGATCGAGCTTCTTCTTAGCAAGGAACATGGGGAAACCTCCGCAGCGCTCAATGTAGGGCGCCGGAGCCGCCGTTACAGCCCGACTCGGGAAGGTTGGGGGGCGATGCGAACGCCAGACCAGGGCCGCTGGCGGGCCACGACCGATGATGATGAGCACTATATCTACGCCATAGCACTATGATGGCGGTTGTTCGCACGCCTGTCTGCCCCCAGCCAGCCCAACGA
>JAWXBS010000052.1:0-10292 GCA_034440275.1 Alphaproteobacteria bacterium
GCGCAGGGCGAGCCACACCGCCGTCCAGATATTGCCGACCACGAAAATCGGCAGCGCCCACAGCAGCGCCGTCAGCCACGAGCGTTCCGCGAGGAACACGATCACCGCGAACAGGGCAAAGCCGACATAGAGGTCCGCCATGGCGCCGATGCCCCACGGCAGCGTCATCACCACGCCGAACTGGTCGAGGAACGTCCCGTGCAGCTCCCCCCCGGCGAAGGACGCCCAGAGGATCACGGCGAGAAGGGCGATCCCGAGGACGCCGACGAGAATGCGCAGACCTGTCATGGGATTGTCTTAGCGGGGCAAAATGCGGCGCGGTAGGGGCGGGCGTCCTTGACTTGGCTCGAATCCAACCCGCGCTGAGCGCTACACCGGCACCCCGCTCGGCGTCGCTTCCGGCGCGAGCGGATAGTCGGGCGGCAGCGGCGCAATGCCGTCTTCGTCAGCGGGGCCGTCTTTCAGTTCGCCTTCCCATTTCGCCGCGACCGCCGAAGCGACTGCGTTGCCGACGACGTTTGTCGCGCTGCGGCCCATGTCGAGGAACTGGTCGATGGCGAAGATGAGGAGAAGGCCTGCGCTCGGGATGCCGAAGGTCGGAAGCGTGGCGGCGATGACCACCAGCGACGCGCGCGGTACGCCGGCGATGCCCTTCGACGTCACCATCAGGATGCCGAGCATGGTCACGATCTGCATCGGCGACAGTACGATGCCGTAGATCTGCGCGATGAACAGCGTCGCGAACGTGCAGTACATCATCGAGCCGTCGAGATTGAACGAGTAGCCGAGCGGCAGCACGAAGCCGGAAATGCGCTTGGGCACGCCGAACCGGCGCAGCGCCTCGATGGTGCGCGGGAAGGCGGCCTCCGAACTCGACGTGGAGAACGCCAGCAGGATCGGTTCGCGCAACTCGGTGACGAGCCGCATGATCCGCGGCCCGATCATGGCCATGCCCGCCAGCACCAGCAGCAGCCACAGCACGCCGAGCGACAAATAGAACGAGCCCACAAACTTGCCGTAGGTCCACAGGATCTCGAGGCCGTGCTGGGCGATGGCCGCCGCGATCGCCGCGAACACCGCGATGGGCGCCACCAGCATGACGTAGCCCGTGACCTTCAGCATCACCTCCACGACCTGCTCCATCACATGCGTGATGAGCTTGGCCTTTTCCCCCAGCGCCGCGATCGCCACGCCGACGAACACCGAGAAGACGACGATCTGCAGGATCTCGTTCTTGGCCATCGCGTCGGCGATGGAGGTGGGCACCACGTGGGTGATGAAATCCTTGAGATTGAGGGACGCGGCCTTGACGCCGACGTCGGCGTCTTCCGGCGGCAGCGGCAGGTTCAGCCCCGCGCCCGGCTGGAACAGCGTCACCATGATCACGCCGAGCGTCAGCGAGACCGCCGACGCGCCGATGAACCACGCGAGCGTCCGTGCGCCGATCCGGCCCACGCGCTCGGCGGAACCCATGTGCGCTATGCCGGCCACCAGGGTGGAAAACACCAGCGGCGCGATGATCATCTTGATGAGGCGCAGGAAGACGTCGGTGGCGATCTTGAGGTAGCCCGCGATCTCGGTCGCCGCCTCCGTCGCCACGCTGGTGTTGATCCACCACCCCACGCCCACGCCCAGCACCATCGCCACGAGAATGAAGAGCGAGAAGTTCCGGGACATGAGGGAAAGCCTTGTTGTCGCGCCGCGCGGCAATGGGAACGCACCCAACCCAAAATGCCGCGCCGGGGCAAGGGCGGCGGCTTCCTGAAGCTATCGCCCGGAGCGGCGTCGCCGTTCCGGAACATTGCGGAAGATTAGGGGGACTCCGGAGTCCTCTATCCCTCGCTGAGAGGACCGCCGGCGCCTCGCCGGCAAAGCGGTTCCCCTTGGCGCACAAGGATGCCGGCGAGGGCGCCGGCGGTCCTGTGCAGAAAAATCGGCAAAACAATCCGACCGAGTCGCAAGCGCCCTGACACTCCTCCCACGTCGCGTCCGGATGGTCCGGTCGTCACGAAGAGGAGAGCACCAGATGCAAGTCGTTCGACCGTTACGTCACCGCCGCGAAGCGTATGCCGCCGCCGCGCGCGATCTGCATCTGTGGCTTCTGCAGGTTGTCGCGTGGCTCATGGCCCGCGTGCGCCTGCCGCGCGCCTGGCGTCTCGAGTTTCAGGCCGACATTCGCACGGCGCGGCGCGACATCCGACGCCTGATCTTCCTGTCGATGTGTTCCCGCATGACGTTCCGCTCGGACCGTCCGACTTTCACGCGCCGACCAAACGGCGTCCTCGGCTTTCAACGTCGCCACGCGCGCATCGTCCATGCGTTCACGCGTGGGATTCCGCTGCGTACGGTCGCGGAGATGCGCGACGCGCTGGCGAAGTTCGACAAGGTGGTAAAGTGCGCCATCGCGCGCCTGCCGAAGAACGGCGCCGTGCCCGGCGCCATCGTCACGGTGATCGCCGTGGCGATTGCATCGGGCACGAACGCTCGCGCACCTGCCATCGACGCCGCAGACACATCATGACTGTCGAAACCGAACCGCGCAGCTCCCGCTGCGCACACCGATATTCAAACCACGCGAGATTCTTCGGAGTCTGGCGGCGCCTTCGCATGCGCATCGGCGCTGTGCGGTCCGGCATGAGTACCGGTGCTTATACTCCAGCGACCCTGCGGGCGACTTCCTCCCCGATCGCCAGCGACGACGTGAGCCCCGGGCTTTCGATGCCGAACAGCGCGATGACGTTTTCCATCCCGTCGTCGATGACGAAGTCGCCCTGTGGTTCTCCCGCTCCATGAAGCTTCGGGCGGATGCCGGCGTAGTCGGGGGTCAGCGCGCCGTCGGGCAGGCCGGGCCAGAAACGGCGGACGTAACTCTCAAACCCCGCCGCGCGCGCGGGATCGACGCGGTAGTCTTCAACGTCGACGAATTCGAGATCGGGGCCGAAGCGCGCCTGTCCGCCGAGATCGCGCCGGTAATGCGTGCCGAGCGCGCCGGGGATCGGCGGGGGATAGATGAGGCGGCTGAACGGCGCGCGGCCGCTGAGCGTGAAATAGCTGCCCTTGCCGAAATGCAGCGGCGGAATGTTCGCAGCGGGAAAGCCCTCGACCAGTCCCGCGCACGCCTGCGCCCCGAGGCCTGCCGCAATGACGAGCGTCCGCGCCGTAACCGTCGTCGGATCCTCGCCGCCGACCCGGATGGAAACGCCGCCCGCAATCGGCGTCGCGCCGAGGAAGGGGGCGTTCAGCACCACCGCGCCGCCGTGTCTTTCGATCTCGCCGGCCAGCGCATCCATATAGCCGTGCGCATCGAAGACGCCGCTCTCAGCCGAATGCAGCGAAGCGACCGCGCGGAGGTTCGGTTCGAGCGCGAGCGTCGCCGCCGCGTCGAGCCAGGTGACGCCTTCGACGTCGTTCACCTCGCCCTGCGCCGCGAGTTTCCGAAGGGCGGGGATTTCGTTTTCTTCCGTCGCGACGATCAGTTTTCCGCACTTGTCGAACGCGACCTGGTGCGCGGCGAGGAAGGCGTAGAGCGCGCGCCGCCCCTCGACGCAGAATCGCGCCTTGAGGGAATGGGTCGGGTAGTGGAGGCCGGCGTGGATGACCTCGGAGTTGCGGGACGAAACGCCCGCGCCGATCCGGCCTTCCTTTTCCAGCACCAGAACGCTAAAGCCGCGCCGCTCAAGGGCGTAGCCGCACGCAAGGCCCACCGCGCCGGCGCCTATGATGCAGGCGTCGAAGTCGTGTTCATCCTGTTCGTTGGCGGGTCCGTTCATCATGTCGGTGCCAATATCGCGGTTCGCCGCCGTCGTCTCGCCACGTTGATGGAGTTTGGGAAGTCGCATGAAAGGCCTCGTCTTCGCCCTCGCCGCCGCAAGCGCCACGCTGCTCGCAGGCCCGTCCTTCGCACAGCCAAGCGCGCCCGCCGCCCTGCAGGAGCCCGCGCAGGACGTCTCCCAGCTGCGCGCCTGCGCCGTGGCCGCCGGCATCAGCGACCCGGAGAAACTCGAAGCCTGCGAGAAGCCGATCCTGCGCACCTGCGACGACGACTACGCGCGCTGCTACAATCGTCTGATGGCAGGCTGGGACGGCCTGCTGAACATGAGCTTCCGCGAACTGACGCGCACGGGTCTTCTGGGACGCCGCGACTCGCGCAACCTGCAGTCAGCGCAGCGCGCCTGGATCAAGTTCCGCGACGAGGACTGCGAGTTCTACGGCGGCGTCTGGCCGGGCTCGCGCGCGCCGGGACAACTCGCCGCCTGCCGCCACCGCGAAACGCGCGAGCGTGCTGCAGTGCTCACGGTGCGTCTGGAAGCGGCAAAGAAGCTGCGTCCGTCCTAAGCTGCCTCCGCCCGCAGCACCGCTGCGGTCGCGGCGATCACGGCGGCGATGCGCAGGCCCGCCTGCACATGGGTCGTCGGCCAGTCGCGCCTGCGGAGTTCTTCCTCGTGTGCGTCGAGGCAAACGCCGCAACCATTCACCGCCGACACGACCAGCGCCCAGAATTCGAAGTCGCCCTTGTCGACGCCGGGATCGGCGAGGATGCCCATGCGCAGGCCCGTCCGCAGCGTGGCGTACTCCTGGTTCTTCATCAGGTGCAGCGCGCGAAAAAGGACGTTGTTCATCGCCATCAGCGCCGCCGCCGATTTCGCCGCCGTTATGGCTTCCGTAGTCAGCTTCGCTCCGGCGTCGGCGTTCACCGCATCCCGCAGGGCGCGTTCGCCCGTCGCGTGCGTCGCCGCCAGGATGGCGCCCCATTTCTGCTGGTTGGTGAGCAGCGTGTCGGTGATCACGGCGCTGAGGTTGATCCGGATGTCTTTCGCGTAGTCCGGCAGGGTTTCGCGCAGGGCTTCGAGGGACATGGCGGCTCCGGTCGGGTCGGGACGTCCCAAGCGCCACAGCCCGGCGCTCTCGACAAGACGCCTCCCGCGCGGGCAGATGACGCTACCGTCACGGAGCGCCCATGTTTCGCTGGATTTTCGGACTACTCGTGCTCGCGCTGGCCGCCGTCGGCGGCACGGTGGCCTGGCGGACCTCGCAGTTCAAACCTGCCCCCGTGGTGGAAACCGCCTCGGTCGCGAATGCGCCGGAACTGAAGGTCGATGCCGCCGCCGCCGCCCATCTCGGCCAGGCGATCCGCTTCGAGACCATCTCCGTGCAGGCCGGCCAGCCGTGGAATGCCGCGCCTTTCACGGCTCAGCGCACATGGCTCGAGAGCGCTTACCCCGCCTTCCACGCCGCCGCGAAGCGCGAGATCGTCAACGGCGAGAGCCTGCTCTTCACGTGGGCGGGCAGCGATGCCTCGCTCGCGCCGATCCTCCTGCTCGCGCACCTCGACGTGGTGCCGGTGGAAGAGTGGTCGCGGAAGGACTGGACCAGCGAACCGTTCAGCGGCGCGGTGCGCGACGGCTACGTCTGGGGACGCGGCGCCATCGACGACAAGGGGTCACTGATCGCGATACTCGAAGCCGCCAACGCGCTCGCTGCATCGGGCTTCAAACCGAAGCGCACTTTGATTTTCGCCTTCGGTCACGACGAGGAAGTCTCCGGTCGCGACGGCGCGCAATCGATGGCGAAGATCCTCGCGGATCGCGGCGTCAAGGCATGGTTCGCGCTCGACGAGGGGCAGGCGACCATCGCCACGCACCCGCTCACGGGCGGACCCGTCTCGCTGATCGGCATTGCGGAGAAGGGCTACGCCACGCTGCGCGTCACCGCGACGGCGCGCGCGGGTCACTCCTCGATGCCGGACAAGGACACGGCGGTCACGCTGCTTTCGGAAGCCATCCTGCGCATCCATCGCATGCCCATCGAGATGAAGCTCGAAGGCGGTCCGGCGATCGACATGATCCGTGCGCTCACTCCGCAACTGCCGCTGACCTTGCGCGCGGCGGCGGCGAACGAATGGCTTTTCTCGCCGGTGATCAACCAGCAGATGGGCGATGACCCGCAGGCTGCGGCGCTGATCCGCACCACGGTCGCGCCGACCATGCTGGAAGGCGGTCCGAAGGAGAACATCATCCCCGGCCGCGCGATGGCATGGATCAATTTCCGTCTGCATCCGCGCGACACGTCCGCCTCGATCCTCGCTCGCGCGCAGGAAGCGGTGCAGGGGATACCCGACATAACCGTCGAGTGGGATCGTCCGCCGAACGAGGCGAGCGCGGTCTCGTCGACGACCTCCGACAGCTACGCACTCCTCTCCGGCATGGCGCGGATTGCGGCGCCCGACGCACCTGTGGCGCCGGGCCTCGTCGTCGGCGGGACGGATTCGCGCTACTACGGGGGCGTCGCGGAAAACGTCTATCGCTATGCGCCGGCGATCTACTCCAGCGAGGACATCGCCGTGATCCACGGCAAGAACGAGCGCCTTTCGGTCGACAATCTTTCCCGCATGATCAAAGGCTACGGCCATCTGATGACCGCGGGCGCGGGCTGAGGCTGGTAGGCCGCTGAGGAGAATTGCATGCGTTCGATTCTGATCATCGCGGTGGCGGCGCTGGCCGCTGCTTGCGCGCCGAAGACGACGGAGGATGCCGTGATGCCCCCGCCTGCATTCCGGTCCGAGAGCGTTCCTGCGCCGACGCCTCCCGGCGTCACGCAGCGGATCACCGCCGCCGATGCGGGCAAGACGATCACTGTTCCCGTCGGCTCCAGCTTTGCCGTGCAACTCGTGGGCGTGCCGACTGCGGGCTATGTTTGGGCCGTGTCGGAGAAGCCCGCATTTCTTTCCGATGCGAAAGAGTCCGGCGGCGCCACGACGACCGCGCAATCGCAGCCCGGCTTTACTGGCGGCAACCACTGGGAGGTCTTTGCGTTCGAAGCCCAGGGCGCCGGGCAGGGCGAACTGAAGCTCGAACAGCGCCGTCCGTGGGAGCCCAAGACTGAGCCTGCGACCAGCACGTTCACCGTCACGATCAAGGCGCAGTGAGCCCGGCGCACAGCTCATGAACGGCGTCACGCTCATCGTCGCGGCGATCGCGATCTTCCTCGCGGCTGTCGCAGGCATATTGGCGAGTACGATCTACATGTTCCGCTTTGCCGGCATGGCGACGAATGCACGGCGTCCGATTGCCCAGCGACGGATGCGCGGGGCGCTCGCGATCGCCTGTCTGCTCGGCATCTTCGCGTCGGCGACGGCGGGCTACCTCGGCATCATCACGCTCATGTATCACGGCGCCCGCGCCGCACATCCGGCCGCCGCATGAGCGATCACCTGAAGGACATGTGGTACTTCGCGGCGACGTCTGCGGAGCTCAAACCCGGCAAGCAGTTCCGGCGCGTCATACTTGGTGAGCCGGTGCTCGTGGGGCGGACGGCGGCGGGCCAGGCGTTTGCGCTGCGCGATATCTGTCCGCACCGCGCGGTGCCGCTCTCGGCGGGCCGACAGGTGGAGACGAACGGGCAGCCGACCGTGGAATGCCCGTACCACGGCTGGCGCTTCGGCGCGGGCGACGGCGTCTGCAAGCTCATGCCGTCGCTACTCCACGATCAGCCCTACGAGGTCGAGCGCGTCCGCGTGCGCCGTTATCCCGCGCACGAGGCGAGCGGCGGTGTGTTCATCTTCATCTCCGCCAATCCACGCGAACCAGACGCGACGATCCCTCCGCCGGATTTCGGCGTACTACCCGAGAAGCCCAAGTTCGTCGTCGAGCGCGTGTTCAGCGCAACGATGGACAACGCCGTCGTCGGGCTGATGGACCCCGCGCACGTGCCGTTCGTGCACTCGCAGTGGTGGTGGCGTCCGCCGTCGGTCGGGCTCAAGACCAAGCAGAAGACCTTCGAGCCGCGTCATCGCGGCTGGGCAATCGTGCGCCATCCGCCAAGCGGCAACTCGCTGCTGTATCGCGCCGTGTTCGGCGGCGACGTGACCACGGAAATTCTCTTCGACCTGCCGGGCTATCGCTGGGAAGTGGTGGAGAACCCCAAGGGCGCGCGCTTCGTCACGCTCACCTGCCTCACGCCCATCGACGACGCCTCCACTCGCATCACCCAGCTCACCTACTGGACGGGCGCGCCGCTGCTCAATCTCGGTCTCGTCGTGGCGCCGCAGATGGCGGGAGAGTTCCTCGACCAGGACGGTTCGATGGTGGACCTGCAGAACGAGGGCCTGAAGTACCAGTCCGGGATGCTGTGGATCGACGACATCGACGTGCAGGCCAAATGGTACCTGAAGCTCAAGAAGGAGTGGGCGGCGAGCCGGTCCGAAGGCCGCGCTTTCGTGAACCCGCTGGAGCCGGCGACGCTGCGCTGGCGGAGCTGAACGGACGCATTGGAATGGCGCGCGGGCGCCGCTAGTCTCCACTCCCATGAGCGAAGAAACCCAGCCGTCCGCCGCCCTCCTCGACATCCGCGACCTGCGGGTGACGTTCGACACCAACGACGGCGATGTCCACGCGGTGAAGGGCGTGAGTCTCTCGATCCGGCCGGGCGAATGTCTCGGCGTCGTGGGCGAATCCGGGTCAGGGAAAAGCCAGACCTTTTTGGCGGCATTCGGCCTGCTGCCGCAGAATGGGCGCGCCACCGGCTCGGTGAAGTTCGCGGGAGAGGAAATCCTCGGCATCTCGCGCAACGCGCTGAACAAGCTCCGCGGCCGCCGCATCTCCATGGTGTTCCAGGACCCGCTCACCTCGCTCACGCCGCACATGCGCATCGGCGACCAGATGGCGGAGGTGCTCGCACACCACTTCAACATGGAAGGAGAGGCGGCGCACAAGAAGTGCCTCGACTGGCTGGAGCGCGTGCGCATTCCCGAAGCAACGCGCCGCATGCAGCAGCACCCGCATGAACTCTCCGGCGGCATGCGTCAGCGCGTGATGCTCGCCATGGCGATGATGACCGGTCCCGAACTGCTCATCGCCGACGAGCCGACGACGGCGCTGGATGCAACAGTGCAGGCGCAGGTGCTCGATCTCCTGAGCGATCTCATCGCGGAAACGAAGACGGCGGTCGCGCTCATCACCCACGACATGGGCGTCATCGCCCAGATGGCCGAGCGCGTGCTCGTCATGCGCAAGGGCGAGATCATCGAGACGGGCACGGCGGAATCGATCTTCAACAACCCGAAGGAAGCCTACACGCAGGTATTGCTCGAAGCGGTGCCGCGCATCGAAGGCGGCGTGCGTCACGGCGTGGAAGGCTTGGGGCCGCCGCCGGCGGCGGATGCGGCGCCGCTGCTCACGGGCCGCGATCTCAAGGTTTACTTCGACATTCCGTCCGGCAAGCTATTTGCGCCGGCGCGCAAGCTGCGGGCGGTTGACGGCGTCGATCTCGACCTTAAGCCCGGCGAAACGCTCGGCATCGTCGGCGAATCCGGCTGTGGAAAATCGACGCTCGCGCGTGCTGTGCTCAATCTCGTGCCGAAGACGGCGGGGCAGGTGACGTTCCTCGGCCGCGGGGTGATCGACAGCGATCGGCGCGCCATCCGTGAATCGCGGCAAGATCTGCAGATCGTCTTTCAGGATCCGCTGGCGAGCCTCGATCCGCGCATGACGGTGGGCTCGTCGGTCGCCGAGCCGTTGAAGTCGTTCCATCCCGAAATGTCGCCGCCGGATCGCGAATTGCGCGTGCGCGAAATGATGGGCCTCGTCGGCCTCGATCCCGATCTCATCAACCGCTATCCGCACGAGCTTTCCGGCGGGCAGAACCAGCGCGTGGGCATTGCGCGCGCGATGATCCTGAAGCCGAAGGTCGTCGTCTGCGACGAGGCGGTGAGCGCGCTCGACGTGTCGATCCAGGCGCAGATCGTGCGGCTGCTGATCCAGCTGCAGAAGCAGTTCAGCCTCTCGATGCTGTTCATCAGCCACGACCTCGCGGTGGTGCGCGAGATCAGCCATCGGGTGATGGTGCTCTATCTCGGGCGCGTGGTCGAACTCGGCACGGCGGACGCCATCTTCGCCGATCCGCGTCACCCCTATACGAAGGCGCTGCTGTCGGCGGCGCCAACGCCCGACCCGAAAGCTGCGCGCTCGAAGCCGCGCGTGCGTTTGCTTGGTGATTTGCCCTCGCCGTTGGATTCACGCGCGAGCCTGCGCTTCCTCAAGTCGAAAGTGATCGACGATCCGCAGGCCGAGCAGTACCGTCCGAAACTGATCGAAGTGTCGCCGGGACATCTCGTGGCGGAGTTCGACGCGGAGACGACGGAAGTGGTGGCGGCTTAGAAGGTCAACACTTCGTCTGGATACGAGAGGAAGTAGACTATATCGAATCCCATTCTATCGACCACGGCGTCGTGCGTTAGGTTTAGCTTGCCGCTGTTGAACAGTCGGTCGCTCACAACGAGCAGCCGGATGTCGACC
>JAWXBS010000053.1:0-6595 GCA_034440275.1 Alphaproteobacteria bacterium
ACGCCGTGGATGCCGAACACGTCGAGCGCGTCGTCATAGCCGAGCATGCTCTTCAGCGCCGAGCAGGCGAACAGGCAGACCGGGCCGACGACGAGGCCGAGCAGCAGCGCGCCGACCGGCCCCGCGAAGCCTGCCGCCGGCGTGACCGCGACAAGGCCCGCCACGATGCCGGACGCCATGCCGAGCATGCTCGGCTTGCCCTTCGTGACCCACTCGGTGATCGTCCACGACAGACCCGCCGCCGCCGGAGCGAGGAAGGTGTTGGCCATGGCGAGCGCCGAATAGTAGTTGGCCTCCAGGTTCGAGCCGGCGTTGAAGCCGAACCAGCCGAACCACAGCAGGCCGGTGCCGATGAGCACCATCGTCAGCGAGTGGGGCGGCATGGGCTCTTTCTTGTAGCCCGTGCGCTTGCCGAGGATGATGCAGCCGACCAGCGCCGCTATGCCGGAGTTGATGTGCACCACGGTGCCGCCGGCGAAGTCGAGGGCGCCGAAATTCCAGATCAGGCCAGCGCCTTGCACGGCGCCGTCCTTCACTGCGTCACCCGTGGCGACGAGGTCCGGTCCCGGCCACCACCAGACCATGTGCGCCATGGGGTAGTAGACGAGCAGCGGCCACGCGATGGCGAACAGCACGACGCCGATGAACTTCACGCGCTCCGCAAGGCCGCCGAGGACGAGCGAGGCCGTGATGCACGCAAACGTCATTTGGAAGACGACGAAAACGAGTTCCGGAATGTAGATGCCCGTGGAGAAGGTCGCGGCCAGGTTGTCCGAGAGATCCGTGCCCGCGTCTGCAAGGAAGAAGCGTCCCGAACCGCCGACAAACGTGTTGAGCGCGCCGCCGTCCGTGAAGGACAGACTGTAGCCGACCAGCGCGTACAGAACCATGCCGATGACGGTCACGGTGCTCACCTGCATGAGCACTGAGAGCATGTTCTTGGTGCGGACGAGGCCGCCGTAGAAGAGCGCGAGGCCGGGGATGATCATCAGGAACACGGCCATCGTGCTCAGAAGCATCCAGGTGGTGTCGCCCTTGTCGACGGTCTGTTCAGGTGCGGCGATCGCTGCGGCTTCCGCCGGTGCGGCTTCGGCAACAGCCGGCGCTTCAGCGGTAGGCGCCGCCTCGGGCGTGACCGCCGGCTTGGCGGCAGGCGCAGCAGCTTCCGCCACCGGCGGGGTCGTCGGCGCCTGCGCGTCCGACTGACCGCCTGCGAAGAGCACGAGGCCCAGCGCTGCGGCCGCTGCGAAGGCGCGCATGGTCTGCAGCACCCCCTTCGGCTTCTTGTCCAGTTTTGCGTTCATTCGATAACTCCCCGCGCGGTCGTACGACGTCGGTCGCCGCCCCTTTGGCGGGCCGATTGGCCGGAGCGGTGGGGGGTGGGGCAAGCGCGCAACCTTTCTCGTCGGCAAGGCTTTACCGCATTGCACAAAAAGGGGGCGCCATCGCTACGCCGCGCCGCATCGACGGGCGCCGTCCGCACCGATACCCTGCGGCAGATAGGCAAGTGATGGTGACCGAATTGAACGACCCGGCGCTCCGCACAGAAGTTCTCATCGCCGGCGGCGGCATGACGGGCCTGACCCTGGGGCTCGCGCTCGCCAAGGCGGGCGTGGACGTGATGGTCGCGGACTCTGAAGTCGCCGCGACACAGATTGCCGCGAGCTACGATGGCCGCGCTTCCGCGATCGCTTACGCCTCGTTCCGTATGTGGGAGGCGCTCGGCATCGGAGATGCGCTGCGGCCGCACGCACAACGCATCGAGAAGATTCTCGTCACCGATGGACGCGTGCGCGGCGGGCCTTCGCTGCTTTCACTTTCCTTTGACCGCAAGGAACTGGATGCGCGCGCGGACGGCGAAGCGCTCGGCTACATGCTGGAGAACCGCCACATCCGCGCGGCGCTGAATGCGGCCGCGTCCGAGACAGGTCTGCGCGTGCTTGCGCCGGTGGCGGTGACGGGACACGCGCCGGATGCAGGCGGCGTCACCGTTTCGCTGAAGGACGGGCGCTGCGTGCGCGCTTCGCTCGTCGTCGGCGCGGAAGGGCGCCGTTCGACGGTTCGCATGGGCGCGGGCATTCGCACGACGGGATGGAAATACAAGCAGACCGCTGTGGTCTGCACGGTCGCGCACGAGAAGCCGCATCACGGCGTGGCGCACGAATACTTCCTGCCGTCGGGCCCGTTCGCGATGTTGCCGCTGACGGACAACCGCTGCAACATCGTCTGGACGGAAAGGCCCGCGATTTCCGATGCGCTGATGGCGATGTCGGAAGCGGATTTCCTCGCGGAGTTGCGACTGCGTTTCGGCGGACATCTTGGCGCCATCACGCTTGCGGCGCCGCGCTTTGCGTATCCGCTGTCGCTGCAAATTGCGGAGAAGTTGATTGCGTCGCGCGCTGCGTTGATCGGGGACGCTGCACATGGGGTGCACCCCATCGCGGGGCAAGGGCTGAATGTCGGCCTGCGCGATGTGGCGGCGCTTGCGGAGTGCATCGTCGACTCCGTGGGCGTGGGTCTCGAAGCCGGCGATGCGGAAGGGCTCAAGCGATATGAGAAATGGCGGCGCTTCGACTCCACCTCGATGGCGCTGGTGATGGATGCTTTCAATCGCATCTTCTCGAATGACTTCCCGCCGCTGCGCCAGTGGCGCGGCCGCGGCATGGCGGCGGTGGATCTCGTGCCGCCGGCGCGGCGGTTCTTCATGCGCGAGGCGGCAGGCGGAAGCGGGGCGTTGCCAAAGTTGTTGAAGGGCGAGGCGCTGGGGTGCTGATCGCGGCGGGTCTGGTCGCCATTCTGCTGTTGCTGTCTGCGCTGCATTTCTACTGGGGCGTCGGCGGACGTTGGCCTGGTCACGACGCAGCATCGTTGAGTCTGCGAGTCGTCGGAACGCCGAGCGCCAAAGTGCCGAGCTTCCTTGCGTGTGCGGCTGTCGCCGCAGCGCTTGCTTGTGCGTCGCTCATTGTGGCGTTTGGGCAAACACCAATCGCGTTCGGGCTGCAGGCGCTGGTCGTCTATGGCGGCTACGTTGTTCTGATTGCGGTGTTCGCGCTGCGGGGTCTCGCGCCGTATGTCACGCCGGCATTCAACTACGCGAAGGGCACGCCGTTCTTCACATTGAACCGCCGCTACTATGCGCCGCTTTGCTTGCTGATCGCTGCGGCGCTGATCGCGACGTTTCCGCGGCGCGCGGAGGCCGCACTCCACGACGCGGTGCAGATGTTCAGACTGTCTGCCCCAGCTCGCGCAGATAGTCCCAGCTGAAAATGCCCGTGTCGTGACCGTCGTCGAAGACGATGCGCACGGCGTAGCGGCCCACGGGCTTTGCATCGACGACGCCGACGTTGGCCTTGCCGGTCACGACGCGCTTGTTCCCGTGACCCTGCACCTCGGCCGACGGGCTTTCCGTGCGCAGTTTTTCAAATGGGATGGAAACATCCCCCCCGTCTTCGAAGCGGACGTTGAGGCGCTTCGCTTCACGCTGAAAGACGAGTTCGACGGGCCAGTTCGTCGCACTCATTCGTCCGGCCCCAGCTCGCGCGCTTCATCGATGCTGAGGATCAGCACGCCGTCACGGACGGAGAAGGCCAGCCGAGCGGTGTCGCTGATCAACTCCTGCTTCTCGCGATCATAGCGCAGCGGCGTGCGCGTCTGCGGGCAGACGATCACTTCCAGCAGGCGGGGATCGATTTCCACGCGTGTTTGTCCATTTGGCGCGCTCATTGCATCGTTCCACCGCCGGACGCCGACGCGCCGAGTTCGAGCAACGCCACCAGCGTGTCGCTGCGGTCGGCGAGCGTCGTCGCCTCGAGCAACATCTGCTTTTCCTGCGGACTGAACGGGCACGCGGCGCAGACGGCGTTGACGAGCATCTCGGCGGGCGCGTCGGTGGCGGCTTCCCAGTCGACCTGAAAGCCCTTCGCCACGGAGTAATCGCGCAGCGCGCGGGCAAGCATTTCCTGGTCTATGGCGGCGGCGTTGTCGCGTTCCGACAGATCGGAGGCGAACGCGTACCAGTCGGGGGCGACCTTGCGATACGGCGACGGCACATCGAGTTCGCGGCCGACTCGAAAGCGGCTGACGCCCGTCAGCGTGATGAGGTAGCGCCCGTCGTCGGTTTCCGAAAATGTCGTGATGCGTCCTACGCATCCGACCTTGGACAGGGAAGGCTTGGCGTCATTCGCCGCATCCGCCGGCTGGATCATGCCGATGAGACGCTCCGCCGCGAGCGCGTCGTCGATCATGTTCAGATAGCGCGGCTCGAAGATGTTCAGCGGCAATGCGCTGCGGGGAAAGAGCACGGCGCCGGCGAGCGGGAAGACCGGAATGGTCACAGGGAAATCGTCTGGCTTGCGGAATCCGAAGGAGCTCATGGCGCCGCCTCAGGAAAAGAGAATCGTCGAAAGTCTGCGTCGTCCCGTTTTTGAGATGTCGGAGCCGAGGCCCGCCGCCTCGAAAATCTTCAGCACCTGCGCACGCGCGGCGCCCTCATTCCAGTCGCGGTCCTTCTCAACGATGGTCAGAAGTTCATTCACGGCGCCCTCCAGGTCTCCGCGCGCTGCGAGCGCGCCGGCGAGGTCGTAACGCGCGGCGTGGTCATTCGGGTTCGTCTTCAGTGCAGCGTCAAATGCGGCGGTGTCGGCGCCGCCGGCCGGTGCGGCGCTGGCGAGTTCGAGGGCGGCGCGGACGCTCTGGACTTCAGCGTCCTTGGCTTTGTCCTCGGGGACCATGGAGAGCGAATCCCGAGCCTGCTCGATTTCACCGACGGCGATGTAGCAGCGCGCGAGGCCGGCGATGGCTTTCACGTTCTCGGGGTCGGCCTGCAGCACGGCGGCGTAAGTTTGGGCCGCGCCGCCCACGTCGCCCTGCGCGAGCGCCTCACCCGCTTCCTTGAGCGCAGCGGCGAGGTCTTCCTCGGCGGCGTCCGGACCGGCGAGACCCGCGAGCCTGTCGATGAACATGCGAATCTGGCTTTCGGGGACCGCGCCCATGAAGCCGTCCACCGGGCGGCCGCGATCGAAGGCGAATACCGCCGGAATGGATTTGACGCCGAGCTGGCCCGCGACGCCCGGGTTCTCGTCGATATTGATCTTGACCAGCTTCACCTTGCCCTTGGCCGCAAGCACGGCCTTTTCGAGCGCCGGCGCCAGCGTCTTGCAGGGGCCGCAACACGGCGCCCAGAAATCGACGATGACCGGCTGCGTCTTCGACGCCTCGATGACGTCGACCATGAAGGCCTGATCGGAGCCGTCCTTCACGAGGTCGGCGGGTACGCTTCCGATGAGAGTGTCGGCCATGAGTTCCTCGAGTGCCTTGTTCAAATTCTTCACCGGCAACATGGGCCGGGCGCGGGGTCTATTCAACGGCAACCGGGGTCCCGTCGGGGTCGAAAGCGATGCGCTGCGGCAGGTGGCCGGTCGCCGCGAGGAAAACCATGAGTCCGGTCGGGGAGACGGCGGTGGTGGCGTCATTCGCGAGCGGGTGGAAGTTCACCGGGTCCACATGCAGGAGCGCTTCGTCCAGCAGCAGCGCGACGCGGCCGAGGCGGTCGTTGAGCAGGGCGAAGATCGTCACCGATCCCGGCGTCACGCCGAGCGCCTCGAACAGCAGCTCCGGCGACCCGAAGCTGAAGCGTCCCGCCTTCAGCAGCTTCGCGAGCGCGTTGAGCTGGATCTTCGTCTCCGCCAGCGCGCAGAGCAGGAAAAGGCGGCCGGCCTTGTCCCTGAGAAACAGGTTCTTCGTGTGCCCGCCGGGCATGTCGAGCTTGATGGTCTCGCTTTCGGCGACGGTGAACACGGGCGCGTGGTCATGGGTCCGGCGTGCGACGCCGAGGCGGTCGAGGAAGTCGAAGAGGTCTTGTCGCGTGGACGCGGTCATGCCTGACGGATACACCAGCCGACGATGAAACTCATGTGCTACACAACCGAGGGCGACGAGCATCTGCCGCCCCTCGTCCCCGGCTCCACGGATCGCCCGTGGATGGACAATTTCGGCGACCGCCATCCCTATCGCTGCCTGCCGATGGTGATCGCCAACACCACGGGCTGGGACATTCTCTCTCCCTACAGCTTCACCGCGTGGTGGACCGGCGGGCCCGGCCTCGACGACATCCAGGTGCGCTCGGACGACGGCACCCCGCAGGACATCCTCTCCCGCACGGTCGTCTCGCACTTCACCCGCGGCATCCTCACCTTTCACACCGGGTATCTCTTCCGCACCGAGCCAGGCTGGGACATGTGGGTCGGCGGCTCGCCGAACCATGTGAAAGACGGCATCCAGGCGCTCAGCGGCATCGTCGAGACGGAGTGGCTGCCGTTTCCCTTCACGATGAACTGGCACTTCACGCGGCCGGGCTACATCTCCTTCAAGAAGGGCGAGCCGATCGCCTTCGTGATGCCGGTCCCGCACAACGGCTATGAGGACGTGCAGCCGGTGGTGAAGAAACTCGCCGACGAACCGGAGCTGCACCGCCAGTACCTCGCCTGGGGCGAAAGCCGCACGCAGTTCCTGGACAAGCTCTCGAAGAACGACGCCGAGACGATCCAGCAGGGCTGGCAGCGGCACTATTTCAAGGGCGAGGTCGTCGCCGGCGACG
>JAWXBS010000054.1:0-57298 GCA_034440275.1 Alphaproteobacteria bacterium
CTCGGGGGACTCCGTCACCACCGGCTTGCCGGCGCGGATGCAGTCTTCGATCACGCTCTGGCTGTTGGTCTCGACGACGTCATCAACCCCGGCGCCGGCGTAGCAGGCCTTGGCCTGATCGGTCCGGCGCGCGGCTATGCCGCACAGCTGCAGGCCGGGTTTTGACTTGATGGTCTGCAGCGCCACGCCCGAGGCCTGGAACCCAGCACCGATCATGCCGAAGCGGACCGGACGTCCCTCTGCAGCGCGTTTGGCCAACGCCGTGTCAACGATGAACATGACCGCCCTGCTTCCTCATCAATAGTCCAAGGCGCCGATGGCCCCCCGTCCCGGCCCGACTGTCTCAGCCGTACTGCCAGTACAGCTTGTCGTTCAACAGGCCCGTCTTGCGGTGCTTCATCAGCATCTTCAGGCGGGTGTAGGGATCGGCGCGGAAAAGTTCTTCCGTCATGTCGATCCGCGTGAACACGTCATGCATCTGCTGGGCGCCCTTTTCGGCGGTCCACTGGCATTTGAAGTCCGGCAGCAGCTTCTGGATCTTGTCGAAGTTCACGCGGTAGCTGCGGTTGTCGGCCGTGGCCTGGCCGACTTCGACTTCGCAATCCGTGAAGACGCGCTTGATGGCTTCCGCGATCTCGATGACCCGGTAGTTCTGGTCGGAGCTGCCGACGTTGAAGACCTGGCCGCTGATGCGCTCGGCGGGCGCCTTCAGGGAGAGGTCGATCGCCTGACAGATGTCGAGAACGTGGACGAGCGGGCGCCATGCGGAGCCGTCGCTGTTCAGCTTGATCTTCTTGGTGGTCCACGCGAGGCCGCAAAGATCGTTCAGCACGATGTCGAAGCGCTGGCGGGGGCTCGCGCCGTAGGCGGTCGCATTGCGCAGAAAGCACGGCGCGAACGAGGCGTCGGCCATCGGGATGACGTCAGCTTCGACCTTTGCCTTGCACTCGGCGTAGGCGGTCAACGGCTGCGGCGGGGTGGTTTCGTCGACGTAGTCGGCATTGGCCGGCATGGCGCCATAGACCGAGCACGACGAGGTGTAGACGAAGCGCTTCACGCCCGCCTCTTTGGCCGCCTTGGCGATGCGAACGGAGCCGCCGTGATTGATTTCGTGGGTCAGCCCCGGGTCCTGCTGGCCGATCGGGTCGTTCGACAGCTCCGCCAGGTGGGCGACCGCGTCATAGCCTTCGAGGTCCTTCGCCGTGACTTCGCGCAGGTCCTTCGTGATCACTTCCGGGCGGGGGCCTGCCATCGGGTAGAGCCAGCCCTGACGGTAGTAGCCCGTGTCGAAGCCGGTGACCTGGTGGCCCTTCCCAAGAAGGTACGGACCAAGGATGGAGCCGATGTAGCCGTCGATGCCCGTAACGAGGACTTTCATGAAATGCGTCTTCCTGCTCCGGCGCCGGCGTGCGCCATGGTGATCACGGGGTCGTCATAGCGGGCGACCGGGGTCTTAGCACGCCTCTTCGCGCTTGCGGCAGAGCCGGAAGTGCGAAATCGCTGCAGGCGCGAACAAAGCCGAACCGATGTGCCAAATCGGATCATTCCCGAGGCAGACGGCCTGCCATTAACGTGCCAGCGTCAGGCGCGCGCCGGACGCAGCAGACGTGCCGCATTGAGGCGGCGGCGTAGCGCGCCGGGACGGAAGAGGCTGCGCGCGACGGCTGGAGCGTGAACGCGCAGCGCCGCCAGTCCCGCAAGGGCGGCGGCGAGCACTGCGAGCGGGGCCGGCGCCCAGGGTCGCACGGCTTCCAGGGCGAGCGCCGCGCACAGACCCGTCGCGAGCACGCCGAACGCCGCCATGACCCCTCCCGGCCGTCGGTCGGACGCAATCACCAAAGAGATCATCGGCGTCGCCAGCCAACTCACCGCCCATGCGGCTGCAGCGCCGTGCAGACCGGCAGCGGCCGCACCGACCACGATCCCAAGCAAAGTCGGCGCGAACGCGAGGCAGCGCAGCGCTTCAAGACCCGAGCGGTCCCCGGCCGCAGCGAGCCGCGAGAGCGTCAGTCCCGGCGCCCCGACGGCGAGAATGGCCGCTAGTTCCGCCCAGAGCGCGCCGGGAAAGAGAACAGGAAGATAGACGCACCCGAACGCCGCAAGCGCGGTCGCCGGCAACAGGCGAGCGCCGATCGCGGACATCGAGAAGCGCGCGACCGCCTGCGCCAGGATGAGACACCCCGCGCCTGTCGGTCCGAACATGATCGCGGCAAGCGCCCAAACGATTATGCTCGACGCCGCATCGAAACGGCGCTCCGCAGCGATCGTGAGGCATGCGAACGAAACCGCCAGCGCCGCGACGCCGATCAGTGCAGGCGCAAAGAGTTGCGACACGGCAAGCGTGGCGACAAGCGCAAGCGCGGGCCGCCATGCCTCCTGTCGATGGACGCCTTCTGCGGACATGTGTCATCGGATGCCGCGCGCGCGCGCACGACAATCTGAAACGCCTCACATCGTAGGCTTGCATTTCCCACTTGCGCGGAACGCGAAACCGGCGTGACCTTGTCACCGCGCGGGCGGGACTGCCCCGCACGCGCCAACAATGCGCCTCGACGACCCGTGAAGCGGGGCGCGGTGAGGAGCGACCCATGGCGAAAGGCAAATCTGCGGCTGCGAGAGCAGTCGCGCTCGTAGGACCGAACGGCGCCGGCAAGACAACGCTGATGGAAGCGTTGCTCTACTCGGCCGGCGCCATCGAGCGGCAAGGCGCGGTCCTGGCGGGCACAACGGTGGGCGACGCGAGCCCGGAAGCGCGTGCGCGCGGACAATCGGTCGAAATGTCCATCGCGAGCTTTGCCCATGACGGCGACCGCTACGCCCTCATCGACCTCCCCGGCTCCACCGAATTCGCAGGCGAACTCGATCACACGCTCGCCGCCGTCGATCTTGCCGTGGTCGTCTGTGACCCGGATCCCGACAAGGCGATCCTGCTGCAGCCGACGCTGATCGAACTCGATCGCCTCGGCGTGCCGCGCCTTCTCTTCGTCAACAAGATGGACACCGCCCGCGGGCGCCTGCGCGATCTCCTGGAAGCGCTGCAGGCCGTGAGCACCGTGCCGCTCGTCGCGCGCCAGATCCCGATATGGGAAAACGAGAAGGCCACCGGGTATGTCGATCTCGCGCTGGAGCGCGCCTACGTCTATCGCACCGGCAAGCCATCCGAGCGCATCGACATCCCGAAGGACCTCGTCGACCGCGAGCACGAAGCGCGCTTCACCATGCTCGAAAAACTCGCCGACTATGACGACGCGCTGATGGAGCAATTGCTTTCCGACCAGACGCCGAGCGTCGATGCGGTCTTCAAGGATCTGATGCGCGAAACGCAGGAAATGTTGATCGCGCCCGTCTTCCTCGGCTCCGCGCAGGCCGATGGCGGCGTCAACCGCCTGCTGAAAGCGCTGCGTCACGACACGCCTGCGCCGGATGCGGCGCAGAAACGACTCGGCGTCTCGGGCGCCGGGCTATTCGTCTTCAAGACTTCGCACGCGGGACAAGCGGGCAAACAGAGCTTCGCACGCGCGTTCGGCGGCGCCGTGACGGATGGAGCGGACCTCGTCCGCCCAGATGGAGAGAAACTCCGCGCATCCGGGATCATGCAACTCATGGGCGCCGCGCAAAAGAAGGCCGTCAGCGCCGCGTTTGGCGACGTGGTCGCGGTGGGTCGCATGGAAGGCGCCCGTCCCGGCGATTTCCTCAGCGCGGAGGGCCGCCCCCACAGCGCGGACAGCACGGCGCACCAGCGTTTCGGCGTCTACGCGCTGGCGATCGCACCGGCCGACCGCAAGGACGATGTTCGTTTGTCGCAGTCCATGGCGAAACTGGCGGAAGAAGACCCGACGTTGCACTTCGCGATGAACCCGGAAACGCACGAGCTTGTGCTCGAAGGCCAGGGCGAGGTGCACCTGCGCATCGCGCTCGACCGCATGAGGCGGCGGTACGGCGTCACCGTCACCACCTCGCGGCCGAAGAGCGCCTACAAGGAAACCGTGCGCAAGGGCGTTTCCGTGCGCGGGCGCCACAAGAAGCAATCCGGCGGGCACGGCCAGTTCGGCGACGTGGTCGTGGAGATCGCCGCGCAACCCCGCTCCAGCGGCTTCGCGTTCCACGAGAAAATTCACGGCGGCGTCGTGCCGCGTCAGTACATCCCTGCCGTCGAAGCCGGCGTGCGCGATGGCCTGGAAAAAGGGCCGCTCGGGTTTCCGGTTGTCGATGTGGCGGTGACGCTGACGGACGGGAGCGCGCATGCGGTGGACAGCTCGGAAATCGCATTCCGCACGGCGGGCCGCATCGCCATGACAGAAGGCCTGCCGCAGTGCGAGCCGATCCTGCTCGAACCGATCGAAAAAGTGACCATCTACGCGCCGAATACGGCGACCGCGAAGGTCAATTCGATGCTGTCGGCGCGACGCGGCCAGATCCTCGGCTTCGACGCCCGCGAGGGCTGGCCTGGCTGGGATCGCATCGAAGCCTACCTGCCACAGGCGGATCGTCAGGACCTGATCATCGACTTGCGCTCGATCACGCAGGGCCTGGGCACCTATGAGGCGACCTTCGCCCACATGGCCGAACTCACCGGCCGCGAGGCGCAGGACATTGTGCAGAAGGCAAAGGTGGCGTGAGTTAGCGCACCGGCGGCATCGCGACGCGCTGGGACCCACACCGGTCCCGCACGTCGTGGCCGCAGCTGCGGAAGGCGCCGGACTTCGCGACGCAGATGCGCACCTCGCGCAGACGGGCGCGATCGCACTGCACCGCGATCATGTCGCGCTTCAGCATGGGATTGGCCGCGATGAAGGACGTCTCCACATCCGCGCCGGTGATCATGAGCGTGCGATCGAGACGCCGGAACGACGCTGGAATGACGACGCGGTCGCGCACGCGGCGCGTCAGGCTGAAGTATGCCTGCGGCGTCAGCCCTGAGCACGCGCCGTGCTCGTCCCACTCGTGCTCGACGAGGCGCGGGCTGGGCATGATGTCGAGCATGGATTGCTTGAGCGCCGGCGGCACGTCGCGGACGTAGTTCGTCTTGCAGCCGGAAGGCCAGCCACGCTCGAACTGCGGCCACAGGCCATGGACGACGAACGCGAAACGCCGGTCGCGTCCGCACTGCACGGGGTCGCGGCCTGCGGACTCTGCGCAATAGCTCGGACTCCACGAGAGCGAGAGCAGATAGTAGTCGAAACGTCCCGCGACATCGCGTCCATCTTGCGCGAACGCAGGTGTCGCAAGTCCGGAGAACATCAGCACAAGCGCGAGCAGCAGACGGAGCGTCATTTTTTCTTCCCGGTGTCGGGCGCTACCGTTGTGGGAGGCGTCGCCGGCGCCGTCGCGCCTTCAGCCCCCGGCGGCGGCAGACCGCCGGGCTTCCTGAACTTCAGCGTCATGCGGTCGCTTTCACCCACGGCGCTGTAGGGCGCGGTATCGAAGCGCGGATCGGGATCCTGGCCCAGCGGCGCGGTGCGCAACGTGGGCGGCAGCGTCCACACGCCGAAGGGATGATCGCGATCGTCGCGCGGATTGGCGTTGATCTCGGAAGAACCGACGAACTCGAAGCCCACCTCCTCCGCCAGCATTTTCACGAAGGCTTCCTGCACATAGCCGTTGGACGCCTGCGGATCCTGCAGGCCCGTGGAGCGCGCGCGATGCTGCTCGATGCCGAGGATGCCGCCCGGCTTCAGCGCCTTGTAGAAGTCCGCAAACGCCTTCTCGGTGTAGCCGTCTCCGAGCAGCGTATGGATGTTGCGCGAGAGGATGACCATATCGGCGGAGTCCGACGCCGCCACGCCTGCGCTCCGCGGAGTCAGAATGCTCATGGCGACGACGCCGAAAGTCTCCGGCTTGTCGACAAAGCGCGCGCGGAACTCATCGAGCGTCAGCTTCTGCGCATCAGTCGCTGTGGAGGGATCGAAGGAGGCGGCAATCAGCCTGCCATTGTTGCGCGCGAGGTACGGCGCGAGGATGCTCGTGTACCAACCGCGCCCCGGAAACACTTCCACCACCGTCATGCCCGGCGCCAGGCCGTAGAACTTCAGCGTTTCCACCGGATGGCGCCAGCGATCACGCTCGGGGTCCAATCGCCACGGGCCCGCCGCCGCCCATTCGAGCGTCCCGACTTCCGGTGCGGGCGCTGCGGCCTCTTCGGCCTGCTTAACCGGCGCGGCGGGCTTGCCGACACCGATCCGGTCGCAACCTGGAACGAGGAACAGGACGGCCAGCGCCGCGAAGATGGAACGTGAACCCGACATGCGCCGCCGTTAGCGCGCGCCTTCCGCCAAGTCAAAGCATCGACAGCGACCGCGCGAGACGGCAGAGTCCGGTCCATGAATCCCTTCACCGTCGCCGTGCCGCAATCGAAACTGGACGCCATAACCGCGCGCTTGCGCGCCTATCCGTGGTTTCCGGCGCCCGATGACGAGGGCGCCGGATGGTCGCGTGGGATCAACTCCGCGTGGCTGCGCGAAATCTGTGGCTACTGGATCAACGGTTTCAACTGGCGCGCGCAGGAGAAGGATCTCAACCGCTTCCCGCAGTTCATCGTGCCCGTCGAAGGCCTCGACATCCACTTCGTTCATGTGGTCGGCGAAGCGCAGGGCAAGCGGCCGCTGCTGATCACGCACGGCTGGCCTGGATCGCACTACGAGTTCTGGGGCGTGATCGAGAAACTGGCCTTCCCTTCCCGCTTCGGCGGCAAGACGGAAGATGCGTTCGACGTCGTCGTCCCCTCCCTGCCGGGCTACGGATTTTCCGGAAGGCCTGCGCGGCCTCTTGGACAACGCGCGACGGCGCGCCTGTTCAACACGCTCATGACCGACGTGCTCGGCTACAAGAGCTACCTCGCGCAGGGCGGCGACTGGGGCTCGCTCGTCACGTCAGCCATCGGCGTCGATCATGGCCCGAGCAACGGCGGCGCGTGCCGCGGAATTCATCTCAACATGATGGCGCTGCGTCCCAATCCGCCGATCCCGCAGACGGATGAGGAAAAGAGGTCGCTCGCGCACATGGGCGCAGCGCTGCAGGCCGAAGGCGCGTACTTTCAGGAGCAGTCGACCAAGCCGCAGACGCTCGCACACGCGCTGATGGATTCTCCCGTCGGCACGGCAGCCTGGATTCTCGAGAAATTCCATGGCTGGTCCGATCTCGCCGACCACGGAGACATCGAGCGCGTCTATTCCAAAGATCAGCTGCTCACGAACGTCATGATCTATCTCGTCACCGACTCCATAGCGACCAGTGTCTGGTACTACCGCGCGCGGCTTGAAGAAGGCGGCGTGGAGCTGAAAGCCGGTCAGCGTTGCGAAACCCCCACTGCCTTCGCTCACTTCCCCGGCGAGCGCATCTTCTCGGCCCCGCCGCGCAGCTGGGCCGAGCGCGCATACAACTTCGTGCGCTGGACCGAAATGCCCGACGGCGGGCACTTCGCCGCGATGGAAAAGCCGGATGCATTCGTGACGGAGATCAGAGACTGGGCCCGAACGACGCCCTGACCTGTTTCTCGACGTGTCGCGCTCCCCGAGACCGGCGCCGATCGCGCACTTGCACAGGTGCTTGACGCCAAGCGGAGGGAAGTCGGCGGATTCTGCTCTCGTCGCAACGTCCCTCATCTGCGGCGCGCAAATTCCGCGCGTGATGATGGAACCGATATGGCAAAAGCCCGTTACCGTGCAATCTTGCGTCGCCTGTCTGCGTAGTCAGCACTGTACCAGATCGTTTGAGGGATGCTCCCATCGGGGCGCAAGGCAGGGGAGCGCGACATGGCCGACTTTACCGGGACCAATGGCGCCAATTCGATCACGGGTGCGATCACGGCGGACACGCTGAACGGCCTCGACGAGGCAGACTACCTCGATGGTGGTGACGGGAACGACACGATTTCAGGCGGCGGTGGACGTGACACTGTCACGGGCGGCGCTGGCAATGACCTGATCTATGGCTATGGGGCTGTCGACAACGATCCCCAGTCCGGCGTCATCTCGGCCACCCGTATCGCCACGGGCTTCAGCAGCAGCCTCTTCGCCGCCTCCCCGCCGGGCGATCCGGACCGTCTCTTCATCGTCGAACAGGCGACGGGGCGCATCGCCATACTCAACCTGACGAACAATCAGGTTCTGCCGACGGCCTTCCTCGACATTCCGAACGGCGAACTGACCGCCAGCGGCGAACAGGGGCTTCTTGGTCTCGCGTTTCACCCCGACTACGCGACGAACGGCAGGTTTTACCTCAACCTCATCAACGAAGCGGGTGACACGGAAATCTGGGAGCTGACGCGCTCCGCAGGCAATCCCGACGTCGCAAACTACGACTCGCGCCGCGTGCTGATGACGATCGACCGCAACAGCTCGAACCACAACGGCGGCTGGATCGGTTTCGGACCGGACGGCTTTCTCTACATCGCCACCGGCGACAGTGGAGGCAGTGGCGATCCCGACAACGCCGCTCAGAACATCAACGACCTGCGCGGCAAGATCCTGCGCATCGACGTCAACAGCGACGCCTTTCCCACCGACGCCACGCGAAACTACGCCATCCCGTCGGGCAATCCGTTCGTCGGCGTCGCGGGCGCCGATGAAATCTTTGCGCTCGGCCTGCGCAATCCTTGGCGCGCGAGCTTCGATAGCGAAACAGGGGCGCTTTACATCGCCGATGTCGGCCAAGGCAATCGTGAAGAAGTGAACGTACTCGCGCCGGGCGCGGGCGCGGGCGCGGGCGCCAACTTCGGCTGGCGCGTGATGGAAGGGACATCCGTCACCGGCTATCCGCAAAGCGGCAATCCGCCGGCGAATTCACCACTCTTCACCGCGCCGCTCGTCGAATACGGCCACGGCAGCGGCGCGAACCAGGGCTTCTCGATCACCGGCGGCTATGTATATCGCGGCCCGGGAGGCGCCAACGGGCTCTACTTCTTCGCGGACTTCGTCACCGGCCATATCTGGACATTTCGCGTCGTCGACGGCGTCGCCGTCGACTTCATCCAGCGTGATGAGCAACTGCGCACCGATGCCGGCTCGGTCAACCAGATCGCGTCGTTCGCCGTGGACGGCAGCAATCGCCTCTATGTGATCGGCCTCGACGGCGAGATTTTCCGGCTCACGCCGAGCGCCGCGGCCGCCGATGGCGCCGACCTTCTTGCCGGTGGCGACGGCGTCGACACAATTCTCGGCGGCTCCGGCGCCGATGTGCTCCTGGGCGAAGGCGGAAACGACCTCCTCTACGGCGGCATCGGGTTCGACTCGATGGACGGCGGCATTGGCGCCGACACGGCCTACGGCGGCGATGGCGCGGACTACGCGCGCGGTGGTGATGGCGCCGACGCGCTCATCGGACAGGAAGGCGCCGACCGGCTCGACGGCGAAGACGGCGATGACGGCATGGACGGCGGCATCGGCAATGATACGGCCTATGGCGGCGTCGGAAACGACTTTGCGTATGGCGGCGACGGCAACGACGTGCTCATCGGCCAGGCCGGAAACGACCTTCTCTACGGCGACGCCAACAACGATTCCATGGACGGCGGCGCCGACAACGACACGCTCTACGGCGGCGATGGCGCAGACTATCTGCTCGGCGATGCGGGCGACGACGCGCTGATCGCAGGCGCAGGCGCTGACCTCGTCTATGCAGGGGCAGGCGCCGACTCCTTTGACGGCGGCGCGGACAACGACACCATCTACGCGGGCGACGGTGCGGACTATCTACGCGGCGGCGATGGCGCCGACATCCTCATCGCACAGGCCGATTCCGATCTCGTCTATGGCGACGGCGGCAATGATTCCATGGACGGCGGCGATGCGCCCGACACGCTCTACGGAGGCGACGGCAACGACTACATTCTCGGCGCGCTCGGCGCGGACGGCCTCATCGGCCAGTCCGGCAACGATGATCTGCGCGGCGGCGATGGCGACGACGGCATCGACGGCGGCTCCGAGTTCGACGTCCTGCGCGGCGACGCTGGCAACGACTACATCATCGGTGGCACAGGCAACGACACGCTCTACGGTGGATCAGGCGCAGACCGCTTCGTGTTCACGCCGGGATCGGGCAGCGATGTCATCGTTGACTGGGAAGACGGCGCCGACCGCATCGATCTGTATCTCTACGCGGGCGCCAACATCGGCAACGTCGCGATCACACAGGCGGGCGCGAACACGCTCATCACACTTTCCGGCGGCGAGACGATCGTGTTGCAGAACACAACCGCCGCAAACGTGACGGCGGCGGACTTCTTGTTCGCCTGATCAATCCACCGCCAGCTTGTAGCCGATCCCCCGCACGGTCTGCAGATAGATCGGCGCGCGCGGGTCAGTTTCGAGCTTGCGGCGCAGGCGCGTGACTTGCACATCGACACTACGTTCAAGGCCAGCACTCGTGCGCCGCGCCAGTTCTTCTCGCGTCACCGTCTCTCCGCCCCGCGCGGCCAGAATCTTCAGCAGCATCGCTTCGGCTTCCGTCAGTCGCACCGCGACGCCGTCGCACGTCAGTTCGCCGCGACCGAGATGAAAGGCATGCGGGCCGAAACGCACTTCCGCAGGTCCATCGCCACCGCGCGCGACAGTGCGGCGCAGGATGTTGTTCACCCGCAGCGCCAACTCCGCAGGCTCGAAGGGTTTCGGCACATAGTCGTCGGCGCCGAGGCCCAACCCCTTGATCCGGTCTTCCGGCAGCCCGCGCGCGGTCAGCAGCAGGATCGGCACGCTCGATCCCTTGCGCACGCTTTCCAGAAGCGAGAAGCCGTCCTCTTTCGGCATCATCACATCGACGATGAGCAGATCGAACTCGAACGACGCGAGCAGCTTGCGCGCCGCGTCCGCGTCCGCCGCCGCCGAGACGCGCGCACCGCAACTCACGAGAAACTTCTTGAGCAGTTCGCGGATGCGATCGTCGTCATCCACGACGAGAATGTGGGCGGGTCGATGCAGCGCGTCGATGGCGGCGGCGGCGTTGGGCATGCTCATGCGCCGTCCTCTCCCGTCTCAGCGAGTGCCGCCAGCACCGCGCGCGCGCCCGCCACCGCATCGGCGCCCGTCAGACGAAACACCTGCCCCAGCCTTTCGCGCAAGGCCGCACTCGCGGCGCGCTCCGCTTCGCGGCCCGCGTCGGTGAGCGACACCAGGCGTTCGCGCTTGTCCTTCACGCCGGGCTGGCGCGCGACCATGCCCGCTTCTTCGAGTTCATTGAGCACGCGCTGCAGGCTCTGTTTGCGCACGCCGAGGCGGGTCTGCAGCGTCTTTACGGCGAGCCCCTCTTCCCGGCGGACGGCCGCCAGCGCGCGGTAGTGGGCGGGGCCGAGGTCCTGGTCCGCCAGCGGCCCCTCCGCCGCCCGCCAGAACTGGCGCGCCGCCCGGAACACCAGCTCGACGGCGCGGTCGAGCTCGTCCTCGCGCAGGTACAGCCGGCCTTCCAGGCCGATCGGCTCTGACGGGCGGACCAGTGTCTGCTTCGGGGTCTGCTTCGGGTTGACAGGCATTGCTGCGCGCGAGAATGGTCGCGCACGCTCTGAAGCTCAAGAGCGCACGGAGAATCCCTGATGAGCGAAGCTCCTTATCATGATCGTGACGGCTGGATCTGGATAAACGGAGAATTCGTGCCGTGGCGGGATGCAAACGTGCACATTCTTACCCATGCCCTCCACTATGCCTCGGCCGTCTTTGAGGGCGAACGCGCCTATGACGGGTCGATCTTCCTCAGCCGCCAGCACAGCGAGCGCCTGCACAAATCGGCCAAGCTCCTCGGTTTCGAGGTGCCCTATGCCGTCGACGAGCTGGAACGCGCCAAGCAGGAGACCGTGAACCGCTCCGGCCTCGGCAGCGCCTACCTGCGCGCCATCGCCTGGCGGGGGTCAGAAAAGATGGGCGTCTCGGCGCAGAACAACACAATCAATGTCGCCATCGCCGCCTGGCACTGGGGCGACTACTTCCCCGACAAGATGAAGGGCATCCGCCTGATGATGGCGCCGTGGACGCGCCCCGCGCCACACACTGCGCCCTGCCAGTCCAAGGCCGCCGGCCTCTACATGATCTGCACGCTGTCCAAGCATGCGGCGGAGAACTGCGGATTCCAGGATGCGCTGATGCTCGACTGGCGCGGCCAGATCGCGGAAGCGACCGGCGCCAACATCTTCTTCGTGCAGGACGGCGCCATCCACACGCCGACGCCGGACAGCTTCCTCAACGGCCTGACGCGTCAGACGGTGATCAAGCTGGCGCGCGCGCGCGGCCTGGAAGTCGTCGAGCGCGCCATCTGGCCGAACGAACTGGCGAACTTCTCGGAAGTCTTCCTCACCGGTAGCGCGGCGGAAATCACGCCGGTTTCCGAAATAGCGGGCATGAAGTTCAAGCCGGGCCAGATCACCGAAACGCTGCTGTCGGACTTCACCGCCGCCACACGCCGCAAGAACGCGGCGTGATGCGTCGGACCGGCGCCGTCGTCCTTGCGCTGGCGCTTGCCGGTTGCGGATTTTTCGGCGGTGATCTCTCGACGGCGGACCTGTGTCGCGCCGCGGCCGATGCAGACGTGCGCGCGACGTTCGGCGTCGGTGTGGACGCGCCGCTCGTAGCCGGTTTTGAAGACGGCGCGTGCGTCTGGAGCGCCGACGGCGCGGACGGCATTCCGCGACGTCTGACCGCCGCCGTGCAGCGGGACTCAGACCTGCGCCGCGCAACGCCGCCCGGCTCGGGCATGGCCGTCTTCGAAGAAGAACTGCGCGCGCTGGAAAAGGATCACCCACGGACGCGCCTGCTCGGAGGTCTGGGTGATGTCGCCGTGATCGGCTTCGGCGAATTCGGCGAAGGACTGTTCGCGGGCGGACTGGTTGCGCGCAAGGACGGTGATGTGCTGATCATGCGTGTGGAGGGCGAAGACCCTGCGGCGTTCGAAGCGACGGCGCGCGGGATCGCGGAAAAGATGTAGCGCGCTACAGATTTGACGCCCTGACATCCACGCCCGAGGAGCATCGCATGAAGCCGACCGTGCCCGAAGACCTACTCGAACTGCGTTCGCGCGCGCGTCGCAGGCCTTCGGCGGATGGGGAGGCGCCCCGCACATTTGCCGAACGCGCCGCCGATTCCATCGCCGCGACCGTCGGTTCGTGGTCCTTCATCCTCACCCAGTCCACGCTGCTGGCTGCGTGGCTGATCTTCAACAGCCTCAGCAACGCGCGGGTGGATCCCTACCCGTTTATTCTGCTCAATCTGCTGCTGTCGTTCCAGGCGGCCTATACCGCACCGATCATCATGATGAGCCAGAACAGGCTCTCCGACGTCGATCGCAAGCGCAGCATCGACGACTACGACATCAACCGGAAAGCGGAGCTCGAAATCGAAACGCTGCACGAAAAGATCGATTTGCTCCGCGAGCAGGAGATCGCGCGGCTGACCTCGGCGGTCGCCAACCTCACGCGCCTGCTGGAGGAACGCCGCTAAGGCGCCCAGTGCGTTGCCTGCGGCGCGTCACGGAATATCTCGTCGAGACGCGCCCGCGTGCCGTTGCTGACGCCGTCAGGCAGCGCGTCCAGCGCAAAGAAGCCACGTTCGGCGATCTCGCCGTCACTCGCGGGCGGCGTCTCGCGCCACTCTGCGACGCGGTAGAGCAGGACATGGTCGTTCCGGAATCCCGGAGCATTCGAATAGACGCCGAACAACAGGGCTGTGCCGACATCAACTCCCGCCTCCTCCGCCATCTCACGACGCAAGGAGTCCAGCGCGACCTCTCCGCTCTCCACGCCCCCGCCCGGCAGGAACCAGCCGTCGATGTAGGTGTGGCGGATCAGGAGCACCCGGCCCTGGGCGTCCGTCGCCACGCCCCGCACGCCGAGCGTCATGCCCCGGTTGATGCGCCACCAGGCGCGGAAGATCGGCGTGATGAAGGGCTCGATAGCCCGGCGAAGCGGCGACATGGAGCCGCGCGGCTACCACGACCCTCGTCAGCGCGGAAGAAGCCCGCTAAGAGCCGTTCCGTCGTATCGAGAGACCACCCATGACCGCCATTGCCGTTATCGCCGTCTTCCTCGCCGTCATCTTCGTGATGAACGTCGTCGACTTCGGGCGCCTCGACTGAGCGGGCGGCGCCCCTCCGGACGCTGACGCGCCATGCCCCGCCGCCGGCGCCTGCGCGACATCCTGCCCAAGGGGCTGTATTGGCGGACGCTGCTGATCATTGCGGCGCCGGCCGCGATTCTGCAGCTCATCATCACCATCGTCTTCCTGAACGACCACTGGGAAGCGACGTCCAAGCGCATGTCGCAGGCGGTGGCCGCAGACGTTTCGCTCGTCATCCAGCTCTACGAGCGCGACCCGACGCCTGAGCGTTTCGAATACATCCGTACGCTCGCATGGCAGCCCTTGCGCCTCGAAATCGCACTCGATCCCGCCATGACGCTGGAGCAGGAACGCTGCCGCGCTTACGGCCCGGCCATCGACCGCTATCTGACGACTGCGCTCGAACTCGAGCTCAAGCGCGAGGTCTGGTACGACAGCACCTGCCCGGGCACGCAGGTGAAAATGCGCCTGCCGATCGAGGGCGGCACGCTGAGCGTGAAGGCCTTCCGCGACCGCGTGCAGGCGCGCTCGGGGCCGCTATTCGTATTGTGGATTTTCGGCGCGACGGCGTTTCTCGTGATCGTTTCGATCGTCTTCATCCGCAACCAAGTGCGTCCGATCGAGAAGCTCGCCTCTGCGATGGCGCAGTTCGGACGCGGCGAGGACCCGGGGCTCTTCGGTCTGCGCGGCGCCCGCGAAGTACGCGCTGCGACGCTTGCCTTCTTCGACATGCGTCAGCGCATCAAGAAGCACGTCGATCAGCGCGGACAACTGCTCGCCGGCGTCAGCCATGACCTGCGCACGCCTCTCACGCGGCTGAAGCTGCAGTTCGCATTGATGCCGCCGTCCGCCGATCTCGACGCGGCGAAGCAGGATCTCGCCGACATGGAGGCGACCCTCGACGAATACCTGACGTTCGCGCAGGGCCAGTGGTCGGAAGCGCCGGAGGCGGTCGATCTCGGCGCCATCGTGACCGATGTGGTTGCGGCCGCCGTGCGCGCGGGCGGCGATGTGACCGTGGTGCGCGAAGGCGATCTCTCCGCGTCCGCGCGCGCGGGCGCGATCAAACGCGCGCTCGCCAACCTCGTCGACAACGCGGCGTCCCACGGGGAAAAGGTGCGCGTCACGGCCAGGCGCGGCGATGACGCCATCACCATCGACGTGGACGACGACGGTCCCGGCATTTCGCCGGCGCTCTACGAAGATGCGTTCCGCCCCTTCTCGCGCCTCGATGAGACGCGCACGAAGAACTCAAAGGGCGTAGGTCTCGGCCTCGCCATCGCCCGCGACGTGGCGCGCAGCCACGGCGGGGATGTGATCTTGTCAAAGAGCGCGCTGGGCGGGCTGCGCGCGACATTGCGGCTACCCGTGGGGGCGTGAATTACGCCGCCTCTTCCACGAAGCCCTTCCACGCCCGCATGTAGTCGACGAACGGCGCGCTCAGACCTTCGTTCTTCAGGTGCGCGACCGGCGCGGGCAGCGGGATGGGCGTGAAGTCGGGGTTTGCCGCGACCTGCTTTGGGAAATCGTGGTGCAGGATCGCGGCGCGGCCGATGACGACAAAGTCGAGGCCCGCCTGCAATGCTTGTCGCGCGGTGGTGCCCGTGGTGATCTTGCCCGCTGCGCCGAGGCGCACATTTCCACGATCAAGGCTCGTGAAATACGACATCAGGGAGCGGCCCTCGCCTTTGAAGTCCGTCGGCTCCTTGAAGGCGTCCCACAGCGACATGTCGAGATAGTCAATCTTGCCGCCGCGCATCAGCGCCTGCGCCACTTCCTGGATTTCCAGAAGGTTGAGGCCGAACCGCTCGGGCGATAGCCGCACGCCAAGGCTGAAATCCTTGCCGCACGCCGCGCGCACGCCGTCGATGATCTCGTTGAGCAGCCGCGCGCGATTTTCGAGCGATCCGCCGTAGCGATCGTCGCGCTGGTTGATCTCGGCGCTGAGGAACTGACAGATCAGATAGCCGTGCGCGCCGTGCAGCTCGACACCGTGAAAGCCCGCGCGCTCGCAGCGCTTCGCCGCAGCGATGAAATCGTCCCGCGCCTTCTCGACCTCCGCGAGCGTCATCGCGCAGGCGCCAAACTCGGCATTGTCAGATGGGCAGAGCGGCGCGCCCTCGATCAATTCCTTCGGCGACCGCATGCCCGCGTGATGCAGCTGCACGACGCTGTGCGACCCTTGCGCGTTGATCGCTGCAGCGAGACGCGTGAGCCCCTCCAGATGCTGATCGCCGTAGGCCGCTAGCTGACCGTTGAAGCCGATGCCGCGCGGGCAGATCGCCGTCGCGCACGTCATCGTCAGGCCGAAGCCGCCTTCGGCGCGCATGGTCAGCCACTTGTATTCCGCATCACTCAAGGTCCCGTCCTTGTGACTCTGCTCGTTGGTGAGCGGAGCGAGCATGAAGCGGTTCTTCAGCGCGGGGCCGCGCGTGAAAGTCATCGGATCGTGGAGCGACGGCATGGGCGGTTCCTGAGCAGACGGTTCGCCCTCCTAAGCACGCGGGCGCCGCCGTGGGGAGACCTTCCCCAGCGTGAGCGCGCTCACACGTCCTTCGCCCGCGTCTTCAGCCCGAGCCGTCCGGCCCAGATTTCCGCGTCGCGCAGACCCTTGTCGAGCGCGGCCATCGTGCGGGTGAAATCGCCGTCGGTTTCGTTTTTCCAGGCTGCGTGCACGCGGGTGAGTACCACAGCGAGGCCCTGCACTTTCGCGGCGCCGTCGACGCCGTCCACGGTTTCGCCGGCGAGCGTCAGCAGCCAGCGCGCGGTGCGGCCCGCGCGCGCAAACGCCACGGCCTGCCCAAGCCCGTCCTGCACACGATCCAGCGCGATCACGGCAAAGCGGTGCGGCTCCATCGCCTCGAAGCGGCGCATGGCGAGATCGAAGAGGCGGTCGCGCAAACCTTGCGTCGTGTCGATGGACGTCACGCCCTTCGCCGCCGCGCGATCGAAATGGTCGTCGACGATGTCGGCGGCGTCCGAGGGCGAAAGCCCTGCGAGACTCGCCACTTCCACCTTCGCCGCATTCGCGATGTCGAAGATCGTGACCTCGCGCCAGTTGCGTTCACCCGCGAGCGCAAGAACGCCCTTGGCGAAAGCCGCGCGGGCCGCAGCATCCGGTGCGATCACGTCTGCCCCTCCGCATCACGGCCGAGTTCGCGCGAGCGCTGCGTCGCCGCCGCCACGGCGCGACGCAGCACCGGTCCGAGGCCGTCGCCCGCCTGCAGCACATCGAGCGCCGCCTGCGTCGTGCCGCCAGGCGACGTCACCTGTTTGCGCAGGTTCGAGGCGCTTTCACCTGTTTCCAGCATCAGCGCGCCGGCGCCCGCCACCGTCTGGCGCGCCAAGCGGGCCGCAATATCGCGATCAAGGCCCTCAGCCTCCGCCGCCGCCGCGAGAAACTCCGCGAGGAGAAACACATAAGCCGGCCCCGAACCCGAGACCGCCGTGACCACGTCCATCAGCCGTTCGTTGGGGATCAGTTCCACCACGCCGAGCGGTTCGAGGAGTTGCGCCGCGAGGTCGCGATCGCCCGCGTCACAGGCGTTCGACGCGACGAAGGCAGTGACGCCGTGGCCGATCTGGCCCGGCGTGTTCGGCATGGCGCGGATCACGCGATCAGTTTCAAGCGTGCGGGAAATGGAGGAAATCGTGACGCCAGCCATGACCGACAATACCAGCGACTTCGGTCCGATGAAGCGTTTTGCGCCGGCTGCGACTTCGGCGAACGCCTGCGGCTTCACCGCAAAGACGACGACGTCGGCCACGTCTCCGCCTGCCGGGTTGAGCACTGCGCCGGCGGCGTCGAGTTCGCGTTCCAGCGCGGGATCGAAGTTCGGTTCGACGACGGTGAGCGTCAGCCCCCCGCCCCGGCGGATCGCCGCCAGCCAACCGCGCACCAGCGCGCCGCCCATCTGGCCGGCCCCGACCAGTGCGACGGCTGGCTGTTCCATGTCAGGCTTCTCCGGCGGTCTCGAACAGCGCGGCGAAGGCCGCTTCTTCGGGGTCTTTACCGCCGTTCAGCAGGAAGTCGAAGGCGGGCCAGAAGCGGTCCGCTGCATCCATCGCCGCAGCGAGGAGAGACTGGACTTCGCCCGGGGCCACTTCGCTGCGACCGATCATCGGCAGCGCGTGGCGGAAAACGATAGAGCCATCATCGGCCCAGAGGTCGAAGTGACCGAGCCAGAGGTTCTCGTTGATGATGGCGATGAGGTGGGCGGCGTCCTTGCGCTTCTCGTCGTCGGCGACGAGGCCGAAGGAGACCGTGAAGAGCATGGCGGGAAGTTCTTCGCGCCAGCTGAAGTAGCCGACCGCTTCGGCCCACTGTCCCTTGAACCCGAACTGCACGTCGCCGTCCTCGGCGCGCTCGCTTGCGAAGCGTTCATCGTCCTGAAGCACGGCTTCGACGACGTCCATCATTTCGTCGCCGGCTTCGACTTCTTCGTCCAGATACAGATCCATAGCGCCCCTCATGGTGCGCGGCGCCCCTTTCGAGCCCGCGCAGAGAACGGACCAGACGAACAGCCCGGAGTGGCCTGCCCGACGTCTTGCCTTGGCCCACGCTCAGCGGCGCGAATCGTTACCCCGAGCCAAAGTATGGAGCGGATGGTTAACGCGCAATGAGCGGCCACAGGTCCAAGGCAGTCTGCCCCCTGCATATCGGGCGCCTCTTGGGTGACGCTGCGCCAATGGAGTAGCGTCGCCGGAAAAGGGAATTCCGACGGAGGAAGCGATGGGCGCCGCGTTGCCAAAGGTCTGCATCATCGGGGCGGGGCCGAGCGGCTTCTCCACAGCCAAGCGCCTGAAGGACCACGCGATCCCCTACGACTGCTTCGAGGCGTCCGACGAGATCGGCGGGGTCTGGTACTTCAACAATCCCAACAAGGAATCGGCCTGCTACCAGAGCCTGCACATCGACACCTCGAAATGGCGCCTCGCGTTCGAAGATTTCCCTGTGCCCAAAGACTGGCCGGATTTCCCGCACCACGCGCAGCTCTTCCAGTACTTCAAGGACTATGTGGATCATTTCGGCGTCCGCGAAACGATCACCTTCAACACGAAAGTGACGAAGGCCGTGCGTGACGGCGATCTGTGGAAGGTCACCCTCCCGACAGGCGAGACGCGCGACTACGATGTGCTCATCGTCGCCAACGGCCACCACTGGGACCAGCGCGTGCCGAGCTATCCCGGCGCGTTCAACGGCCCGCACTTTCACAGCCACCAGTACCGCGACCCCTTCGATCCCGTGGACATGCGCGGCAAGAACGTCGTCGTCGTCGGCATGGGCAACTCGGCGATGGATATCGCGTCCGAACTTGCACAGCGCCCGATCTGCAAGAACCTGTTCGTCTCCGCGCGGCGCGGCGTGTGGGTGTTGCCGAAATACATGCGCGGCCAGCCGGCCGACAAAGCAGCCATGCCCGCGTGGATGCCGCGCTCCGTCGGCCTCGCGCTCGCCCGTAGCGCGATCAAGAAGGCCGTCGGCGACATGGAGACCTATGGGCTCCCGAAACCCGATCACAAGGTGCTGGAAGCGCACCCCTCGGTGTCCGGTGAATTCCTCACCCGCGCCGGCTGCGGCGACATCAAGATGAAGCCCGCCATCAAGGCGTTTGAGGGCGACAACGTGCGCTTCGCCGATGACAGCGTGGAACAGATCGACGCGATCATCTACGCCACCGGCTACAACATATCCTTCCCGTTCTTCGTGGAAAACACGCTGAAGCCCGACGAGGAAAACCGCTTCCCGCTGTTCAAGCGCATGATGAAGACGGGCGTGGACAATCTCTTCTTCATGGGTCTCGCGCAGCCGCTGCCGACGCTGGTGAATTTTTCAGAGCAGCAGTCAAAGCTCGTCGCGGCCTATCTCAAGGGCGAGTACGCGCCGCCTTCGCCGTCCGAGATGGACGAGGTCACCGCCAAGGATGAAGCTTTCTACCTCGGGCCGTTCTACAAGTCGGCGCGACACACCATTCAGGTGGACTTCGCCCACTATGTCCGCGATCTTCACAAGGAGATCGAACGCGGGCGCAAGCGCGCGGCGGCGAAGGGCAATGTGTTGCCGGTGCCGGCGCGGGCAGCCTGACCACAAGGCGGAGGGACTAGGCCATGAACACCGAACTCGCCGCGGCGGCGATCATCGCCGCGCTCGGCCTCGTGCAGATCCTGCTGACGGCGATCGAGTACCGGCGCGTCCACGGCATCGCCTACGCCAACACCGCGCGCGACGCCCCGCCCCCGCAACCGGACTCCGTGCTTCTCGGCCGGCTCTCGCGTGCGCAGGCGAACCTGATGGAGACAGCGCCCTACTTCATCGCGCTCGCGCTCATCATCACGGTGGCGGGTTCAAGTTCGTCGATGACGCGGATAGCAGCGCTCATCTTCGTGGCGGCGCGGCTCCTCTACCTGCCGCTCTACGCGTTCGGCACCCCCTATGTGCGGGGTCTCGCCTGGACGATTTCCTACGGCGCGCTGATCGCGCTCGCGGCCGGCGCGCTGGCGGCGATCAACTGGGCCTACGTGCTGCAGGTCTGAACTTGCTCTTAGGGGCGCCTCAGCGCTCCAGCTTCGCTTCCAGCTCCGCCACCTTCGCGCGCAACTCGCGCACGGTCTCCTGCATCGCCTCGAACTCATCGCGGCTGACGAGGTCCATGTCGGCGACGAAGCGGTCCGCCTGGGTGCGCACGAAGGTCTTGGCCTCCTCGCTCACCCCCTGGGCGACGCCCATGGCGCCGGTCATCAAACGGGCGAGATCGTCGAACACTGTGCCTTGGGTCTGCATGGCCGCCTCGGTTGCGCGGGATCGCGTTTGTCTATTTATGGGCCGCCGCCCGCCAAGGCCAGCACCTGCGGACGATGCGCCGCAGCCGCCCGGTCCGTCCAGAAGACCGCCGCCAGAGGAACCTCATGCTCGATGTCGCCATCCAGTTCCCGTCCTTCCTGAGCGCGGAAATCTTTTCGGTCGGCCCGTTCGACCTGTTCGGCATGAATATCGGCCCGCTGGTGCTGCGCTGGTACGCGCTCGCCTACATCGCGGGCCTTTTGCTCGGCTGGCGCTACATGGTGAGCCTGCTGCGCACCGAGCGCCTCTGGGCCGGCAAGACACGCCCCGCCACCGAACCACAGCTCGATGATTTCCTCTTCTGGGCGACCCTCGGCGTCATCCTCGGCGGCCGGCTCGGCTACATCCTCTTCTACAAGCCCGACATGATCTGGATGAATCCGGGCGAGATGATCGCCATCTGGCACGGCGGCATGTCGTTCCACGGCGGTCTGATCGGCGTCGCGCTGGCGATCTGGTGGTTCTCGAAAAAGCACAAGGTGCCACTCTTCAGCCTCGGCGATCTCGTCGCGTGCGCCGCGCCCATCGGACTTTTCTTCGGAAGGCTCGCGAACTTCGTGAACGGCGAACTCTACGGCCGTGCGTCCGATGCGCCGTGGGCGGTGATGTTCCCCACGACGGACATGTTCGGCGCGCCGGGCTACACCGACCCTCGCCATCCGAGCCAACTTTATGAAGCCTTCCTCGAAGGCATCGTGCTCTTCGCGCTGCTGCGCTTCGCGACGCACAATAAACTCGTTCTGCAGAAACCCGGCATGGCCACGGGCATCTTCCTCGCTGGCTACGGCGTCTTCCGCTTCCTCGTCGAGTTCGTCCGCGAGCCCGACCAGCACATGCCGGAAGCGCTGCGCGGCTACATCACCATGGGCATGCTGCTGTGCCTGCCGATGATCGCACTGGGATTGTGGTTCATGCAGCAGGCCAACAAGGGGAGTGCGAAGCCTGCGTCTGCGAAGGCGACGTGAGCGACGACCGACATCCGGGCACGCTCAACGACCGCCTTCTCGCGCTCATCGCGCTGAACGGGCCGATCACCATCGCGCAGTACATGACGAGCGCGCTCTACGACCCGCAGGGCGGCTACTACACGCAGAACGCGCGCGTCGGCGGCGACGGCGATTTCCTCACCGCGCCGGAAACCGGCCAGATGTTCGGCGAACTCATCGGACTGTGGTGCGCGCAGGAATGGATGACGATGGGCTCGCCGCCCGCTTTCAACCTCGTCGAGCTTGGCCCCGGCAACGGCATGTTGATCGCCGACGCGTGGCGCGCGACGCGCATCGTGCCGGGCTTTCATGAGGCCGCGCGCATCTCGCTCGTCGAAGTCAGCCCCGCGCTGCGTGAGCGGCAGGCGGAGGCGCTCGAGGAAGCCGGCGCACAAGCAACGTGGATCGGCCACCTCGAGGAAGCGCCGGACCTGCCGACGCTCATCGTCGGCAACGAGTATCTAGACTGCCTGCCGATCCGCCAGTTCGTGCGCGTCGACGGCAAGTGGCGCGAACGGGTCATCGGCGCGAAGGACGGCGCGCTCGCGTTCGGTCTCGCGCCCGATGAGCTGGTCAACGATTCCATTATTCCCGCCGAGTTGCGCAACGCAAAGGACGGCGCCATCGCCGAGGTCTCGCCGGTGACGCCGGCGTTCGTGTCCTCGCTCGCGGACCGCTTCGCGCAGGCGCCGGGACGTGCGCTGCTCATCGACTACGGCGCGATCGCCACCACCGGCGGCGACACGCTGCAGGCCATGCACAATCACGAACTCGTCGATCCCCTCTTGCTGCCCGGCGTGGTGGACCTCACGGCGCATGTGGACTTCGTGGAACTCGCGCATACCGCACGCAATGCGGGGCTCGGCGTCGGCGGGCCGCTGCCGCAAGGCGTGTGGCTTGAAGGTCTCGGCGTGCGCGAACGCGCGGCGGCGCTGACGAAGTCGCGTCCCGACAAGGCCGGCCCCATCGAGCGTCAGCTTATGCGCTTGACGTCGCCCAACCAGATGGGCGTCCTCTTCAACGTCATATGTCTATCGAGTCGCGATCTGCCGCCGCCCGCCGGCTTTCCGCCGTCCCCTTCGCCGAGGACGGCGTGAGCGATTCGCCGCCGCGCTTCGCGTCGCCAGCGCTCGCGCAGCTTTCGGGCGTAAAGCACGGCTTCTTCGGACGCGAAGGCGGCGTGTCCGAAGGCATCTATGCATCGCTCAACGCGGGGCCCGGCTCGCGCGACAACGCCAAACACGTCGAAGAAAACCGCGCGCGCATCGCCGCGTCACTCGGCGTCGCGCCATCGCATTTTCTCAGCCTGCATCAGGTGCACTCCGCCATCGCCGTGCGCGTCGATGCGCCGTGGACCGGCGAACGCCCGCAGGCCGATGCGCTCGTCACCACGACGCGTGGTCTCGCCATCACGGCGCTCTCCGCAGACTGCACGCCGGTGCTGTTCGCCGACGACCAGGCGGGCGTGATCGGCGCAGCGCACGCAGGCTGGCGCGGCGCCGTTGGCGGCGTGCTAGAAGCGTGCGTGGCGGAGATGACGCGCGCGGGCGCGGAGCCTTCGAGCATCGTCGCCGCCATCGGCCCGTGCATCCGGCAAGGCAGCTACGAGGTCGGCCCGGAATTTCTCGAAAGCGTACGCACGGCGGACGCTGACAGCCTGCCCTTTTTCCGCGCGGGCGCTGGCGATCGCCTCAAGTTCGATCTGCCGGGCTATTGCAGACTGCGCCTGTCGCGCGCCGGCGTCACGATGATCGAGACGTTGCCGCTCGACACCTATTCCGAGGAGCATGCGCTCTTCAGCCACCGCCGCAGCGTGCACCAGAACGAAGGCGACTACGGTCGCAACTGCGCAGCGATCGTGCTGACCTAGAGCATTTTCCGACGAAGTGGATGCCGGTTCGTCGAAAGAAAATGCGACCAAACAACAATCTAGAGCCTCGATCCGATTCTATCGGATCGAGGCTCTAGAACACCTCGAAGGCGGGGCGCATCAGCATCAGCCAGAGGATCGTCAGCACCGCGAAGAACGCCGGAAATCCGCAGACGAACCACATGCGGTAGAGACGGTGATAGGCCTCCGGCAGAGGCGCATTCTCCGCCGCCGCCCCGCGGGCAAGATCGCGCATGCGCGACTGCATCCACACCACCGGAATCCAGAAGGCGCCCGTGAGCACATAGAGCGCCATCGAGACGGCGATCCACCCTTGCGTCAGCGGCCAGCCGAGGGCGTTCGCGAGCAGCACGCCCGTGATCGGCTGCACGACCACGGCGGACGCGGTGAACAGCCAGTCCGCGATGACGACGATTCCCGCCGTGTGCGCGATGAGTTTCGCATCGCCCGTGCGGTGCGCCATGAGCATGAAGAACGCGATGCCCGCCCCCGTGCCGATCAGCACCGTGGCGCCCAGCACATGGGCCCAACGCAGCACATCGACCCACTCCATCACCGCTCCTCCGCCAGCGCCGCGACGGCGAGCGCGAGCGCCATCGCCGGGAAGATCTTCACCAGCGGCCCCAGCGGATCGGCCCACAAATGCGGCGTCAACACTGTGCCTGAAACGAGGTATGCAATCGAGACGACGATCGCGCCAACTGCTGCCGCGCGTGTGTATTTCCGGATCAGAAGCCCCGCGCCGATGAGCACGTCGATGACGGCACCGCCCAGCACCAGCGTCTTCGCCACGCCCGGCGCCACGACGCCGTCGAGCACGCGCGCCGCGTCGTCTGCTCGCCAGAAGCCGATCAATCCCGACGCCATCCAGAACGCCGCAAGCGTCAGCACAAGAACCGGAAACACCAGCGTCGCCCGCGCGGAGACGCGCTCCTGCATCGTCGACGGCAAGGATAGAAGCGTTGCCCCCAGCGACTTCAACGCGCGCCCGCGCACCGCTTCCCAGTCGGACCCGTCGCCGTCAACGTCCTCGGCGAGGACTTTCAGCGCCGTGGTCCGCAGCGGCGAACGCCAGCCGAGCCATCCCGCGAGATCGGCGCCGCGTGCGATGGCAAAACCGAGAAAGCGCGGGAGCTCGATCTGTGCGCGCGCCGGCGCGAAGCCGAGCCAGGCGCGTATCATCGCGATAACATCGCGCAACGCGTGCGCTTGCTGCTCCACCAGATCGAAATCGCACCGCGCCGTCGTCTGATCGTGCGCGAGCGCGAACGCCACCGCATCCGCCACATCGTCGGCCGCCACCGTCTTCACGCGCGCGTCGCCGAGCACAAGCGGCTGCACCAACGGGAACGCCGCGAGCATCCGCACCAGCGCCGTACCGCCATAGGCATTGCTGCTCAGCACAAGGCCAGGCTTGAAGATCGTCCAGCTCAACGAGCTCGTGCGGAGCGCATCGTCGGCGACGGCCTTGGTGCGCAGGAATGCGGTGGTTGCGTTCGCCGCGGCGCCCGGCGCCGAGATCTGGATGAAGCGCGCGATGTTCGCCGCGCCGCACGCCAAAATCAGCGCGCGGATGGCTTCGTCCTGCACGGCAGCGAGATTGTCGCGCGCGCCATCCTGCAGCGCGCCGGAGGCATTCACGACGGCGTCGATGTCTGCAAGGTGCGGTCGCCACGCGCCGGGCGTCGCCAGCTGCCCGATGTCAGCGCCGATCCAGCGCAAGTCCGGCGCGACGCGCCGTCCTATCGCCGCGGAACGCCCTAGGCCCGTCACCGCGAGCCCGTCCGCGCGCAAGCGGCGCACGATTTCCAGACCGATCAGGCCATAGCCGCCGAGGACGAGCACGCGCATGCACAAGCAATCGCCGCGTTTGGCGCGCCGTTCAATCCGTCACACCTGGCGCGGCGCGAGATCGGCGCGGCGGTCGCGGAAGAAGCCCCAGGCGGCGCGGTGGGTGTCGAGGAAATCGAGATCGAACGCATGGACAAGCACGCCCTCCTCCGTGCGCTCGAAGCTCTGCACCAGATCGCCGCGATGGTCGGCGATAAAGGAGGAGCCGTAGAAGTTCTGCGGGCTGCCGAGCCCCTCTTCCTTGCCGATGCGGTTCGACGCGATCACTGGAATGATGTTCGACACCGCGTGCCCCTGCATGGCGCGCCGCCACGGGTCACGCGTGTCGAGGCTACCGTCATGCGGCTCCGAGCCGATGGCGGTGGGATAGAAGAGCGCGTCGGCGCCCATCATGGCCATCGCGCGCGCGCACTCGGGATACCACTGGTCCCAGCAGATGCCGACGCCGATCCGACCGTGTTTCGTGTCCCAGACGCGATAACCCGTATCGCCGGGGCGGAAGTAGTACTTCTCCTGATAGCCGGGGCCGTCGGGAATGTGGCTCTTGCGGTACGTGCCGAGGATCTCGCCGCCGGCATCGAGCATCACGACGCTGTTGTAGTATTGCGGCCCGTCTTTCTCGTAGATCGAGACCGGAATGACGACGTTCCTCTTCTGCGCGATCGGCTGCAGCGCGGTCACGCAGGGATGTTCGTTTGCGGGATACGCCGTCTTGAACCAGCGCTCGTCCTGCGTCGTGCAGAAATACGGCCCCTGGAACAGCTCCGACGGCAGAACGACTTGCGCGCCCTTGTCCGCCGCCTCTTCGATGAAGCGCGCGGTGCGGGCGATGTTGTCTTCCATGTCGCCGCCGTAGTGCGTCTGGATCGCGGCGACGGTAAGCGTGCGGGTCATCAGGCCGGCTCCTGCTGCGTGATGCAGTGAAACGAGCCGCCGCCCGTGAGAATGGCGTGCGACGACAGGCCGATCACCTTGCGGTTCGGGAAGAAGGCGCCGAGCGCGCGCACGACTTCATCCGCGCTGTCGGAATAGATCGGCACGACGACGGTCTTGGCGCCGATGATGAAGTTCATGTGTGATGCGGGAATGGCTTCGTCGTCGACGCCGAGCACGAGGCCCGGCGACGGCACCCGATGCACGGTGAGGCGGCGGCCCTTCGCGTCCGTCATCTCGCAGAGCTGTTCGTAGATGCGATCGAGCACCTGCGCGTTCGCATCTTTCTTGTAAGGCGACTGGCACACCACGACGCCTGGCGCGACGAAGCGCGCGAGATTGTCCACGTGGCCGTCGGTGTGATCGTTGGCGAGGCCCTCATCGAGCCAAAGCACCTTCTTCACACCCAGCGCATCGGCGAGCGCGGCCTCGGCCTTCTCTTCCGTCCAGTCGGCGTTGCGGTTGGGATTCAGCAGGCACTGGCGCGTGGTCAGCAGCGTGCCTTCGCCGTCCATTTCGATGGCGCCGCCTTCGAGCACGAAGTGGTGCGGGCGGTACGGCGTCCCCGCTTCTTCTGCGACACGCTCTGCGACGTTGGCGTCACCGTCGAGAATGTACTTGCCGCCCCAGCCGTTGAACTGGAATCCGAGCGCGACGGGCTTCTTCTTTTCGCGCGCGAAGATAGGCCCCGTGTCGCGCAGCCAGATATCGCCGAACTTCGCCTCGATGACCTTGGCGGTGCCGACCTGCCCCACCGCTGACGCCGCCGCTTCCGCGCCGGACGCCAGCACGCGCACGCGCTCGCCCGGCGCAAACGCGCGCACCATGGCGGCCACTTCCTCGCGCGCGGGTTCGAGATCGTCTTCCCAGAGATCGGCGTCGGAGGGCCAGGCGGTCCACAGCGCCTTGCGCGGCGCCCACTCGGCAGGAACGGTGATGAGGCTCATGGGGGCGCTAGGTACGGCGTCGGACGGCGAAAACAAGGCGTGCGGGGAAAATGGACGTGTCGAAACGAAAAGAGGCGGCCCCTTGCGGGACCGCCTCCGGTTCGTGACCTGAACGTCAGGCCTAGAACGACTTGCGCAGCGAGACCATCAGCGTGCGCGGCGCGCCCGGATTGTAGGTCGGCGCCGAGCCGTTGATGTTCGAGCCATTGGACACAACCGTGAACCGGTTCGAACGCGAGCTGATCGAGCCGAGATAGTCCTCGTCGAACAGGTTGTTGATGTTGATCTGCGCGTTCACGCCTTCCGGCCCGCCCATCTCCTCGATGTCGAAGTTCAGGTCGAAGTCGACGACGGTATAGGCGGGGGCCTTTTCGTCGTTGACGTCGGTCGACCAGCGGACGTCCACCCACTTGGCTTCGAGACCGAAGCGCATCGGGCCGATATCGTAGCTGGTGCGGCCGAACAAGCTCCACTCCGGGCTTTCCGCGAGAGCCTTGCCCGCCGTCGGCAAGCGCGGGTCGTCCGCGGTGCCGAAGATGAGGTCCACGCCGCGGCCGTTGCGGATGTCCGATTGGAGTTCCGACTGCAGGTACGTCGCCGTCAGGAAGACGTTGAAGCCTTCGAAGGGGTTGAACCCGATCGCCGCTTCTGCGCCCCAGACGTCCACATCGCCGATCGAACGGTCGATGAAGGCGCCCGTCGCATCATCGAACGCGCTCTGGATGCGGTTTGAGTACTTGTTGACGAACACCGCCGCCGAGAACTGCGCCAGATCGCCGTTGTAGCGATAGCCGACGTCGAACGCCTGGGTCTCTTCCGGCTGAACGTTGTTCAGATCTTCCGTGTAGAGCTGGTCGGTACGCGGCGCCGACAGGCCCTGGATGTAGCTCGTGAAGAGCTGGTGGTCGTCGGCGAGCTTGTACGATACGCCGATGTTCGGCAGCACCGCGTCGTACTCGTACGTGCGCTTGAACGGACGGATGTACTGCGTCGCCGAGCCCGTGAAGGTCACGAACTGCGTCGCACCCACAGGCGTCGGAGTCTGCGAAGTGCAGAGCACGTTCGAGCTGTTGGATTGCGTGTAGCAGTACTGGTTCAGGTCACGGGAGAAGAACGGCGCACGGACGCCGGCGACGACAGTGAGCTTCTCGTCGAGGAATTGGCCGCGATACTCGAACGCGAGCTGGTTCAGCGTGGCGATCGAGAAGCGGTCACGCGTGCGCAGGTGATAGCCGTCCGCATTGAAAACACGAGCGCCCTGCCCGTCTTTGCCGCCGAACACGTTGGTGGTCGTGCCGTCTGCATTGAGCGGAGTCCATTCACCGGTCTGACGATGACGGCCGTAGTCGTTGGTGTAGGCGACGCGGACGCGGTGGTTGTCGGCGATGTCCCAGATGAGCGACGACGTCACGCCGTAGCGTCGGGTGTTTGTCACCGAAGGCGTGAAGAATGCGATGGTGTCGAGGAAATCGCCATCGCCGTTCAGGTCGCGACCGGCCGGGTTGGCCGTGCCACGGATGAGGGTCCCTGTTTCGCTCGTGGATCCGAGCTGCGAGCCACCGTCCGCCAAGACGTACTGGAAGGACGGATCGACTGTGAGCGTCAGCGAGTCACCCAGTGAGAAGCGCGAGCTGCCCCGGATGTTGCCGGTGTTCGAGGGGTTGACCTGGCGACCGAAGAAATCCGACGAGCAAGATGCCGCTTCGTTTTGCGCCGTGCCGGCGGTCGGGGTCGGGCGGTTGCATGTGCCAGCGAAATCGAGTTCGCGTCCGAACGTCCGGTAATCAGCCAGCGTCATCGCGCGATAGTTGTTGTTGCGGTTCTCGTTCCAGTGGAACGCGACGGCCATGAAGTCGCCGTCCTCGCCGATGGGCTGATAGAAGCGGCCGTTGAACTGCTTCTTCTCCAGCTCGCCTTGGCCGCGCCACTTGCTGTATTCCTGGAACGAGGCCGCTCCCATGAGGCTGGTGCCCAGCGGGCCGACTTCGCCCGTGTCGATGCCCGCGAACACGCGCCCGTAGGAGTTCTCACCACCCGCGAGCGAACCCGCCCAAGTGAAATCATCGGAGGGCTTGCGGAGCGTGTAGTTGATCGTGCCGCCGGTGGCAGATGCGGTCGGGCTGTCGACGTCGGTCGAGCCCATGTTCACCTGCACGGCGCCGAGCAGTTCGGAATCGAGCAGCTGGTTGGAGAAGATGGCGTAGTTGCCGGTGTCGTTCAGCGGCATGCCGTCGAACGTCAGCGAGACACGGTTGCCGTCGAAGCTGCGCATGCGCAGGTTGCCGCCGGACGAGCCGTAGCTGTCGTTGTTGGTGAAGTTGACGCCGGGGATGACGTTCACCAGCTCCAGCGCCGACTGACCGACCGTCTGGGTCTCGATGTATTCCTGCCCGATGGACGCGCGCGCCTTGGGCGCGGTCTCGTTGGTGATCACACCGCCGACAGTCGGCGCACGGCGCGAGCCGGTGACGACGATTTCGTCTTCGAAATCCTGTGAGCCTGTGGATTGCGCATGCGCCACGCCGCCATTCATGGCGACCGAAAGCGCCGTCAGGGCGACACCGCCCCAAAACTTCTTGCTGAACATGGAAAACCCCCTGCAACGCCCGAAAACGTCGAGACCGCGACAAGGCAAACTCGACCGTCTGCCTCTTCATCGCCACACAAGCGGCGCTTACAAGCCCGATTTCACACTTCCTTAACAGATTCACGAAGGTTTCTTGACGCAGTGGCCTGAACGCCGCATTCGGCGGCGATCTGCCCGTGCCTGTGGCGCCCGAGACGCGCCGGGACTATCACCGCGCGTCGTTTCGTTCCCAATCTTGCAGTCGCGCAACGCGCCGAGGTCCCTGCATGGCCGTTTCTGCGACTGAGCATGTGGAATCTGTTCGCGGCCCGGACCGGGTCATGGGCGCCTTTGCCCTAGCAGCGCTCTTCATTCTCGCCGTGCGCATCATGGGACTCATGGTCTCCCCGCTCGGGCTGCATCCCGACGAAGCGCAGTACTGGACTTGGTCGCGCACGTTCGACTGGGGCTATTTCTCCAAGCCGCCGCTCGTCGCGTGGGTGATCCGCGCCACCACGGCGGTGTTCGGCGACGATCCCTGGGCCGTGCGCCTCGCCGCGCCGGTCGCCCACACGGGCGCGGCGTTCGCGCTCTTCGCGCTGGGCCGGCGCATGTACGGAAATGCCGCAGGGCTCGCGGCCGGGGTCGGCTGGCTCCTGATCCCGGGCGTCTGGTTGTCGTCAGCGCTGATCAGCACGGACGCGATCCTCCTGCCGCTGTGGTCGGCGGCGCTCTACGCCACGTGGCGGTGGAGCGCGGACGGCGCGTGGAAGTGGGCGCTGGTGGCGGGCGCGGCGGTGGGGCTGGGCGCGCTGGCCAAGTACGCCATGCTCTATTTCCCGCTGTGCCTGACGCTGGCGGCGATTGTACTGCCGCGGGTGCGCAAGGTCGCGTTCACGCCGGGCGGCTTCGGCGCGATCGCCATCGCCGCCATACTGGTCCTGCCCAACATCGCCTGGAACGCCGCCAACGACTTCGAGACCGTGCAGCACACCGCCGCCAACGCCGACTGGCGCGGCGATCTCTTCAACATCGACCAGCTCGGCGCGTTCCTCGCCGACCAGTTCGCCATCGCCGGCCTGCTCGCGGCGGGGCTCGTCTGGCTGCTCGTCGAATTCGTGCGCGGCAAGCGGCCGCTCGACGAGCGCGCCAGATTCCTCCTGTGTTTCGTGGCGCCGCCGCTGCTGATCATCATCGTGCAGGCGCTGATCAGCCGTGCGCACGGCAACTGGGCCGCCGCCGCCTACCCCGCCGCCATCGTGCTGGTCGCCGGGCGTTTCGCTGGCGGGGCGTTCCTACGCTGGTCCACGCGCATCCACGCGGCGCTCTTTGCGCTCTTCATTTTTCTCGTGAGCTTTCCCACCGTGGCCTATCAGGCGCCGCTGATCGGTCGCGGCATCGAGAACGCGCTGAAGCGCATGGCGGGCTGGAAGGAAACTGCCGCCGTCATTGAAGCGCGCGTGAAGGCGGGCGCCTATACGACCGTCCTCGTCGACCACCGTCACAGCTTCTTCGAGCTTGCCTATGAGTGGCGTGACCGCAAGGACCTGCCGCCGGTGCGGATGTGGGTGCTGCGCGATGCGCCAGGCAACCACGCTGAAGCCACCTCGCCCATGATCCCCGCCTTTGACGGCAAACTGCTCGTCGTGCAGCTGTCGCCGCGCTACACGGATTTCCTCGCGGGCGACTTCAAGACGTTCACGCCGCTGCCGCCGGCGGAGATAAAGCTCGGGCCACGCAAGACACGCCCGCTCGGTTTCGCCGAGGCGTCCGGCTTTGCGCCGGCGCCACGCACGGTGGCCTTCATCGAGGACGTCGGCGAGTAGGCGCTGCGCTAAGCGCTCAACCCTTCACCTTCCAGTACGCCAGCAGCAGGCGCGCGAAACGTTCGGTGCGCTCGCGCACGTAGGTCTCATTCCAGTCGTTCACGTCGCGCATGTCTTCGGTGATCGCGTGGATGGGCGCGTCGGACCAGTTGAAATAGATATTCTTCTTCGGCGCGAGGAGTTTCTGCCCGGCCTTGTTGTTCTGCGCTTCGGTGACGAGCACGAAGTTGCCGATCGTCTCCGAGCAATACTTGGCGATCGCCCGCGACCAGCCGGTCGCTTCCCATGGCGCGCAATAGCTCGTCGGCAGGACGTGCTCGACTGACACGTCCTCCTTGCGCAGAAAATTGCGACCGCGCGGCAGGAGCGCGTTGATCCGCGTGGCGATGGCACGGCGTTTCCAGTTGTCGCGGCCGAACGGTTCGCGCACACGCTTGGCAAGAGCGGCGTGTTCATCGTCCTGCAGTTCGAACGCCACCGCGAGCCGGGTCTCGTCGACGCCGGCCGCGACCACACGCGCGAAGCGCGCGGCCCGATCAGCGCGATCGTCCTTGCGCATGGCGCCCAGGAAGAATGCGTAGGACAGCCGGTCGAGGCCCTGGAAATAGCGCAACAGGAAAAGCGGGTTCTGACGCTGGGTGTAGACGACGTTCATCGCCGCCGGCATCCAGTGCGTGTCGTGCAGATGCAGCAGCCCCTTGAGGAGTCCGTTGGTTTCTTCGAGCGCACGCTCCTCGGCGTCGTTGGCGCACTCGGCGTCGATCTCGCCCCTCTCGATCTCCATCATCACGTTCGCGTAGAGCGGCAGCATGGTGAGCAGCACGACCTCTGGCTTGGCGTTGCGGAACGTGTGCTCGCGCCATTCCGTCAGATCGCCCGGCGTGCGCGTCGCTTCACGCGAGACGAGCAGCGGCAGCATTTCCAGGAGCCGCTCGAAACGTTCGCGGCCGAGCATGTTCTCGACCTCCTCCCAGATGCGCGCGGCCTTGTCCTTCATCGCGCGATCGAAGCCGCCGTGCTCGATGGCTTCCAGCTTGATGAGATCGGCAGGCGACAGTTCGCGGCCGCGCATGTTCATGCTGCGGTAGAGGACTGCCGCCTGCGTGCGGTCGTCGGCGATGATGAAATCGATGATGCCCTGGTCCATGATGAACTCGGCCAGCTTTTGCAGTGCATCCAGTCCGAGACGGTCGAGCTTGTCGCGCACGACCACGGCGGCGGCGATCATCAACTCCTGCGGATCTTCCGCGCGCGGCGCTTCCTTCGCCTTCAGGCGTTCCTTCTCCCGCTCGCGCTGCACGGCGATGGCGGCGGCGAGGCGGGCGCTCGAGTCGCGGGCCTGGAAGAGATCGCGCAGGAACGGCGCGTCCACCGGGCGCGGCGTCACCCGGGGGCGGCCCTCGGCGAGGATGCAGGTCTGGATTTCAGCGTCGAACGCGGAATTGCGGCCCATCAGCCGGTCACGGCAGTAGGCGAGCAGGATACAGATCGTGATCAGCCGTTGCTGACCATCGACGATCTCGATGTCCTTGCCCGGTCCTCGCAGGCCGATGACGGTGCCGAGCACGTAATTGCGATACTTCGCCTCGTAGGCGGCAAGAAAATCGTTCACCAGATCCGAAACTTCAGCGTCAGTCCATTGGTAAGGACGCTGCAGATACGGCATCACGAAGAACAAAGCGCCGGAGAGAAGCTCTCCGAAACTTACGATTTCTGATTGGAGGCCGTGCCTTTGTTTCTTTTTGCGCTCTGCCACGCGCATCCCCTGTCAAAGAACTTGAGCGGGATTGCTAGCGCACCCTCAAAACGCAGCAATACCACAGCGCATGATTTGCACCGGAGCCGGACGATTGTGGCGCGCCCGACACACCGCACATGCGATAATCAGCCGTAGCCTTCGCCAGCCGCGGGAGCGACTGAAAACTGCGGCCCAATGGTTGCGCGCGCCGAAAAGCCCCGCCCCCCGAATGCCTCCCACAGACCCTGATCGACAGGCCCGGTGAACCCCGCGCGGCGTAGTCGCGCCTGCCCTTCGACGAGGCCGGCCACATCCTTCAGCCGCGCCGCTATGGCTGCGCCAGAATCGAGCCAGGTCACTCTGCGCGGCGCGGCGGCGGCGAGTTCTGCGGCGAGCAGCGGAAAATGCGTGCAGGCGAGCGCGACAACATCGATGTGATCGCCGTGGGGCGCGTCGAAGAGCCCGGCGATCGCTTCGGCCACCGCAGACTTATCCACAGGCGCGCCCGTCAGCGCCCGCTCCGCCGCGCCGACGAGCGCCGTGGAGCCGAAGCGCACCACGATCTTGTCCGCCGCGAACTTCGCGATGAGATCGTCGACATAGGGTCTTGCGACCGTCGCGGGCGTCGCGAGCAGACCGATGACGCCGGTCCGCGTGGCCGCCGCCGCAGGTTTGATCGGTGGCACCACGCCTACGACCGGGATCGATACCGCTGCGCGAACTGCGCCGAGGGCGATCGTACTGGCGGTGTTGCAGGCGATGACCACCGCATCCGGCGCCCACTCCCGCACCAGCGCCGCGATCAGCGCGGGCACGCGCGCCACAAGCGCGCCATCGGATTTTTCACCGTAAGGCAGCCAGGCATTGTCGGCGGCGTAGTCGAGATCGACGGCGAGGTCCGCGTCCACGATGGCGTCGAGCACGGAAAGTCCGCCGACGCCGGAATCGAACACGAGCGCGCGCTTGCGCGGAGCAGTGCTCACTCGGGGACCTCCGCGAGACCGTAGAGCGCCTTTTCGACGCCCGTCTGCTTGGCCCACATCTGGTCGCCGAACGAATAGTGCCACCACTCGTCGGGATGGTTGGCGAAGCCCTCGTCGAGCATGAGCCAGTAGAGAAGCCGCCGGTTCGCCCGCGCCTCGTCCATGGAATAAGAGCCCATATCGTCGAACACGCGCTCGAAACGATCCGTATGCGCCAAGGCCGTCGGGTCATCGAAGATGCAGCCCATGTACAGCGGCTCGCCATTTTCCCAAGCAATCGTGAGATCGACGGCGGCGCCCGTGGCGTGCGGCGCGGGCGCCGCGGGATCGACCGTGGGCGCGGACCAGTACCGCTCCACTTCCTCCATCAGCGCTTCGCCCTTGAGATCGGGGCGACGGGCTGTGAGTTCCTCCACCATCCACACATCGTGGAAATAGGCCTGTACGGCGGTGGGTCGCCAGCCGTCGTAGATGTGCAGACGCAGGCCGTGCATGCGAAGGCGCGCATCAATGCGTGCGAGTTTTTCACAGACCGTCTCGCGCAACCAAAGCGCGTCGACCGCGCCGTCGATGACGCGCCAGTAAGGTGGATTGCGATCATGTGCGTAGTGATTACGGCCGATGAGCCGGAAGGATTCCACGCGCATCATGGACTCGCTGAAAGACTCGCCTTCCTGATCGATGGGCCAATCCCGGGCGCCAATCTTCGCAAGGCGTTTGTCGCCGAGATCAGGGATCGGTTGCGCCCGCAGCGTCGTCAATGAACCGAAAACTCTTGTGAACAACTTATTAACCCTCTCGACCCAGAATCGGTTCTTGGTTAGGCGCTGAAGGATTGAACTGTGCGCGAAAGCATAACAGAGCGACTTCGGAGTTTTGAGATGAATTCGATTGGCACGACATCGGTCGCGTTCGTAGCACTATCAGCGCTCTTCTGGAGCGGCTGGGTCATCGGCTCGCAATCGCCGGAAGGCCAGGAAGCGCTTGCAAAAGCGTATGACGGATTCAAGGTCGGCCAGCAGCAGGAACACGAGGCGAGCCTGTTCGGCGATGACGCGCTGCGCGCGGTCGTCTGCGGCGTCGGTTCCGGCCCTGCGGAAGCGCGCGGCCCCAAGCCGTGCCTCGCGGTCGCAGCCGGCGGCAAGCTGTTCATCGTCGACGCGGGCGCGGGCGCAGCGGAAGCGCTCAGCCGCAAGGGCATCCCGCTCGGCCGCCTGCAGGCGGTCCTGCTCACCGGCGCCGATCCAATGCGCTACGCCGATCTCGACGTGCTGTGGACGGACGCCGCGCCGCAGCGCAACAACCAGCGCCTGCCGGTCTATGGCCCCACGGATTCGCACCGCGTGGTGCAGGGCCTGAACGAAGCCATGGGCGTCGGCCCCGCTTCCGGCCTCGAGCCTTGGGCTCCGGCGCCGGAGCCGGGCAAGAACGTCATCGTCTATCAGGCCGACGGCCTGGTCGTGTCCGCCTTCACCACCGATCGTGACGCCTACACGGGCCGCGTCGGCTACCGCTTCGACTTCCGCGGCCGCAGCCTCGTGGTCGCCGGCGACGGCCGCGCCGAATGGGCCGAAGCCCAGCTCGACGCCGACGTCGTGCTCCACGGCGCAAGCTCCGAAAGCCTCGCGACCCTGCACGCGGTCAACGAGGACGAGAGCGAAGGCTTCTTCCCCGGCCTCGCGCAGATGGCCCACCGCGCCGCGCAGGCCAACACCGGCACGCTGGTGCTGACGAACGCGGGCGAAAACCCCATCCTCGCCGACATGCAGGTGCGCGAAGCCAAGGCGCAGGGCATGGGCAACGTGGTGTCCGCGCAGCTCGGCATGATGCTCGAACTGCCGCTCACCTCGCGCGAAGTGAACGTCCGCCCGCTCTGAGCTATCGCTGAAAGCAGAAGCGCCGCGCACTCCCCGGGAGGCGCGGCGTTTTCGTGTCTGTTGCGGAGCGGCGGCGCTGCTGCGTGCGCCACTCTCCACCTTCCCCGCCAAATCCGCTACCAAGCGCCATGCGCCACGCACTCTCCCTCGCCCCGTTCCTCCTCGCCGCGTGCGCCTCGGTTCCCGGCCCGATCGAGACCGTCACCACTGTGCGCGACTGGATCTGGCCGCCGCCTGTCGCACCGCTGGCGATCGCGCCGCTCGAAGCGCCTGCGCTCGCGCTGCAGCCGGTGCTGACGCTCACGGTGACGGGGCTGAAAACCGCCGACGGCCCGGTGCGTGCGGGTCTCTTTGAAGCCAGTGCGTGGGGCGGCGATCCAGTGGTTTCCGCCGAAGCGCCCGTCGTCGATGGCGCCGCCACGATCACACTGCGGGCGCCGACTCCGGGCCGCTATGCGCTCAAGATCTATCACGACGTGAACAACGACGGCGGCCTCAACCGCGCCGCCTACGGCATGCCGACGGAACCCTACGGCTTCTCCAACAACGCCGACGGCCGCTTCGGCCCGCCCGCATTCGATCTCGCCGAGTTCGACATCGCCGCCGAAGGCGCTGCGCAGACGATCACCCTGAAATAGCGACGGAGCGGCGCACGCAATGCGTTAGACAGGCAGCGGAGATCGGCACATGAACCTCGAACGCGCGGCCATCGCCGCCACCCGATTTGGTTTCGGCGCCCAGCCGGGGGAGCTGCGCGCCATCGCCGGCGATCCCGTGGGATGGGTGAAGAGCCAACTGACCCCCGAACGCTCAGCGCCGCCGGCCATCGCCCAGCTGCCGCCTGCGGAAGACGACGTCCTCGCCTTCGGCCGCTTCTACGTCGCCCAGCGCCTGCGCGGCGCGAACGGCGCCCAGCTCAGCGAGCGCCTCGAACGCCAGGGCGTTTCCCGCGCCGAGATCGAACGCCTCTCCACCGAAGACGCCTTCCGCCAGCACTTCCGCGCCCGCTACGAGAACGCCACCAAAGCCCGCCTCGACACCGCCTTCTCCACCGAGCAACCGGTTCACGAACGTCTCGTCCACTTCTGGTCGAACCACTTCACCGTCTCCGCCGCCAAGCCGCAGGCGCAGGCCATGCCGCCGTCGTTCGAGAAGGAAGCGATCCGCCCGCATGTCTGCGGCCGCTTCGCCGACATGCTGATCGCCTCCACCAAGCATCCGGGCATGGGCATCTATCTCGACAACTGGTCCTCCATCGGCCCGAACTCGAACTGGGCGAAGAACCCGCGGATGATCCCGCGCCTCGGCTTCGGACCCGGCGGACGACCAACGGGACTCAACGAAAATCTCGGCCGCGAAATTCTCGAACTGCACACCCTCGGCGTGAACGGCGGCTACACGCAGGCCGATGTCCAGGCGCTCGCCGCGATCATCACCGGCTGGACCTACGATCGCCCGGCGGCGCGCTATTTTCTCAACGAGGAGAAAGGCACGCGCGCCGGCGCGCAGCTCTTCTCCTTCGTTTCCGACGCCCACGAACCCGGCGCGAAGACGCTGCTCGGAAAATCCTACGCACCGAACGGCGTCGCCCAGGGCGAGGAAGCGCTGCGCGATCTCGCGCGGAAGCCCGCCACAGCACGTTTCGTCGCGACAAAGCTCGCGCGCCACTACATCGCCGATACGCCCCCGCCCGCCGTCGTCGACCGCTGCGCGCAAACCTTTTCACGCACCGACGGAGATCTGCGCGCCACCATGACAACGCTCGTCGACAGCCCCGAAGCGTGGTCGACGCCGCTGACGAAATTCCGTCGCCCCGAGGAATATCTGATCGCCGTCATGCGCGCGCTCGACATCAAGCAGCTCCCGCCCGGCGTCGGCGCCAACGCGAGCGGCGCCATGGGACAAGTCATCTGGCGCGCGCAAGGGCCGGACGGCTGGGCAGACACCGCAGGCCCGTGGCTCTCCGGCGATCTCGTGTGGAAGCGCATCGAGTGGGCCGAAGCGCTCGCCGCCCGCGTTTCGCGCGCCGACATCGAACCCGTGAGCATCGGCGACGGCGCCCTCGGTCCCCTGCTCTCCGCGGAAACACGCCAGACCGTGCAGCGCGCCGAAAGCCCGATGCAAGGCATGGTACTTCTGTTCTCCAGCCCGGAGTTTCAACGTCGATGAACATTTCCCGACGTCTCGTGATCGGCGCCGGCGCCGCTTCGCTCGTCCTGCCGTCCTTCGCCTTCGGCGCTACGACGTCGAAGCGTCTCGTGGTTGTCGTGCTGCGCGGCGGCATGGATGGTCTCGCCGCAGCGCCGCCGGTGGGTGATCCCGCCTACGCGAATGCGCGCGGCGTGCTCGCGCAGGAGAAAGCGAAAACGCTCGCACTCGACTCCACCTTCGCCCTGCATCCGCGCTTTGAAAATCTGCACGCCATGTACCGCGCGGGCGAAGCCACGGTGATCCACGCCGCATCGACGCCCTATCGCGAGCGCTCGCACTTCGACGCGCAGAACGTGCTCGAGACCGGCGGAGCCAAACCCTATGCGCGCAATGCCGGCTGGCTCAACGCGACGCTGAAGGCGCTGCCTGCGGATCGCGCCGCCGGACGTCGCGAACTCGGCCTTGCGCTCGCGCAACAGACGCCGCTCATCCTGCGTGGCGATGCGGCCGTCGCCACATGGTCGCCCTCGCCACTTCCCGATGCGAACGAAGACACTATCGCGCGCCTCATGGATCTTTATGGCCGGCGCGATCCCGCGCTCGCCATAGCGCTGCAGTCGGCGGTCGCCGCGAATGGCGTCGCCATGGACGGCGGCATGCGCGGCGGCGGTCGCGCCATCGCGCCGCTGACCAAGGCCGCCGCGCAATTCCTGAAGCAACCACAAGGCCCCGTCGCCGCCGTCGTCGAGATGGGTGGCTGGGACACCCATGCGAACCAGGGCAGCGAACAGGGCCAGCTTGCGGCGAACTTCGGCCTTCTCGACCAGGGCCTCGGCGCGCTGAAGACCGATCTCGGCGACACGTGGCGCGACACCGTCGTTGTCGTGATGACCGAGTTCGGACGCACCGTGGCGGCGAACGGCAACCGCGGCTCCGATCACGGCACGGCGTCGTGCGCCTTCCTCCTCGGCGGGGCCGTGCGCGGCGGACGCGTCCTGGCGGACTGGCCGGGCCTCGCGTCAGGCCAACTCCACGAGGGCCGCGACCTGCGCGCGACGACGGATCTCCGCGCCGTGCTAAAAGGCGTCGTGCGCGATCACCTCGGCGTCAGCGACGCGAACGCTTTCCCGGACAGCGCCGCCGTCCGCCCGGCGACCGATCTGCTGCGCGCCTGAATTCGCAACGCAGAGCCTTGTTTGCGCCACCGCCGCACGGTACCCGGCGCTGGTGAAGTTCCATCGCCATTCCTGGGCGGCGCTCGCCGCCGCGACGCTCGCCGCAAGCCCCGCCCACGCGGACCGCTTCGCGCTGGAGTATGACGGCAACCTTTTCGGCATCGCGCCGCTCGGCGGCATCACCTTCGACTTCAGCGCCGGCACATCAGACTACGACGTCCGCGCCACCATGCGCACCGGCGGCGTGCTGCGCTGGTTCGACAAGACCGACATCGTCGCCGCCGCGGAGGGCCGCATCGACAACGGTTCGGTCCGCTGGTCGCGCTACGATCTCGACCACCTCTACTCCGGCAAGCGGCGCTCCACCTCGATGCGCCTCTCGCCCGCCGGCGACTTCAGCGCCGACATCCGCCCCAACTACGGCCACTGGGGCGATCCGCCAGCCACGGCGGAAGATCGTCGCACGAGCCGCGATCCGCTATCCTCGATCGCCGCCATGGCCGTCGACGCCGCACGGACACGCCAGTGCGCCGGCGCCTACGCGACGTTCGACGGCCTCACCCGCTACGACCTCGTGCTCTCGGGCGGCGAGATCCGCCGCTTCGACGCGGGCGGGTACGAGGGACAGGCGCTGCGATGCCGCCTCCGTTATGTCCAGCTGCGCGGTTTCAATCAGTCCAAGGAAAACGAGCGCCGCCGTCTGCCCGAAGGCGAGATCTGGTTCGCGCTCGCCGAAGACTCCAACGTCGCCCCGCCGGTGCGGATCGTCATCCCCACCCCGTTCGGCCGCGTGGGCGTGCACCTGACGAAATGGCGTCGCGCCAGCGTCGAAGTGATCACCGAACCCCTGCCGCCGACAGAGGCGCCGACCGAGGGCATTCCGCCTTCGCCGTCCCCGGCGACACCGTGATTCACCACCCCCGCCGCCATTGACTTTCCGAGTCCGGCGCCTCACCTAGCCGCCCTTGCCGCAAGGCATGCCCGGATGGCGGAATTGGTAGACGCACCAGCTTCAGGTGCTGGCGCTCGCAAGGGCGTGGAGGTTCGAGTCCTCTTCCGGGCACCAACGGTTCTCCTGATTTGACCGTTTTCCGCTCGCGCACCGCCGGCGCGTTGCAGCACTTCAGATTGCGCCGCCTCGCGAACACCGTAGAACCGGACCATGGTTTTGCGCCGCTTCGTGCTGATGTTCGCCGTCGCGCTCGCGAGCGCAATCGCGCCCCTCGGGGCGTGGGCGCGGAGCAATGATCCGGACACAGCGCTCAAGGGTGTCATCGAGGAACTCGACGCGGCGCGTATCGCCTTCGACGTGCCGGGCATGGCGGTGGTCGTCGTGGTCGACGGCAAGGTGATCCTGGCGCAGGGCCTCGGGCATCGCGGCCTCGACGACGCCACGCTCATCGACGCCGACACACGCTTCGCCATCGGCTCGTGCTCGAAGGCGTTCACAGCCATGGGCGCCGCGCTGCTGGCCGAGGACGGCAAGCTCTCGCTGACGGACCGCGTCGCCGCGCACGATCCGCTGCTGATGCTGTCGCAGCCAGGTGCGCTCGACCGGTTGACGATCGCCGATCTCCTCACGCAGCGCTCGGGTCTCGCGCGGCACGACTTCCTCTGGCACGCGCGGCCCGACATGACGCGCGCGCAGTTCGCTGCGGCGCAAGGCGTGCTGGCGATGCAGAACACGCCGGGCGGGCGCTTCGGCTACACGAATTCCGCGATCATCCTCGCGGGCCGTGTGATCGAGCTGCGGGCAGGCCAGAGCTGGGAGAGTTTCACCATCGCGCGCATCTTCGCGCCGCTCGGCATGACGCGCACGAACTATTCGTCCGCCGGTCTTGGCGCCGACGCTAACGCGGCCCGCGCCACCAAGCGCGCGAACGGCGCGAGCCGCACGGTGGCGTCGCGCGATGCGCGACTGCTCGGTCCGGCCGGCGCCATCAACTCCACCGCCAACGACATGGGTCAGTGGCTGCTGATGCTGACCAACGACGGCGCGCTGGCGAACGGCCAGCCGCTGGTGCGGCCGGAGACGCTCGAAGCGCTGTGGACGCCCATCACCGGTCCTGAAAGGCGCCCGCGCGGCAAGCCGGCCAACGACGATGACGTCGGCGGTTACGCGCTCGGCTGGCGCGTCGGCGCGTGGCGCGGGGAGCGACGCATCTCGCACTCGGGCGCCATCGATGGTTTCCGCGCCCGCGTGACGGTGTTCCCGGACGCGCGCGTCGGCATCGCGGTGATGGCCAATCTCGGGCCGACGCAGATCCCCGACTTCGCCACGCGCGTGCTCGCCGAGCGTCTGCTCGACCTGCCGCGCAAGACCGATCTCATGGCCTACGCCAACGCGCGGCGCGAAGTGGAAACCGCCGCCATCGGAAAGCCGGCTCCGCCGCCGCGCGGTCGCGCCGCACGTCTCGGCGAAAAAGATCCGACCCTCACGCCGTCGGCGCCGTTGTCTGCGCTGCAAGGCGTTTACACTCATCCGGCGTATGGCGAGATCCGCATCGAACCAGCGGCGGAGGCGCAGTCGTTGCGCATCGTGTTCGGCGTGCTGCACGGGCGGCTCGATCCGTGGCGCGGCGAGAGCTTCATCGCGATCTCCGACTGGCCCGACGACACGCTCGACGAAGGCGAAATCGCGTTCCGCTACGACGGCGCCGGCGCCGTGACGGGCTTCACCGCGATGATCGACAATGACCTTGCGCCCATCGCCTTCACGCGCGTTGGCGCATTGCCCCTGCCCTCGCCGACTGATGCCGAGCTGACGGCATTGCCGGAAGAAGCGCCGGCCGCGCCGATCCCCGGCCCCGGCCCCGCGGCGATGATCGTGCTCGCGCTCGGTCTCGCCGTGCTGGCGGCTGGAGCGACCTGGGCGTGGCAGCAGCGTCTTGTGCGCATCGCCGAGGCTCGCGAACGCCCCTTGCGGCGCTGAGCCTAGGACCCCGTGCGACGGCGTTGTGGCGGTCGCGGACATTTTCCCGTAAGCCGCCGCGATGACTCGCAAACTCTCCCTCACCGTCGACGGCAAGAACATCTCCTGCCTCCTGCACAATGGCGATCTGCCCGCCGATTTCACCGCCAAGGGCGGCGCCATCGCGGTGGACTGTGAATCCATGGGGCTCTCGCTGGTGCGCGATCGCCTGTGCCTCGTGCAGCTCACCGACGGCCACGGCGAAGCGCATGTGGTGCAGCTCGACCGCGCGACCTACGACGCGCCGAACCTGAAGAGGCTCCTGGCCGACAACGCCATCGAGAAGATCTTCCACTTCGGCCGCTTCGACGTGGCGATGATCATGCGCGACCTCGGCGTGGTTTGCGCGCCGGTCTATTGCACCAAGATCGCCTCCAAGCTCGCCCGCACCTACACCGACCGCCACGGCCTGAAGGACGTGATCAAGGAATTGCTGCAGCGGGAAATCTCCAAGGAGCAGCAAAGCTCCGACTGGGGCGCCGTCGAGATCAGCGATGCGCAGATGTCCTATGCCGCCGCCGACGTCGTTCACCTGCATGCGCTGCGCGACAAGCTGAACGTGATCCTGAACCGCGAAGGCCGCATGGGGCTGGCGCAGGCGTGCTTCGCGTTCCTGCCGACGCGCGCGGCGCTGGATATCGCGGGCTGGGACGAGGTGGATATCTTCGCGCATACGTGAGGCGCGGTGATCGAAAATAGAGCGCGGTGACCGGGCCGGACCGCCGGCGCCCTCGCCGGCATGCGAAGGCGCCGCCAGACTCCGCAGAGTCTCGCGTGGTTTGATACCGAATGCCGGCGAGGGCGCCGGCGGTCCTGCTTCTACAGTCATGACGTGTCTGAGGCTTCGGTTGCAGGTGCGGGCGCGCACGGCACAAGCACCATCATCGGCGCGCACATCAGCACGAGCCCGGCGATCTTCATGCGCTTCGGCAGGCGCTTTTTCGCGCGCGCCACGACCTTGTCGAAATTCTCCAGCACGCGCCGCATGTCCGCGATCGTGCGCAGACGTATCCCGCGCGTGTAGATCTTCATGATGTTCATGCGGCGGCGTTGCATGCGCCAGCCCGGCGCGGGCCCGCGCGGACGCGATGTCCAGCGCTGCGTCACCGGAACGGCCATCCCCGCGATCATCGCGAGCGCGATGGTGAGACGGATATCGCGGCGCGCGCGATGGATTTCGTCGCGCATATATTTGCGCACGCTTGCGGGCATCGGGATGTACGCCGCGATCCACGCGACGAACTCGATGAACCACAGGCGCAGGTCGCGCACGGACTCAGTAATCTGTTGGTGAGTGACTTTCGAACGAACGACTTTCATGCGCGACCTCCTTTCCTTTCAAGCGCGGCAGGATTTCACGGGTCGCGACCCGGTCGGATTGTTTTGGTGATTTTTCTTTGTGGGAGGCGGCGATCCCTTGCGCGCCAGGAAAAGAAAAATGCGGGTGCGTGGGAAAGCGAGGGACGTACGACTCCGCGATCCCCCTACTTGTTCGTCATACTCGCGCGAAAGGTGAAGCCAAACGGAGCGGCGACGCCCTCGTCGCCGTCACTCCCCCAAGAAACGACGGCGGGGGCGCCGCCGCTCCGCCTTCCTCCCTCCCCTCGATGGGGAGGGTCCGCCGCGCATGCGGCGGGGGTGGGGTGCGCGCTCGGTGATGGGGCGAGAGGCACGAACGGCGAGATGCGAGTTTTCCTCTCGCTCCTTTCGCTCGCGCATCTTGCGAACGCCCCACCCGGCGCTACGCGCCACCCTCCCCATCGAGGGGAGGGAGAAGCGTTGGTGACACGGACCTTCGGAGTGTGTCACGATCTCAAGCACGTTGGGTTGAGAGCCGCAAAATGAAGCGAGCCCTGAAGTTCATTCTTCCGCTCGTATGGATTCTGTATTTTCTTGGCTGCACCGCTTACGAACGACACCTGATGAGCGCAGCGCCTGTCGAGCCAGACGCGCATTCGGGACGAGTCCACTCGATCAAGCCCCGTGGCGCGAAAGCGAGATACATCACGGTGGGTGAGTGGATGACGGTGCATTCGATCTATCCGGTGGGCTTGATCTACATCGTCACCTGCTTCGCCATTTATCGCCGAGAGCCACGACGCTCGCCACCATCATAACGCGAGCGTCTCCAATGCTCGCGATGGGCTGCCCCTACCCCATCCCCTCCAGCGCCAGCCGCGCCTTCTTCACTTCCATCAGCTTGTTCGGTTCGCCGCCGCCCATGCCTTCGGCGACCGCTTCGGCGAGGCTGGCGGCGTCCTGCTCCCATTCGGCGAGCACGGTCTTCTTCTGCTCGGCGGTGAGGCGCTCGTCGGTCAGGACCTCGCTCGGCGCGTCGTATTCCGACGCCGGATTGACGAGGATCTTCTCGAACCAGTCTTGCGTGGCTTCCGTCATGGCGGACCCTTCTCTGCTGCACCCGATGTGAGCAGATCAACGGCTGGGGCGTGTTCCGGTTCACTCACGGCGCCCCGAAAGTTCCATAAGCGACGACACCGCGCCTTGCTTATGCCGCAGCGCAGCGCCTATCTCAGCGGTCCACATGACCGACCTCGCTTTCCCCTCCGCCCCTTTGGCGCACGACCGCGCCCACCCGCTGGCGGCGGCGCAGGCGTGGGAGCCCAGGCGCCAGCTGACGCTTGAGGCGGCGCGCAAGCGCTCGCGACAGCTCTCGGCCATGCGGCTCCTGTTCGTGGGGCTGGCGACGGCGTCCTTCAGCACCTTTTTCGGCTTCATGACGCTGCACGCGGCGCTCGGCGGCTTCGGGACCCGCGACGAGGTCTCGGCGGCGGCATCGCTGACCATGGTCAATCCCCGCTTTTCGGGCCGGTCGCAGGGGGGCGAATCCTTCGTGGTCACGGCGCTGACGGCCAAGCGCCAGGGCCAGCAATCGGACCTCATCGACCTCGACAAGCCCGTCTATACCGCCGACGGGCGCAAGGTCGTGGCAACCGCCGGGGTCTACAACCAGCTGGAGCGGACCGTGCGCCTGACCGGCGAGGTCGTGTTCTCCGACACCGAAGGCAACGCCTTCAGCTCCACCTCCGCCTTCGTGCGGACCGCCGACAATGTCGTAGAAGGCGCCCGTGCAGTGCGCGGCGAAGGCCCCCTTGGCTCGGTGCGCGCGGACTCCTATGAGATACGGGACAATGGTTCGCGGGTGATCTTCCGGGGCCACGTCAAGGGCACCATCAAGCAGCGCTCGGAAGGGCAAGAGGAATGACGATGACGCGCAAGGCATGGCTCGCAGCCGCGCTCCCGGCAGCCCTTCTCGGCATGGCCGCGCTCACGGCGCCGGCGCAGGCGCAGCTCTCCGCCAGCGGCGGGCCGATCTCCTACAGCGCCGACAATCTCGAATACATGGACGGCAACCGCCAGCTGGTGCTGACCGGCAATGTCGACGTCGTGCAGAACGACAGCCGCCTGCAGTCCGACAAGCTGACGCTGTTCTTCAGCGCAGGCTCCTCCGGCGGCAACACGCTGGGCACCGGCGACATCGACCGCATCGTGGCGGAAGGTCAGGTCTATTACGTCCGCCCCGACCAGAAGGCGCGCGGCGATCGCGCCGTGTATGAAACGTCCTCCGACAGCGTGACCTTCACCGGAAACGTGGTGGTGGCGAGCGACGAGAACGTCATCCGCGCGGAAACCATGGTGCTGGAGATCAGCGGCGGACGCACGACGCTGCGCCCCGGCACAGGCAACCGCGTTCAGGGCGTCTTCCGTCCGAAGGCCGCCCCGAAAAAGTAATCCAGAAGAAGTAGCCGCACATGTCGCCAGAGGGCACGTCCAGCCAAGCGAGCTACGCCGTGTCCGAAGCGGACGCCGGCGGGCTGTCTGCGGTCGACATCGGCAAGTCCTACCGCAACCGCCAGGTCGTGAAGGGCGTGAGCCTGACGCTCAAGCGCGGCGAAGTCGTGGGTCTGCTCGGCCCCAACGGCGCGGGCAAGACGACGTGCTTCTACATGATCACCGGCCTCATCCGCGTGGACCAGGGCCAGATCCTCATCGACGGGCAGGACGTCACGAACCTGCCGATGTACCAGCGCGCGCGCCTCGGCGTCGGCTATCTCCCGCAGGAGCCGTCGATCTTCCGTGGTCTGACCGTCGAACAGAACGTCATGGCGGTCGTCGAACTCGTGGAGCGCGACAAGGTCCGCCGCCAGGAAATCTGCGAAGGCCTGATGAAGGAGCTGCGCATCGAGCACCTGCGCGACAGCCCGGCGACGGGGCTTTCCGGCGGTGAGCGCCGCCGCGTTGAAATCGCGCGCGCGCTCGCAACGCGCCCGGCCTTCATGCTGCTCGACGAACCCTTCGCGGGCATCGATCCGCTCGCCATCTCCGACATCCGCGACCTCATCCTCTTCCTGAAGTCGCGCGGCATCGGCATCCTGATCACCGACCACAACGTCCGCGAAACCCTCGAGATCGTCGACCGCGCCTCGATCATCTACGACGGCGAAGTCCTTTTCGAAGGCACGCCGGACGAAGTGCGCAACAACGAAACGGTGAAGCGGGTCTATCTGGGCGATCGCTTCGCGGCGTAGGCCCGCCACAATCACTAACCCGCGTTAACGCTCTTTCGCGGCCTGATATTTGCAAACGGTCAATCACTCGCCGCTAAGACCCTCGCCCATGGCGATGGCCCCCCGATTGGAGATGCGCCAGGGACAGTCCCTGGTGATGACCCCGCAGCTGCAGCAGGCGATCAAGCTGCTGCAATTGTCCAATCTTGAGCTCTCGGAATTCGTCGACACCGAAATCGAGCGCAATCCCCTCCTCGAGCGCGAAGACGTCCAGGGCGACGAGCGCGTGGACTCACCCGCCGCCGAAGAGACGATGTCCTTCGACGATGCGCCCGGCGGCGCCGCCGCAGCCAGCCTCGACGTCGACGTCGACAGCCTCCACCCCGATCTCCACGGCGCCGACCGCCTCGATGCGGGCGCCGCGCCTTTGCAGGACTGGTCGAAGGCCGGCTCCGGCAAGGGCTTCGACGAGATGCCGGAGCTGGAGGATACAGCCACCCCGGACATCTCGCTCGCCGAACACCTCGACGCGCAGCTCACCGCCGCTGGCGTCACGCCTGTGCAGCGCATCATCGGCGCAGCGCTGATCGATGCGGTGGACGACTGGGGTTATTTCCGCGGCGACACGCTCGACCTCGCGCTGACGCTCGGCTGCGATGAAGCGGCCGTGCAGCAGGTGCTCACCATCATGCGCGGCTTCGAGCCCGTGGGCGTCATGGCGCGCGACATCGCCGACTGCCTCGCGATGCAGCTGAAGGATCGCAACCGCTTCGATCCGGCGATGGAAACGCTCGTCGGCCATCTCGATCTTCTTGCGAAGCGCCAGTTCGATCGCCTCGAAACGCTCTGCGGCGTGGACCGCGAGGATCTCGACGACATGATCGCGGAAATCCGCGCGCTGTCGCCGAAGCCAGGCGCCGGATTCGGCGCAGGCGTCGCGCAGACCGTGATCCCGGACGTCTATGTGCGCGCAGCTTCCGACGGCGCGTGGATGGTGGAGCTGAACAGCGACACGCTCCCCCGCCTCTTGATGAACGCGCGCTACTACGCCGAAGTCTCCAAGGTCGCGCGCAACGAGGCCGACAAGGCGTTCGTCTCCGAGTGCGCATCCAACGCGAGCTGGCTGATCAAGTCGCTCGACCAGCGCGCGAAAACGATTCTCAAGGTCGCGCGCGAAATCATCCGCCAGCAGGACGGCTTCTTCGTCCACGGCGTGGAGCATCTGCGGCCGCTGAATCTCAAGACCGTCGCCGCCGCCATCGAGATGCACGAGTCGACCGTCAGCCGCGTGACGACGAACAAGTACATCGCCACACCGCGCGGCGTGTTCGAGCTGAAGTTCTTCTTCACCGCCGCGATCCAGTCCGCCGACGGCGGCGAGGCGCACTCGGCGGAAGCCGTGCGTCACCGCATCCGCGCGCTCATCGATGGCGAAAAGCCCACGGAAATCCTCTCCGACGACCGCATCGTGGAAATCCTGCGCGAAATGGGCGTCGACATCGCACGGCGCACGGTGGCGAAGTATCGCGAAAGTCTGCGCATCCCGTCCAGCGTGGAACGCAAGCGGCGGTCTAGCCGGTAGGGCGAGAGACCATGGTGTGGTAGCTGAACCTCTGCAGTTCGGAACTGCCGGCTGTCGTCCAAATTTCCCGCCCGTGTAATCCTTTCGGAATTGGCAAAGGCAAATATCGGGCGCAATGATCGTGCGCCGGACGTTGTCGCGCAAGATTTCCTAGCTCGCCTTCATTGCTCGACCGACAGGCACAAGGCTTCCGGAAGAAGGGGATAGCCATGCGGTGGTTTTTGCGTGCCATTGCGGTTGTGGCGGTATTGGCGGCGGGCTTGGGCAATGCCCAGCAGAACGCATCGCGCTTCGCGCTGGTGATCGGCAATGCCGCGTACCAAACTCCCGGCTGGCAACTGGTCAATCCAGTCAACGATGCGAACCTGATGGCTACGCGGCTTCGCGCGCTCGGCTTCCATGTTGTCCCGCTCATGAACGCCACAAAAGCGCAGATGGAAGGCGCTATGAATGCCTTCACTGCGAGAGTGAGCGCTGGCGGTGGCGAAGCCGTCGGTGTCTTTTACTACGCTGGTCATGGTGTGGAGCATGACGGCGCCAATCTGCTGGTGCCCGTCGATGTCACCGCCCGCTCGATGGACGAATTGCGCTACCATGCGCCGCCGATGCAGTTCCTTCTGCGCGACATGGCGCGCGCGGGGAACAAGGTGAATGTCATCATCCTCGACGCGTGCCGCAATCTGCCGCTGCCGGCAGGCTCCCGCACTGGACCGGCAGGCGGTCTCGCCGATCTCGCCGACGTTCCCGACAACGTGCTCATCGCGTACGCCACGCGTCCAGGGCTTACGGCCCCTGACAATCCCGCGGAGCGCAACAGCGTCTTCACGCGGACCCTTTCAGAGGCGCTCGCGCGCAATCCTTCTGACACGGCAGTGAACCTCTTCAGCCAGGTTCAGGCGCAGGTCTTCAGCGCCACCGGACGCTTGCAGCGACCAGAGTTTCGTAGCGGCTTGCTGCGCGCGCCGGACTGGCGCTTTGCGGCGGCGCCGGCCGTTGCCGCCCCCACTGTCGATCCCGAGTTGGGAAGATTGCGCCGCGAAAACGAGGCGTTGCGCCAAAAGGAGCAAGAAAAACTTCGCAGTGGAGCCCCGACATCCACGCCGACCGTAGCGGTCCAGCCGCCACGTGCGCAGTCCGGGCAAACAATCAAGGACTGTCCAGAGTGCCCGGAGATTGTGGTGGTTCCGGCAGGTTCCTTCCGCATTGGCGCCGAATTCATAGAAGCCCACAACCAAAACGAAGGGCCGCCGACCACCGTTCACATTCGCGCGTTCGGGATCGGAAAGTTTGAAGTCACGCGCGGCGAGTGGGCCGCGTTCGTCGCCGCGACACGGCGATCAAATCCAGCGAATGACTGCGTAACGCTCAAGACCGGCAACTACGCGCCTAGCGGTTCTTGGCGCGATCCCGGCTTTCCGCAGACCGACCGCCACCCCGTCACCTGCATCAGCTGGTCCGACGCACAGGCGTATGCGGTGTGGTTGTCACGCAGAACGGGGCGCTCCTATCGCCTCCCCACGGAGTCTGAATGGGAGTACGCCGCGCGCGCAGGCTCCACCACGCCCTATTGGTGGGGGACGAGCATCAGCCCGCGCCATGGCAACTACACGGACTCCGGCGTGCTCGGAACGTCACCTGTCGGCGAGTACGCCCCGAATCCATTCGGCCTCCATGACACTGCGGGAAACGCGTCGGAGTGGACGGAAGATTGCTACGAAGTCAGTCATGCGCGAAGGCCCGTCGATGGCTCCGCTTTTCAGGGCGGCTCCCTCTGCGGACAGCGAACGTACCGAGGCGGCGATTGGCACACGGGAGGCGTGGTGCTCCGGTCAGCCGATCGCGCAGGCTCTGGGCCAGCGGCTCGCCATCACGGGAGCGGGTTGAGAGTTGTGCGGGATCTTGCGCCCTAGAGGTCCGCTGTATCGCCAACGAGCAGCGCTCGTCGCGCTGATCCTGTTCCGCCAGCGCCGCGTACCACGCGGCGATGCTGCAGATCCCCTACGCGCTCAACATTCTCATCCTGGCGCCGGTGTGCCTGGCCATGTTCGCCGGTCGCGGGACCGCGACCGTGTTCGAGGGCAAGGTTGCGGCGTCGCATGGGCTTGAGCTGCTCGTGGGCGCGCTTTGGGGCTCGATCCTGATCGGCTCGATCGTCGGTCTGTGGCAGCCGAAGCTGATGGCGCCGCTGCTGGCGATGCAGGTGTTCTACAAGGCGACGTGGCTGCTCGCCTTCATCGCGCCGGCCGTGATGAAGGACGGCTGGCAGGCGGCGCCCATGGGCATCACGATCTGCTTCGCCGCCATCGTTGTGGCCTGGCCGTTCTTCATCCTCGCGGCATTGCGGTAGCGACGACGCGCGACATTTCCTGCAACGCCCGCTTGCACCCAACCCCGGCGCAGCGCCATTGATCGGAACTCAGGGAGACAGTCATGCGCCGCATCCTCACGCCCGCCCTTCTCGTGATCGCCGCGATGGTGCTGTCGGGTTGCCTTGCGGGCGCCGTCGTCGGCGCTGCGGGCCGGGTCGTCGGCACGACCGCGAAGGTCGCGGTGAAGACCACCGGCGCGGTGGTGGACGTCGTCACGCCGGGCGATGACGACGATGAAGACGAGGACGACGATCGTCGCTGATCGCTGGCGCGGCCCGGTCGCGCGCCCTACATTACAGGGACATGAGTTGCGCCGGTCGCCGACCGGGCGTTTCATGACGACTTCTACAGGAGAACGGTCATGCGTCTTCTCGCCATCGCCGCGGCTGCGGGCCTGAGCCTCGCCTTCGCCGCCACCGCCAGCGCCGGTCCCGTCGTGGTGCGCCCCATCGCGGTGGAGGCGGACCTCCAGAAGAAGTTCGACGACGACTACGGCACGCGCGAGATCGCCGAGCTGCAGGAGGCACTGAACCGCGCGCTCGCCGCCGAACTGGCGAGCGTCGGCGCCACCATCGGCGCGGAAGGCCCCATCACCATCGAGACAACGCTTGTCGACGTGAAGCCTTCCCGGCCCACGCTCGCGCAGGGGCAGAAGCGTCCGGGCCTCGACATGATCCGCAGTGTCAGCCTCGGCGGCGCAGAACTGAAAGCGCGTCTCGTGGCGGCTGACGGGCGCGTGCTGAACGAGTTCAGCTACGACTGGTACGAGTACGATCTGGCCAACGCCTATGGCACCTCTACCTGGTCCGACGCCCGCCGCGCGATCCGCCGCTACGCCGACCGCGTCGCCGCCGCGTACCGCGCGCAATCGCCGGGCTGAGCGTCCCTCAGCGAATCCCCAGCGTCTTGTGGGTCTGCAGACTCAGCCGCCAGCGCGGGTGCGTGAGGCAGTAACCGACCGCCGCTGCGGTGTTTTCAGCCTGCGTGGGTGAATCCATCGGCTGCAGCAGGAAATGATCGAACGCGAGCGCTTCGAAACGTTCGGGACGCGCTTTTTCCTGCGGATACACGAGCTTGAGTTCGTTCCCGCGCGTTTGCGCGAGCGGCGCATCGGCCTTCGGGCTGACGCAGATCCAGTCGATGCCGGGCGGCGCTTCGATCGTGCCGTTGGTCTCCACCGCAATCTCGAAACCGCGCGCGTGCAGCGCCGCGATCAGCGCCTCGTCGACCTGCAGCAGCGGTTCCCCGCCTGTGCACACGACGTAGGGCGCGCCGCCGCCCGGCCAGTGTTCAGCCACCGCGTCGGCCAGCGCATCCGCCGTGTCGAAACGTCCCCCGCCCTGGCCATCCATGCCGACGAAGTCGGTGTCGCAGAACGTGCAGACCGCCGCCGCGCGGTCTTCCTCGCGGCCCGACCACAGATTGCAGCCCGCAAACCGCAGGAACACCGATGGTCGCCCCGCCTGCATGCCTTCGCCCTGCAGCGTGTAGAAGATTTCCTTGACCGCATAGCTCATGCGGCGCGCCAGGCCGCCCAGCCCTTCGCGCGCAGATCGCACGCGGGGCACGTCCCGCAGCCATAGCCCCAGGGATGGCGATGCGTGCGATCACCCTCGTAGCAGGTGTGGGAGTGCTCGACGACGAGATCCACGAGGTCATCGCCGCCCAGTTCGTACGCCAGCCCCCAGGTCTGCGCCTTGGTCAGCTTCATCAGCGGGGTCACGACCGTCAGCGACGTATCGAGGCCGAGCTGCAGCGCGCGCTCCATGGCGTCCAGGGTGTCGCGCCGGCAGTCCGGGTAGCCGGAGAAGTCCGTCTCGCACATGCCGCCGACGAGCACGCCCAGTCCCCGCCGGTACGCAAGCGCCGCAGCGTACGCCAGGAAGACGAGATTGCGACCCGGCACGAAAGTGCTCGGCAGGCCGTTCGCCTGCATCTCGATGGCCCTGTCTGAAGTCAGCGCACTTTCAGCCAGTGCGCCGAACGAGGCGATGTCGACTACCTCATCCCGCCCCAACCGTTCCGCCCATTTTGGGTCATGCATGCGGAGCGCCGCCAGCACGTGAGGACGCTGGTCGAGCTCCACGGCGTGGCGTTGGCCATAGGCGAAGCCGATCGTCTCGACCCGGTCGTAGCGCGCGAGCGCCCATGCGAGACAGGTTGTGGAGTCCTGGCCGGCGGAGAACAGGACGAGGGCGGACGAACGATCCATCCGCCGGTTATAGGCGCAACCCCCGATTGGGACATCCCTTGCTCCGAAGGCTCTTCCCGGTGGTGCGCAAAGCGTAAAATGCTGTGTCCTGCGCGCCTCAACACAGCGGGAAGAGACCCTTACGCAGCGTCATACTATTGACAGTCGATGCCTCCCAGCCGTGAACTGAGGGCAACGTGGACATGATGCGACCGGATTCGTTCGGGCGACAGCATGAACCGCACCAGGCGTCGCTACGCCGTATCGCTCGCAATGTCGGCGAATCCGTAGGGGAGGAATTTAGGCATGACAGGTAAGAACCGCTCGACGTTTGCGTTTTTCACGGGGGTGTCGCTTGCGGCCCTCGGCGCGGCGTCCCCTGCGCTGGCGCAGGAACAGGAACAAGGCCGTGTGACCGACGAAATCGTCGTCACGGCTGAAAAGCGCGAAGCCTCGATCCAGGACGTTCCGATCGCCATTTCGGCGTTCGACGAGAGCCGCCTTGAGCGCCTGCAGCTCAACGACGCGCAGGATCTCCAGCTCGCCATCCCGAACTTCCAGTTCTCGAAGCAGAACTTCACCGGCAACAACGTCGCGATCCGCGGCGTCGGCACCAAGGTCGTCGCCACGTCTGGCGATGCGGCGGTCGGCATCCACATCAACGGCGCGCCGGTCGGCAACTCGCCGATCTTCGAAGGCGAATTCTTCGACGTGCAACGCGTTGAAGTCCTGCGCGGCCCGCAAGGCACGCTGTACGGACGCAACTCGTCCTCGGGCGTTCTGAACATCATCACCCAGAAGGCGGTCCCGGAAGAATTCTCCGGCCGTATCGAAGGGACCTACGGCAACTTCAACACCTACAAGACCAACGGCTACGTCAACATTCCGATCGGCGACACCTTCGCCGCGCGCCTCGCGGGCTTCTACACGAAGCGTGACGGCTTCTCGGAAGACATCGTCAGCGGCAACGACGTCGACGGTCGCGACATGTACGCAGTGCGCGGTTCGCTGTTCGCGCAGCTCGCCGACAACGTCGACGCGAGCCTGATGGTCCAGTACTTCAAGGAAGACTCGAACCGCTCGCGTATCGGCAAGCAGCTCTGCACCCGTGACAACCGTCCGTGGCCGTTCAGCCAGGGCTGCCTTAACACCAGCCTCGGTTTCGACGCGCTCAACTCGTCAGCCACGCTCGGCGGTCTCGGCGCCCTGATCTTCCCGGGCTTCGACCCGGACGGCGCGGGTCCGATCCAGCCCACGCTGCTGATCGACAACCCGGCGCTCGCGGGCAACAACCCCGACGATCTCCGTCAGGTGGCGCTGACCTTCCAGCCGAAGCACGAGTTCGAAGACTTCTTCACGAGCTTCGAGTTCAACTGGGATTTCGGCCCGGTGAAGTTCACCTCGCTGACGTCGTTCGCCTCCAACGAGGTGTCGTCGAACGTCGACTACAACCAGTCCTTCGGCGGACAGGCGCTGCGCCCGACCGTCTTCAATCCGACCGGTCCCTACACAGGCACCCGGACCGGCACGCAGAGGTTCCTCGCGACGTTTGACCAATCCTCGGTCTCGACGGAATCCATCACCCAGGAATTCCGTCTGGCGTCCGATCTCGACGGCTGGTTCAATTACACGATCGGCTACATCTCGATCGACTCCGAAGCCACTGATTCCAGCTACCAGGTCATTTCGAACTCCCTCGAAGCGATCGGACAGGGCCTCGGCATTCCCGCGTCGTTCGAACAGAACTTCTTTGAAAGCTTCACGGGGCTTTACAAGCTGGACGCCTCCGCCATCTTCGGCGAAGTCTACCTCCAGCCCACCGACGACCTGAAGCTGACGATTGGCCTGCGTCGCACCTCCGACGACAAGCTCGTCCAGGATCGCAACACGCTGCTGCAGGGCGTGCCGCGCACCAGCGTGCCGCTCAGCACCCGGACGGCGTCCTTCGACGAGACCACCGGCCGCGCCACGCTCGCCTACAGCTCGCAGCTTCCGTTCACGGATGAGACGAACTGGTATGCGTCCTACGCCCGCGGCTACAAGGGCGGCGGCATCAACCCGCCGTTCGATCCCGCGCTGTTCACCGGCGTCGCCCGCGACTTCGCTCCGGAATTCGTTCAGTCGTACGAAGTCGGCGTTAAGAACGTCCTCGCCGACGGTCGCATGACCGCCAACCTGGCCGGCTTCTACTACGAGTACGAAGGCTACCAGATCACGCGGATCGTGAACCGCACCTCGGTCAACGCCAACCTCGACGCCACCATCCAGGGCCTCGAAGCGGAGTTCACCTGGGAGCCGGTCAACGGCCTCGTGTTCGACTTCAACGTCGGATATCTGAGCTCCGAGATCACCGACTCCATCGGCGGCCTCGTTGACCCCATCAACGTCACCAATGGCAACGCGAACTACACGGGCGTGTCCGACGCACTGCGCTGGACCCGCACGATGGTGTACGACTCCACGGGCACGGTCTTCCTTGGCACGCTCGGCACCGGCGGCTCGCTTCCGAGCGCACCGGCGGGTTCGGTTGTGCGGTCGGTCAACGTGGCCGACCTTGCCGGCGCCAACGGCGGCGCGGCGCAGGCGGCGGCTGGCGGCATCGTCGCCAACCCGGCGCTCGCCACGATCTCCACGGCGGCGCGGTGCATCGTGTCGAACGCGGCGGTCACGGCGATCCAGGGCATCAACCCCGCCCTGCTGCCCTTCGCGTGCCAACTCGGCCGCAACTTCGGCGGCGACGCGCTCTCCGGTTCGGACGGCATCAAGCGTCTGCTGGAAGGCAACGACCTGCCGAACACCCCGGAATGGACCGTGTCCTTCGGCGGCCAGTACACCATTCCGATGGGCAACTGGGCGGCGACGCTGCGGGCCGACTACTACTACCAGGCCGAGAGCTTCTCGCGGATCTTCAACGCCGCGACCGACCAGCTGGACAGCTACTCGCAGATCAACGCGTCCCTGCGGTTCGAGAATGAAGACGCCGGCCTCTACGCCAGCCTCTTCGTCAAGAACATCGCCGACGACGATGTGATCACCGACCTCTACCTGACCGACCAGTCGTCGGGCCTCTTCTCCAACGCCTTCCTGCTTGAGCCGCGCACGTTCGGCGTCACGCTGGGCAAGCGCTGGTAAGACAGGTCAGAACCTGAAACTGCGGGAGGGGAGCCGAAAGGCTCCCCTCTTTGCTTTTGGGGACTTGAAGCCCGGTGCTAGCCGAGCGCCTGCGAGAAATCGCACACGCTCGCCGCGCCGTCCTCGGCGCCGATGGCGAGATGTTTGCCGTCCGCCGACCACGCCAGCACCGTGATTTGCGCGCCGCCCGGCGCCTGCACCAGCAACGGTTTGCCGCTCGGGCCCCCGCCCGCGACCAGCGGCATCAGCGCCACCTCCCCGTCCTGCCCGCCCGCGACGAGCACGGCGCGGTTCGGGTGACACGCGATCGCCGTACAGGGACTGCCGAGCTCTCCCGCCACTTCGGCGTTCTGTCCGATCGGCCCGGTGGCGCTCTGGAACGGCCACAACACCACTTCCGTCGCGCCCGACGTCGCAAGCCAGCGTTTGTCGTACGAGAAGGACACGTCGCGGATCTTCGCGGGATAGCCCGCCATGCGGAAATGCTGGCCGTCCTGCAGCCGCCAGCCGTGCAGCGCCTGCTCCTGCATGGTGGTGACGAGAAACTTCGCGTCGTGCGTCCAAACCACCGAAAGGTGCGCGCCTTTCCAGGCGAGCGTCTTGCGCCGGCTCTCGGGCGAGGCCGCCCACCACACCACGGTGACAGGCCTCGCGTTTGGGGCCAAGGGCCGGCGCATCGGAGCCGCAGACTACGGGGTCGCGACGATGTCGTGGGCGGCCTCGCCCGAGAGC
>JAWXBS010000055.1:0-21288 GCA_034440275.1 Alphaproteobacteria bacterium
AGGCCCGGTGACATGCTGGCGCGAAACGGTCACGGGGACGCGGACGGAGTTCGTACTTTCCCTTTTCCACCAGTTTTGCGGATTCAGTCCGCGTCCCCGGCCCTCCCACTTGTGCCCGCAGCGTGAAAACGTGTGCGGATTGAAGTGCTGCTTTCGACACTGTGCGCACCTCCCGGTGCGCACAGTGACCGAAAATCGAAGCGCCCTTTCACAGCACACACAACGAAAAACGCCCCGGCCTTGCGACCGGGGCGTCCTTCACTTCAGTGCGACAGAGATCAACTCGTCACGGGACGCAGCTTGATTTCCACGCGACGGTTCTGGGCGCGGCCCGCCACCGTGTTGTTGTCGGCGATCGGACGGGCTTCGCCGAAGCCGGCGGCGACGACGCGGACCGGCTGCACGCCGTTCTGGATCAGCGCCTGGGCGACGGCGTCCGCGCGACGTTGCGAGAGCGCCTGGTTGTAGTCGTCGGCGCCCGTCGAGTCGGCGTGTCCGGCCACATCCACCGTCGTCGAGGGATAGTCGCGCAGGGTCTGCGCAACGTTGGCGAGCGTGGCGCCGAACTGCGGCTTCACGTTCGAGCGATCGACATCGAACGTGATGTCGGACGGCATGTTCAGCGTGATCTCATCGCCAACGCGGGTGACGCCCACGCCGGAATTGCGCATCTGCTCGCGCAGCTTGCGTTCCTGCGCATCCATGTAGGCGCCCGCGCCCGCGCCGGCGATTGCGCCGACCGCTGCGCCGACTGCCGCGTTGCGACCGTCATCGCCGCCCGCAAGCGTGCCGACGGCGGCGCCGCCGATGGCGCCGATGATGGCGGTATTGGCGGTGCGGTTGGGCACGCGTTCACCGGTGTACGGATCGACGGTGGTGCAGCCGGCGACGAGCACGAGTGCGGCCATCGCGCCGAGCGCGAATGTTTTGATCATGAGAACCCTCCTGAATTGGCAATGCGACAATAGCCCCGGTGAACTGTCGCGAACATGACGGCCTCGTTGCCTCTGGTTCATGTTCACGTCAGCCGCCGTCTGGCCGCGTTCATGCGGCTGGCCTTGAAAGGCGTAACGCCCAGGGGCGGCGGTTTGATCCACGCCGGGCGCAGAATTGTGGCGAGCGAGGTCAGGAAGCTGGAGCGGGCGGCGGGAATCGAACCCGCACGAGAAGCTTGGGAAGCTTCCAGGCTACCACTACATCACGCCCGCGCGGCGGGCATCTAGGCCCCGGGCGTGCTCGTTTTCAAGCCCGTCGCCGACCCCGTGCCCACGGTCACTTCGCAATTTCTTGACCGACGCCAGAACCGGGTCCTAGAAGCCGGGGCAGGGGAAATATTCGCATGGATGACGAACTCAGCCGCGTCCGCGTACAGCCGCCTCCCAAGAAGCCGGGCTTCTTCGCGAGCCTCTTCGGCGGCGGCAAGGCCAAGCAGGGCGGGCAGCCCGCGAAGGCCACAAAATCATCAGGCAAACAGCAAGCAAGGAAGCCGGTCATGGATTTCGGATTGAACGCGGGATGGTCGAAGGAAGAAGCGTTCCTGTGCGTGCTGCTCGCGGCAGCCCTCGCCGACAACGCCGCCCATGATCTCGAACTCGAAGAGATCGACGCGCTGTTTCACCGCCTGAACATTTTCGAGAAGCAGCCGAAGGACAAGATCGCAGAACTGCGCCAGAAGGTGCAGGCCAAGCTGCAGCCGGAAGCGGGCCGACCGATGAAGTCCGATACGTGGAAGAGCGCGGCCAAGACGTTGACGAAGAACCAGCTGGGCGCAGCGGCCTTCGCCAACGCCGCCGACATCGTCTTCGCAGACCGCGTGGTGGAATCCGAGGAAGTGGAATTCCTGCGCGAACTCATCGCCGAACTCGGCGTCGAGGCGCAAGCGAACGACATCATCCGCGTCATCAAGCTGAAGAACCACCACGCGGATTAAAGCGTGGCGGCGGCGGCCTCAAGCCGGTCGATGAGCTCGTCGAGCGCCGCCTTGTCGTGCGCATCGAGATCCGCGAGGAGCTGCGCTTCGAGCGTGCGCGCCAGCGGCACGATGCGCCGGTAGATCGCCGCGCCCGCGGGCGTCAGCGAGAGTCGCTGGCGGCGACCGTCCTCGGCGTCGGCGTTCGACTTCACGCGTCCCGCATCCATCAGACCGCGCACCGCGCGCGAGATCGCGACCTTGTCCATCGGCGTCGCCTCCGCGACCTCTGTGGCCGTCAGCCCCGGCGATACGCCGAGCAGCGCCATGACGCGCCACTCCGGAATCGAGAGCCCGAATTCGTCCTCGTAGCGCCGTGCAATCGCGCGCGAGACCGCGTTGGCCAGCACCGTCAGGCGATAGGGGAGAAAGTCCTCCAGAAGGAGCGGCGCGTCCGCTTTCGAAGCGGCGACCTTGCGTCGTGCGATGCTGGACATTGGTTACAAGTGAAACTAATACGGTCGCCAGTCAATATCGCCTGCATCTTGCGGAGGACGCGCATGGCCGACCTGTTCGACAATCCCATCGGCACCGACGGCTTCGAGTTCGTCGAGTTCACCGGGCCGGATCCGTCGCTGCTGCAGAAGCAGTTCGAGATGATGGGTTTCACGGCGGTGGCGAAACACCGCTCGAAGAACGTGCTACGTTTCAAGCAGGGCGACATCAACTTCATCGTCAACATGGAGCCGTCCGGCCAGCCGGCGGATTTCCGCGAGCGTCACGGCCCCTCCGCGAACGGCATGGCGTTCCGCGTGAAGGACGCGCAGGTCGCGTTCGCCGAAGCCATCAAGCGCGGCGCCAAGGCCGTGGACATGCCGCTCGGCGCCATGGAGCTCGATATCCCCTGCATCGAGGGCATCGGCGGGGCTTATGTGTATCTCGTGGATCGTTACGGCGCGCAGTCGATCTACGATGTGGATTTCCGGCCCATCGAAGGCGCCGACGAAGCCAAGAACAGCGTCGGTCTGACGTATCTCGATCACCTCACCCACAATGTCTTCCGCGGCAACATGTCGACTTGGGCGGACTACTATGAGCGCATCTTCAACTTCCGCGAGATCCGCTACTTCGACATCGAAGGCAAAGTGTCAGGCCTCTTCTCGAAGGCGATGACGAGCCCCTGCGGCAAGATCCGCATCCCGCTGAATGAATCGAAGGGCGATCCCGGCAAGGTCGACCAGATCGAGGAGTTCCTGCAGCGCTACAAGGGCGAGGGCATCCAGCACATCGCGCTCGGCACCGATGATCTGCTCAACGTCGTCGACCGCCTGCGCGCGCGCGGCGTCGAGCTGCAGGACACGATCGACACCTATTTCGACCTCATCGACAAGCGCCTGCCGGGCCATGGCGAAAATGTCGAAGAACTGCGCAAGCGCCGCGTGCTCGTCGACGGCGCGCCGAGCGAGGGGCAGGGGCTTCTTCTGCAGATTTTCGGCAAGGACGCGGTGGGCCCGATCTTCTTCGAGTTCATCCAGCGCAAGGGCAACGAAGGCTTCGGCGAAGGCAACTTCAAAGCCCTCTTCGAGTCCATCGAACTCGACCAGATCAAGCGCGGCGTGCTGAAGGAAACGGCGTGAAGCGGCTCGTCACGCTCGCAGCGCTCGCGCTCGCCGCCTGCGCCACGCCGCCGCGCGAGGAAGCGCATGTCCCGCAATGGTCGATCGCCATTCACGGCGGCGCGGGCGTCATTGAACGCGGGCAGATGTCGCCGGAGCTGGAGAAGGAGTACCAGCAAGCGCTGTCGGCGGCAGCCGAAGCGGGCGCGATCACGCTGCGCAATGGCGGCTCCGCGCTCGACGCCGTGGAAACGATCATCATCCGCCTCGAAGACGATCCGCTGTTCAACGCCGGGCGTGGCGCGGTGTTCACCGCCGAAGGCCGCAACGAACTCGACGCCTCGATCATGGACGGCGCAACGCGCAAGGCGGGCGCGGTCGCCGGATTGCGCACGACCCATCATCCGATCTCTGCCGCACGCGCTGTGATGGAGCGATCGCCGCATGTGATGCTCGCGGGCGAAGGCGCGGACCGTTTTGCGCGCGAGCAGAACCTCGATCAGGTCGATCCCTCGTGGTTCTTCACCGAACGCCGCTGGCAGTCGCTGGAGCGCGAACTGCGCCGCCAGAATCTGCCGATCCCGGCTCGGCCTGCGGGTACGCCCGCGCCGTTGCCGTCGGACCAACGCTCCGATCTCGCGCCGCTCGACGACCACAAATACGGCACCGTCGGCGTCGTCGTGCGCGACACGAAGGGCAATCTCGCGGCGGGCACCTCCACCGGCGGCATGACCGCAAAGCGCTGGGGCCGCGTGGGCGATGCGCCGATCATCGGCGCGGGCACCTATGCGCAGAACGGTGTGTGCGCTGTGTCGGCGACGGGCTCGGGCGAATACTTCATCCGCCTGTCGGTCGCTCGCATGATCTGCGCGCGCATGGAGCGTGGCGAGAGCGCGCAGCAAGCCGCCGACGCCGTCATCCAGCAAGAACTTACGGGGATCGGCGGCGATGGCGGCGTCATCGTCATGGGCGCCGACGGTGTCAGCGGGTGGAGTTTCAACACGTCGGGCATGCACCGCGTACGCTATGTCGATGGCGGCACGCCGATCGTCGCGATCTACAAGGACGAAGAATGAGCAAGCGCAACTGGATCCCGGTGAAGGCCGCCGAGGGCAAGCACTCGCGTCAGGCGCATGCCGACATGCCGGACGGCACCTTCGAGCGCGAAGCTTCGAAGGAGGGGTTCTTCGGACCCGCGGCCTTTTTCCATCACCCGCGTCCGCCGACGGGCTGGTCGAATTTCGAGGGCCCGCTGCGTCCGCGCGCGTTCGATCTCAATGGTCTGAACGAAGCGCAGGGTTCGCCGTGGGATGCGCCGGTGGTGCTGAAGAACGCCGCGACCGAAGTGCGCTTCTGGAAGCTTGCGCATGAAATGCCGGCGCTTGTGCGCAATGGCGACGGCGACCAGCTGCTGTTCATCCACGAAGGCTCCGGCCACCTCTATTGCGACTACGGCCATCTCGCCGTTTCGCCCGGTGACTACGTCTATCTGCCGCGCGGTTGCATGTGGCGCATCGCGCCGAACGCGCCGCTGACGGTGCTGATGATCCAGGCGACGAACACGCATTTCACGCTGCCCGATCGCGGCCTTGCGGGTCCGCACGCCTTCTTCGATCCCGCCATGCTCGACACGCCGAAGATCGACGAGCCGTTCCGCCAGCACCAGGCCGAAGACGGCGAGACGAAAGTCCACATCAAGAAGCGCGGGCAGGTGAGCACCGCAACCTATCCGTACAACCCGCTCGACGTCGTCGGCTGGCACGGCGACCTCGCACCCGTGCGCATCAACGTGAAGGATCTGCGGCCGCTGGTGTCGCACCGCTACCACCTGCCGCCGAGCGCGCACACGACGTTCCTGTCGGACCGCTTCGTCGTCTGCACCTTCTGCCCGCGCCCGTTCGAGACCGATCCCGGCGCGCTGAAAGTGCCGTTCTTCCACAACAACGACGACTACGACGAAGTGCTGTTCTACCACGCCGGCGACTTCTTCAGCCGCGACAACATCAAGGCCGGGATGATGACCTTCCATCCCTCCGGCTTCACGCACGGCCCGCACCCGAAGGCGCTCGCCAAGATGCTGAAGCAGGACAAGCCGGCGACCGACGAATACGCCGTGATGATCGACACGCGCGACCCGCTCGATGTCGGCGAGGATGCAGGCGCGGTGGAGTGGGCAGGTTACGTGGATAGCTGGAAGGGGAAGTGACTCCACTGCAGCTGATCTGGGCGCTCGGCATCGCCGCGCTCGTCGTGAGTCTCGTCGAGCAGTTTCGCGGCACGGAGCAGGCGCCCACCGACGTGAAGCTGAAACTGCGCGCCCTTTGGCGTGGCTGGCCGGGCGGCGCTTATGCGCGCTACGCCTTCCACGAAACACCCGAGCCGGTGCGCGGACGGCTGCGCCGCAGCGGCTGGGCGAACGTTGCTTTCATCCTCTGCTGGGCGGTGGGGATGTCGACGATGGGCGGGTGGCTGGCGATCCTCGGCGCGGCGGGCCTCGCCGCTGCAGGCGTCATCGCCTGGAGCCTGTTGCGCCGCGCGCCGACAGGCTAAGCGGGGGGACAGGGGGCGCATATGAGCATCAATTTCATTCTACTCGTCGTCATCACCGTCGCGCTCGGCGCGCCGCTGGCGATGGGCGTGCTCACGTCCGGCATCGCGGTGTTCGCCTTCGTGGTGGCCGTGTGGATCGTCGCGCTCTGCCTGCATGAATACGGCCACGCCGCCGCCGCCGATGCGGGCGGCGACCACACGGTGCAAAGCAAGGGCTATCTCACGCTTGATCCCGTGCACTACGCCGATCCGGTGACAAGCCTGATCCTGCCGGTGGCGATCCTCGCGATGGGCGGCATCGGATTTCCGGGCGCGGCCGTGTATATCCGCCACGACCTGCTGCGCAGCCCGCTGTGGCGGTCGGGCGTATCGCTCGCGGGCCCGGCGATGACGGGCGTCGCGATGCTGATCCTCGCGATACCATTCATGCTCGGCATGATCGGCGATGCGGCGCCGGCCTTCGGCGTCGCGCTCGCCATGCTCGTCTTCCTGCAGGCGACGGCGCTGATCCTGAACCTGCTGCCGATCCCCGGCCTCGACGGTTTCGGCGTCATCGAGCCGTTCCTGCCGCCCGCCATGCAGCGCGCCATCCAGCCGGTGCGCAACTACGCCTTCATCGTCCTCTTCGTTATCCTGATCCTCGTGCCCGGCGCAGCCGCGCCGCTGTTCATGGCGTCGTTCGCGATCATCACCGCGCTCGGCGTGCCGGTCGAATGGGTGTTCGAGGGGCTGCAAGCGTTCAAGTTTTGGGAACAGTAACGGCGCACACTGGCTTCGTGAGCATGATACCCGTCACCCCCTCCATCAGCCTCGACGACGACGAGATCGAGTTGAGCTTCATCCGCGCCTCCGGGCCGGGCGGGCAGAACGTCAACAAGGTCTCGACGGCCGTGCAGCTGCGCTTCGACATGGCGTCCTCGCCGGCGCTGGCCGACGACGTGAAGGAGCGTCTTGCGCGTCTCGCCGGTTCGCGGCTCACCAAGGACGGCGTCATCGTGCTGACCGCCGACCAGTTCCGCACGCAGGAGCGCAACAAGGCCGACGCCATCCAGCGCCTCGTCGATCTCGTCGCCCGCGCCGCCGAACGCCCGAAGCCCCGCAAGGCCACGCGCCCCACCCGCGCCTCGCAGGAGCGGCGCATGGATACAAAGACCAAGCACGGATCGTTGAAGTCCCGCCGGGGCGGAAAAATCGACTTCGACTGAGGCGCACGCCGGGGCGTTGTGTTAGGATTTCGGCACAACGGGGGCGTGGCTCGTGCGGTTGACGCGCAACGACGGCATATGGGTTCTGGCGATCGGCGCGAGTTGGCTGCTCGCGGGCTTTGACCTCATCTCGCCGCGCATGCAGGGCGGGGATCCTGCGCTGTTCTGGGCGCCGAACGCCATCATGGCGGTCGCGTTTCTCCGGCGCATGGGTGCGCCGGGCGCGCAGGTCATGTTCTGCCTCGTCGCGCTCGTCGGGGCCGCGACTACAGGGTCCTTCGCCAGCCACTCGAGCGCGCTCAGCTGGGCCACGCTCGGCATTGGCAACATCTTTGAAGCGTGGCTCGTCGCCTACGTCGCGCATCGTTTCGGCGGACCGTCCTTTTCATACCATCGGCCGCGCATGGCCGTCGTCTGGATTTTTGGCGTGTTTGCGGCGACGACGGTGTCGATGCTCTATGCCTTCGCTTGCTCGCGCATCGGCCTCAGTGACGTAGACTTTCCCCTCTGGCCGGAGTCCGCGCTCAGCTGGATTCTGGGCGACAGCGCGCCTCATCTCACCCTGGGGGCGCTGCTTGTCGTTGCCACCAGCGCCGATGGCGTCAAGCTGCGCGCGACCATAGCGCGCGAGCCCGGGCGTGCGCTGGTGCATGCGGCCGTCGTCCTGATTTCGGCCGTCGTTGGATTCATGGGGCCGCAACTGTGGGACGGCGCGCGCGATGCCGTGCACCCGGGCTATCTCGCACTCATGGTGCCTTCGCTCATGTGGGCGGCGTTCCGCTACGGGGCGGGTGGGGCGGCGGCGGCATCGCTCATGGCGTTGGCCTCCGGCGTTGCGCTTACCGTCGCGGGCTGGGGACCATTCTATCAGCCCGACGCGGACATGGCGCTCGACCTGCAGGTGCTGATCGTGGCGCTCGCCGGCGGCACTTTGCTCGTCGGTGTACTCGGCTCCACGCTGCGCGAGGCGCGCGACAAGGCCGCCGCCGCGGACCGCGCCAAGACGCTCTTCCTCTCGCGCATCGGGCACGAACTGCGCACGCCGCTCAACGGCGTCATCGGCGCCGCCGATCTCCTCGCGCATGATCTGGAGGACGCGCCAGCCGAACAGCAGGATCGCCTTGATCTCGTGCGTTCGTCGGCGCGGACGCTCGCCGCCGTGGTAGAGGATCTGGTCGAGTTCGCCGCCATGCATCGTGAAGGCGTTTCGATCCGGCCCGTGGCGTTCGAGGCGCGGCGTCCGTTCGACGATGCGCTCGCCATCTTCGCGCCGCGTGCGCAGTGGAACGGCGTGGCGCTGCGCCTCGAAGAGCGCGGTATGGAGAATGCGTGGATCGTTTCCGACCCGGCACGCATGCGCCAGGTGTTGTTCGCACTCGTGGCGAACGCCGTGGAGGCCACGGTCAAGGGCGAGATCGTCATCGAGGCGGCGCTCGACCCGGCGACGGACGGAACGCGACGGCTCCACATTGTCGTGCGCGATACCGGTCCTGGCATCCCGCTCGCGCGGCAGGCCGACATCTTCGCACCATTCAAACAGGGCGACACCGATGTGAACCGCCCGTCGCCGGGGCTGGGTCTCGGACTCGCCGTGGCGAAAGAAACGGTGGAGGCGCTGGGCGGGTCGATCACGCTGGAAAGCACGCCGGGCGAGGGCGCAGCGTTCGTGATCCTGCTGCCGGTGGCGACCGCCGCCGCACCGCCGTCTGGTGTGGCGACCTCGGGCAAGGCGCACGCTCTGCTCGCCGAAGACAATCCGACGAGCCGCATTGTGCTTTCAGCCATGCTGTCGAGCCTGGGCTTTGACGTGATGAGCGTGGAAACCGGCGCCGAGGCGCTCGCCGCTGCGTCCCGCAACGACTTCGAGCTCATCGTCATGGATATCCAGATGCCGGTCATGGACGGTGAGGAGGCGACGCAACGCATTCGCGCGCTCGAAGGTGCGCGCGGCAGGACGCCGATCATCGTGGTCACAGCGCATGCCATGTCCGGCGATGACCGCCGCTACGTGTCCATCGGCGCGAACGAAGTGGTCGCCAAGCCCATCGACCTGCGCGCGCTCGCGGCGGCGGTCGCGCGCGTCGTCGGTCAGGCGGATGCGAAGGCGTAGGCGTCCATCGACAGGACGTCGTGATCCATCGCCTGATGCACGCGGCGTCGCTGCGGCCCGCCCGCGCCCAGCGCCACGAACAGCGGCAGGATGTGTTCCGGGGTGGGATGGTTGCGCAGCGCTTCCGGAGCGCTCGCCGCCCAGTCCAGAACGTCATCGATCCGCCCGGCCTCGACTTTCTCCGTCATCCACGCCGCGAACGCCGCTGCATAGTCCTTGGGCGAAGGACCGCCCGGCGGCCGCCGCCCGAAGAAGGCAGAAAGATCGTGCGTCAACGATCCCGATCCGACGATGAGCACGCCTTCATCGCGCAGCGGCGCCAAGGCCTCACCGAGTTCGAAATGCCAGCGCGCATTGCGCCGCGGATCGACGGAGAGCTGCCCCACCGGAATGTCGGCGTCGGGATAGAGCAGCTTGAGCGGCGTCCACGTGCCGTGATCGAAACCGCGCGTGGCGTCCGTACGCGGTGCAAAGCCCGCCGCTTGCAGCAATTCGGCGGCGCGCATCGCAAGCGCCGGCGCGCCGGGCGCAGGGTAAGTCATCGTGTAGAGTGCTTCGGGAAAGCTGCCGAAGTCATAGATCATCGGCGGTCGTTGGGCGGCGGTCAGGGTCGGCTGCGCGGCCTCGAAATGCGCGGTGACCACGAGGATCGCCTTCGGTCGCGGCAAGGTCGCAGCGTAGCCTTCAAGGAAAACGCGCGTCGAACTCTGGTCGAGTACGATCATCGGTGAGCCGTGGCTCACGAAGAGGGCGGGCATGGTCACGCAATAGACATGGCCCTACCGGGACCTTGCCGCTAGCGCACGCCCTGAAACGGTCCGTTCGCGGCTTCAGAAGCCCTGCAGGCTCGCGTAGCGGTCCCGGTGGAACGACGCGCCGCCGTAGAGCGCCTCGGCCACCCGCGCGCGCTTCATGTACAGACCGCTGTCATGGACGTCGGTCATGCCGATGCCGCCGTGCATCTGGATCATCTCGTTGGACACCACATGCAGCGTGTCCGAAGCGCGCGCCTTGGCGAGCGAGGCGAGTTCCGCGACATCCGCACGGTCCTCCTCCAGCGCGGACAGCGCCGCCAGCACGCAACTGCGCGTGAGTTCCAGATCCACCAGCATCTTGCCGGCGCGGTGCTGCAGCGACTGGAACGAGCCGATCAGCTGGCCGAACTGCGTGCGCGTCTTGAGATATTCGGCCGTGATCTCGAACGCCTGCGTGGCCGTGCCGAGCATTTCCGCAGCCAACCCTATGCGCGCCGAATCGAGCACGCGCTCCACGAGCTTCATGTCGCCCAGCACGACGCCCTTGGCGCCATCGAACTGAATATCCGCCGCGCCACGGCTGTCGACCGTGGTCAGCGTTTTGCGCGTCACGCCGGCGGCGTTCGCCTCGACGGCGACGAGCACGAGGCCGTCCTTGCCGCGCGCCACGACCAGCAGGAGATCGGCCGCCTGACCGTCCGCGACATACGACTTCGCGCCCTTCAGTGTCACCTCATCGCCCGCGCCATCCGCCGTGAGTTTTGTCTTCGTCGGCGCATGATGGGCGCCTTCATCGACGGCGAGCGCCACAACGGCAGAGCCATCGGCAATCCTGGGCAGCCACTTCGTCCGCACCGCATCAGAGCCGCCGCGCACCAGCGCCGTCGCGCCGATCATCGCGGTGGACAGGAGCGGGGACGGCGCCAGCGTGCGGCCGGTTTCCTCAAGCACGAGACCTAGGCCCCGATAGCCCAATTCCGCCCCGCCGTGCGCTTCCGGCACGATGATGCCGGTCCAGCCCATCGCGGCCATTTCGCCCCAGAGTGTGCGGTCGAAGCCATCGGGGTTCTTGCCGTCGCGCACGCCGCGCAGCACGGCCACGGGCAGCTTGTCGCGCACGAAATCGCGGGCGGAATCCTGCAGCATGCGGTGTTCGTCGGTGAGCGTGAACATGGGCGCGTCTTTCCCTCAGTGATTGTGTTTCTTGGCCCAGAGCAGGGCTTGTTCGAGCCGGTCATGGCCCCAGAAAAGTTCGCCGTCGGCGGTCGTCAATGTGGGTGCGCCGAATACGCCGCGCGATTGCGCCTCGTCGGTCTGGCGGCGCAGTTCCGTTTTCGTCGCATCGGTGGATGCGTCCGCGAGGGCGCGTTCCACGTCGCCGCCGGCCGCGATCACGATGGGGGCGAGGACAGCGGCGTCGGTGATGTCCTGATCGTGGACGAAGTTGGCTTCGTAGACGCCGCGAATGAAGGCCGGACCCCACCCATCGCGCACACCGACGGTCGCCACGCGTGCGGCCAACAGGCCATTGCGCGGAAAGGCAGAGGGCTTGCGAAAGGCGAGGCCGTAGTCGTCGCAGAGCCGCGCCATGTCGCGCCACATATAGCGGCCCTTGTCGGCGTAGATGTTGAACGGCGAGTCCGTCAGGCCCTGCGCGCCGAAGATCGGACCGAGCAGGAAGGGGCGCCATACGATCTCGACGTCGTGGCGCGCGGCAGCCGCCTCCACCCGCATCGCGGCGATATAGGAGTAGGTGCTGGCGAACTCGTGCCAGAAGTCGAGACGCGGACGTTCGCTCATGACCTATTGGTGATCGCGCAGGCCGAGCACGCGCTTGGCGATGACGTTGAGGTTGATCTCGCTCGTGCCGCCTTCGATGGAGTTGCCCTTCGAGCGCAGCCAGTCGCGCGTCGCTTTCAGCTCCGTCGGTTCGAAACCTTCGCCGGACCAGCCGAGACCGCGATTGCCGAGCGCCTCGATGGTGAGTTCGGATTTTTCCTGATTGAGCGTCGCCGCCGCAACCTTGAACATCGACGCCATGTGCCCGACGCTGCCGCCGGCCTTGGCCTCCTCTGTCGAACGCCGCACCGTCAGCCCGAACGCCCGGTCGAACATGATGTGCCCGGCAATGCGCGCGCGCAGGTCGGCGTCAGTCAGCTTGCCGTTCTCAGTGCCGACATAGCGCGTGGCGATATCGCTCAACGAAAGCCCGCCCGCGCCGCCGAAGCCGGACGAGGAAATGTTCGTGCGCTCGTACATCAGCAGGCGCTTGGCGATTTCCCAGCCGCCATTGACCTTGCCGACGAGGTTTTCCTTCGGAACTTTCACGTCCGAGAAGAACGTCTCGCAGAATGGCGAGCTGCCGGAGATCAGCAGGATCGGCCGCGTCTCCACGCCGGGGGAGGTCATGTCGAAGAGGATGAAGGAGATGCCTTCGTGCTTCGTCGTCGTGTCCGTGCGCACGAGGCAGAAGATCCAGTCGGCTTCGTTGGCGTAGCTCGTCCAGACCTTCTGGCCATTGATGAGGTAGTGGTCGCCCTTGTCCTCGCACTTCGTTTGGAGGCCCGCGAGGTCTGAACCTGCGCCTGGCTCGGAATAGCCTTGGCACCAGCGGATTTCACCGCGCACGATTTTCGGGAGGTGCTCCTTCTTCTGCGCCTCGTTGCCGTACTCGATCAGCACCGGCCCGAACATCCAGAGGCCGAACGAGAAGAGGGGCGGTCGCGCCTTGATCTTGCGCAGTTCGTCCTGGAGCACCGCGTTTTCCGCCGGCGTCAGACCGCCGCCGCCGTACTCCTTCGGCCAGACCGGCGCGGTCCAGCCTTTGGCGCCCATGCGTTCGAGCCAGAGTTTCGATTCCGGATTCTTGAACTTCGCGTTCTTGCCGCCCCACACGACTTCGCCCTCGGGCATCGGCGTGCGCATGGACGGCGGGCAATTGGCCTCCAGCCAGTCCCGTGTTTCCTTCCGGAAAGCTTCTAGGTGTCCGGCGCTGTCGGCCATGGTCGCGTCTCCTCGCATGTTTGGAGAATCCTAGACCGGCTATGGCGCGGGCTCAACGCATGCCGGTGCGTCCGCCTGTCTCGATTCCGAAAGTGTTGACCACGTGAACCAGCATCACCAGCGCCACGACGGCGGCGATGATCATCACGGGTCGCCAAGGGATGAGCCGGGGCTTCAGGGGATCGGCGGGCTGGGCGCTTTTCCAGGAGCCGAAGGCGAAGAGGAGGGCCGCCGGGATGAGGATGGCGAGCGTGACGGTGAGGGACATTCAGACCGGCGTGTTGCGTCGCGCGCGGCCATGATCAGTCTTCGACCAGTGGTGCGGACGCACGACAAGCTGGAAGACCGCCCATGCTGCGGCGATGGTGGAGAGCGGCCAGTAAAGCGGCATCGTCAGCGCTGCAAGCCCAAGGCGCGGGTCCTTCAGCTTCGCGGCGGCGAAGAGCGCTGCAAGTGCAGCGGTGGCGTAGCCCACGATCACAAGCGTCAGCGCCGCCACATGCGGCGCGGCCATGCCCGTGAACGGGATCGAGGCAAGAAAGACAAGCAGTGGTCCATGAGCGACCGCCGCCAGCAGCCCGCCGCCGAGGACGAGTTGCATGGCGAAAAAGGCGCCCACACCCATCTCGCGCATCGTGCGGACGGGATTGCGCATCAGCACCAGCCAGGTCTGCAGGTGCCCCTTGATCCAGCGCGCCCGCTGGCGGAGCCACGGGACGAGCTTCTCCGGCGCTTCCTCCCAGGTCGGCGGCGCGATGTCGCCGATGCGCCAGCCGAAGCGTGAGAGGCGGTAACCGAGGTCGGCGTCCTCGGTGACGTTGTGCGGGTCCCATGCACCCACGTCTTCCAATGCCTTGCGGCGGAAATGATTGCTGGTGCCGCCCAGCGGCGGCGGGAGCTTGAAGTGCGTGAGCAGCGGCACGACGCCGAGAAACTGGATGGCGTATTCCGCTGCGAACTGCCCGGAGATCCAGCTCGCGCGGCCGTTGTCGATCAACAGCGGCGCCTGCACGGCGCCAAGCTTTTCCCCGCCGGTCGCGAAGGCGTCGAGCGCCGCACGGAGTTGCCTCCGGTCCGGCACATCCTCGGCGTCGTAGACGACCACGAAGTCGCCGCGCGCGTCGAAAAGCGCATAGTTCAAGGCTTTAGGCTTGGTGCGGGGCGTCGCCATGGGTACGTGAACCACCGTGAACTCGCGCGGCAGGGCGACATTGTCGAGCGCTTCCAGAGTCTCCGTGTCGTCGTCCTCCACAACCAGACGCACGTCGAGACGATCGCCCGGATAGTCCAGCTGCCGCAGCGCGGCGATGAGCGCCGGCAGTGAGGCGGCCTCGCGTCGCAGCGGGCATAGCAATGTGTAGATCGGCAACGCCTCGGTCCAGGTCGCGGCGGGCGGCATGGGCGTTTTCATGATCGCCCCCGTCGCCACGAGGCGTAGCGCGACTGCGAGCGCAAAGATCGCGGACCCGATGACGAAGAGCGTCGTCCACGCCAGCGCGAGTTCGATGCGGCCCTCGCGCGCGACCCAGTAGATCAGCCCGCCAGTCGCTGCGAAGAAGACAATCTGGCCAAGGGACAAGACATGTCGCGCCGACAGGTCCCGCCGCTTGCGGCGCACGCCGGCGCACGCTGCATCCAGCGCGTCGTCCGTTGTCGACAATGCCTCCGGGCGCGGCTTGGCCGCGCGTCCCCCAGTCGTCCCCATGCCTTGAGGGTGACATGAGAAAAGCAGGCTCCGCAAGGGAAACTGCCGCACCCGCATTGCGCTGCCTGGCCCGGCCATGCACAGGGGCGCCATGCCCGTCCTGATCCTCATGCGCCACGCCAAGGCGGTGCGCGAACACGAAGCCGCGAGCGATCGCGCGCGCGGCCTCACGACACGGGGGCGGCGCGAGGCGGCGCTTGCGGCCATGGCCATGCGTGACCAGGAATTGGCGCCGACGGCGGCGCGCGCCTCCAGTGCCGTGCGGACCGTGGAGACCGCGGTCATCGTCGGCGGCGACATCGCGCCGGACGCGGGTCTCGGTTACGTCGACGACCTCTATCTCGCGAGCGGCGAAACGATCTGGGCTGACGCCATGCACGCGGCCGCGTCTTCGCCCGCCTCGGTGCTCGTGGTCGGCCATAATCCTGGCATGCACGAACTTGTCGCCTTGCTCATCGAGCGTAGCGGGGATCGCAGCGCGCTCGCACGGCGTTTTCTCGATGACATGCCCACGGCGTCGTGGGCGGCGTTCGATGTGGAAGGCGGCGATCTGGACTCGACTGCGGCGCGTTTTCTAGGCGGCTGGTCGCCACCGCGCGACGGTTGAACGAAAGCAGCCGGAGCTTGCGCTCCGGCTGATCCGCCCTTCAAGCCAGTTGCTGATGCGATGAGTAGGCGCGAGTCGTGGTTACTGAAATCTAAAGCCCAGAAACTAGAGCACCGTGAGCATCTTCGCGACGAGCGGATGGCGCACGATGTCCTGATCTGCGAGCCGCACAACGGAGATGTCGGGCAGGCCGTCGAGGCGTCGCGCCGCTTCTGCGAGGCCTGACAATTCAGGCAGCAGGTCGGTCTGTGCGGGATCGCCCGTCACCACCATGGTCGAGTGCCAGCCGAGGCGCGTGAGCAGCATCTTGATCTGGCCGAAGGTGCAATTCTGCGCTTCGTCGATCACCACGAAGGCGTTGTTCAGCGTGCGGCCGCGCATGAAGCCGACGGGCGCGATCTCGATAAGGCCCTCCGCCATCAGCGATTTCAGGCGCTTCGGCGAGAGACGATCGGAGAGGGCGTCGTAGAGAGGGCGAAGATAGGGTGCGAGCTTGTCTTCCATCGCGCCGGGCAGAAAGCCGAGCGATTCACCGGCTTCGACGGCGGGGCGCGAGAGCACGATGCGTCCCACCTTGCCGGCTTCCAGCGATTCAACCGCCTTCGCGATCGCAAGGTAGGTCTTGCCCGTGCCGGCCGGCCCCAGTGCGAGAACGAGATTGTCCGCATCGATCGCCTTGATGAGCTGTTCCTGGCCCTGGCTCTTGGCCTTGATGGTTTTGATGTAACTCTGGTCGCGCCCGACATCGTTGGCGGGATCCCAGCCGCCTTGCACAACCTGCAGGCGGTTGCGGCCGTCGTCGCGAACGGCGCCACGCGCCTCCCGGACCGTTTCAGCGCGTGCCGCACGTTTCATCGGACGCTTCGCCATGGAACCCCTCCTAGGACGTTTGCAGAAATGAAAACGCCGCCGGCTGGGAGCCGACGGCGGTGTGGACGATCGAAATATCGAGACTCGAAGAGAGGCGGCCCGGCGCCGTTCCGGCGTCCTTGGGGCTAAGGCGGGGTGCGCTTGCAGCGCGGCATGACCCCACTGGGCTTCTCCTTGTTCCGAACAGCCCGCCTTGTGAGCGCGCCATGACGCTCATAAGACGGCCAAGAAGGTTAACGTGGCGTTGCAGCGCCGTGAATGTTTTGCGACTGCGAAGGAGCGGCTCATGCACATCTATCGTCTCGCGGACGCCGATCTCGAAGTGGAGGAGGCGGGCGCGTTCTGGATCGCGCCGACGGCAGTGCTGATCGGCCGTGTGATTCTCAAACGCAATGCAAGCGTGTGGTTCGGCGCCGTGCTGCGCGGCGACAACGAACCGATCACCGTCGGCGAAAATTCCAACGTGCAGGACGGGTCGGTGCTGCACACCGACATGGGTGCGCCGCTGACGATCGGCGCCAACGTCACGATCGGCCATCAGGTCATGCTGCACGGCTGCACGATCGGCGAGAACGCGCTGATCGGCATCAAGGCGACAGTGCTGAACCATGCGCAGATCGGTGCGAACTGTCTTGTCGGCGCGCATGCGCTGGTGACGGAGCGTAAGGTCTTCGAGCCCGGCCATCTCATCACCGGCGCGCCGGCGCGTGTTGCGCGTGAGATGACGCCGGAGCACATTCAGATGAACGCGTTCTCGGCGCAGCACTACGTGGAGAACTGGAAGCGGTATGCGCGCGATCTCGCGCTGAGCCGGACGATCTAAGGGAGAGAGACGATGAAGCAACGTGAATTCGTGAAGACCGAGAAGGACGGGCGTCTGCTTCTCGTCACCATCAATCGCGCGGAGGTGATGAACTCCGTGCATCCGCCTGCGAACTTCGAGATGGAGGAGGTCTTCAACGAATTCGCGGCGGATCCCGAACTGTGGGTGGCGATCGTCACGGGCGCGGGCGAGAAGGCGTTCAGTGCGGGCAACGATCTCAAGTACCAGGCTTCGGGCGGCAAGATGTCGACGCCTGCGACCGGCTTCGGCGGCCTCACCAATCGCTACGATCTGACGAAGCCCGTGATCGCGGCGGTGAACGGCGTGGCGATGGGCGGTGGTTTCGAAATTGCGCTTGCGTGCGATCTCATCATTGCGGCGGAGAACGCGACGTTCGCATTGCCGGAGCCGCGCGTCGGGCTCGCCGCGCTTGCGGGCGGGTTGCACCGGCTGCCGCGCCAGATCGGATTGAAGCAGGCGATGGGGATGATCCTCACCGGTCGTCACGTGTCGGCGAAGGAAGGCAAGGAACTCGGTTTCGTGAATGACGTCGCGCCGGCGGGACAGTCCGTCGAGGTCGCGAAAAAGTGGGCGGCGCAAATTCTCGATCTAAGTCCGATGTCGATCCGCGCGTCGAAAGAGGCGGTTTACAAAGGGCTTGAGGAGCCGACGGTGGCTGCCGGCATCGCAAACCAGTCGAAGTATCCCGCCGTCGCCGCGATGTTCCGCAGCGATGACCTCAAGGAAGGTCCGATGGCCTTTGCGCAGAAGCGCAAACCGAACTGGAAGGGCGCCTAGAACCCGAAACTAAAACCAGGTGAGTTCGACGCGCTTGCCGTCGATGACGACGCCTTTGGTGCGCACGGCGCCGTCGTCGGATACGGAAACGATGGCGGCGATGCGATCCACGTTGTCGCGGTCGCGCAGGATTTTTTCGAGCGCCATCGCTTCATCCTGATCGGCGTGGAAGCGATCGATCGGCAGCTCCAGGACGACGGTGGCGACTTCTGCGCCGCTGCCGTCGGTGGCGCCGGGCGTTGGCATGAACATCGTTTCGCAGCGTGCATCGCCGCGCGCAACGACGGTCGCATGTCGGAGCGCCTCCGCTTTCGTTGCGTACTCGCCCGCAAGCACGTGAACATCGCCCTCGGGTTTGAGCGCGAGCCATTTTGCATTGTCGCTGGGGCGGAAGACATTGAACGAGACTGTCTCGTCGAGCAGGGGCGGGCAGACTTCGCCCCGGTCCAGCGGATCGGCGAACGAGAGCTGCACGTAATGCCCTGTCAGCAGCGCGCGGGGATCGACGGGCTGCATGCGCAGGAGCACTTCCTTGCCCGCCGCACGCGCGCGTCCTTCGACGACGACGAGGCCGATCAGCGCGACGAGACAGAGGGCGCCGACGGCGATGAGGCGCTGAGCGAGCGTGAACGTCATGCCTTGGCCCTCCGGCGCAGAAGATAGCCGCCGCTGAGTGCGACGAGCGCGCAGAGACCGAACAGCGCGGCGGCGGTGATGAGGTCGACGCCGAGATCGACGAGGATGGCGGCGATTGCGGCGATGAAGAACACCACGCCGCCGGTGGAGACGAGCGCGTGGCGGTCATGGCGCCCGAGCGTGATGACGCCGCCCGCTGCAGCGAGCCAGGCGAGACGGTGCGGGATCTTGTCGGCGCCGACGCCGCCCTCGACGCCTGCACAGACGAGATAGGCGAGCGCGATCCACGCGAACCAGCCGTAGAAGGTGGAGAAAACGTCGGCGTCGCCCGATTGCCAGCGCCAGCGCGCGAAGGCGGCGACGCCCGCAGCGATCACCGTCGCGACGAGAAACCAGCCCGTCGAACCTTCATCCAGCTGGCCGATTGTCCACGCGCCGGCGAAGAAGAGCGCGAGGCTTGCGCCATGCGCGAGCGCTGCAGATTTCCACGACCATGCGGCGATCGCCGCGAGAAGCCCCGCGATCAGCGTGATCACGAGCTTGCCGTCGAAGCCGAGCGCCGCGTCGCCGAAGCCGATGAGGACGAGCGAGGCGAGCGCCGCGCCCGTCGAACGGCCTGCAAGTGCGAGCATGGCGGCCGCGACCCCGGAGCCGATGAGCGCGTGCGATGGCTTGCCCGCGATGTCGAAGATCTGGCCGACGAGACCGACGGCGGCGGCGAAGACAAGCGCCGCCAGCGTCGTCAGCGCGTTCGATGCGCCGGGCCGGTTGTGCTGCGCGGTCCAGGCGGCGCCGGCCACGCAGGCCGCGAACAGCGCGAGCACCATGATGAAACGCGTGAGGCGGGGCAGGCCATCCCAGTTGGCGGCGACGAAGGCGATGACGGCGATGCCGAACATGACTGCGCCGATCCACGCCAGCGCGGTGGACGCATCGAGACGACGCGGCTCTTCGACCATGGCGAGCATGTCGGCGCGCTTGTCGGCGGGCACATGGCCAGCGGCGATCCAGCGATCGAGATCGCGCTCGAGGCGTTTGCGATAAGCCATGGCGACTCCTGCTCGCGGTAAGCCTAGCGTGCGGGGCAGCGCGTGTATGCGGTTGCGGGGCGAAATCGAAAACTGCGCCGGACTGCGCCAGACTGCGCCGCATTGCGCCAGACTGCGCCAAAACCGCGCCGCTTCGCGCCATCCAGGATTGTCGGGTTGCGGCGCATTTCGGCGGAGCGTCGAACGAAACCTGATTATAGCACCGTTTTTCGTTCATGGGAAAAGAAACCTGCGGGCGACGCGCCGCGCGCCGTTCTTCGCCATCGTCATCGGTCGCGCGCAAGAAGGCGCTTGCCGCTCCGTCGACGCGAGCGCATCGTTCCGTACGCAGACGGACAGCCAGGGAGACCGGCATGCTGGTGGCGCAGATCCTACAGGGCAAAGGCGGCGCGGTTCATGCGGTCGCGCAGACAGCCTCGCTGCAGGAAGCGGCGCGCGAGCTGAACGACAAGCGGGTCGGCTGCGTCGTCGTCCTCGATACCGAAGGCGACATCATCGGCATCCTGTCGGAACGCGATATCGTGCGGGAAGTGGCCAAACACGGGCCGAAATGCCTCGATGACACTGTGGCTTCGGCGATGTCGCGGGGGGTCGTCACGGCACACCTCGATGAAACCATCGACGATTGCCTCGCGCGCATGACCGATCGGCGCATCCGCCATCTGCCCGTCCTGCGCGACGCCAAGATGATCGGCCTCGTCTCCATCGGCGATCTCGTGAAGTTCAAGATCGAGGCGGTGGAAGTGGAGGCCGCAGCCATGCGCGCCTACATTGCGACAGGCTGACACGGGCCTGACACGGCTTTTTCGCCCCAAAAGGGCAAATTAGCGCTTGCCCTCGCCAATGGTGTCCACTAGGTTCACCAACCTTGCGGCGGGGAACTGCGAGCGCGCTTGGCGCGGTTCGAAAGTCCCCACGCGGTTTCTCAAGCTCCGAATTTCTGACCTGTGAATGGTTGGAGGGCCGTTGTGAAAAAGACCGCAGAACGCCGTTGACTACTAAAACCGGCGAGCATAAAAGCGCGCCTCCCCACGGCGGGGGCCTCTTCGGAGGCAGTCGCTGCAGGGTTCGGAAAGCGGACGGGAAAGCGATTTCCCCAGGCGTTCCGAGAGGTCTTTGACATTGTGATTTGGAGAAGAGAGACGCAGGCGGCGGTTCGCCTGTCGCCGGGGTTATGCCCTGGCAACAGAGACCGACGGTTTGTGTTTCTTGGAAATTGGATAACTGACGTTCGATCCGGATTTCGGTCTGGAAAAGAACGGCGGTTTCCCGTCAAAAAGTGACGCATAAAGCTATGCAAATAGTGACGTCGGGATCAACTCAACCTGAGAGTTTGATTCTGGCTCAGAACGAACGCTGGCGGCAGGCCTAACACATGCAAGTCGAGCGCCCCGCAAGGGGAGCGGCAGACGGGTGAGTAACACGTGGGAACGTGCCCTAAGGTACGGAACAACTCCGGGAAACTGGAGCTAATACCGTATGTGACCGAGAGGTGAAAGATTCATCGCCTTGGGATCGGCCCGCGTCTGATTAGCTTGTTGGTGGGGTAATGGCCTACCAAGGCGACGATCAGTAGCTGGTCTGAGAGGATGATCAGCCACACTGGGACTGAGACACGGCCCAGACTCCTACGGGAGGCAGCAGTGGGGAAT
>JAWXBS010000056.1:0-2661 GCA_034440275.1 Alphaproteobacteria bacterium
ATTCGGCGCGATGTGCGCGTTTCTGTGCAGCGCGCAAGCGGGTTACATCGTCGGGCAGAACATCCTGATGGATGGCGGGCAGTACCCCGGGACGTACTAAGGCGGTCGCAGCTTCGCGGGAGCGCTGCTCAACGCGTTTCCACACGGCATCGGCCGCCTGCGGAAAGCCGATCGTCGAATCGGCTGCGCCGAAACCAGTTGTTCGAATTGGGAGCTCCGACACCGGCCCTTGGTGACGGGCCGTTGCTGCGGCCAGATGCGGTCCCTCCCGAGCGGCAGGTCGCGGACGGTCTCCCACGCTGCAGTCGCCGTCAACTCCGGTGTGGCATCGCCGTGGTTCAACCGCGTACGGGCTTCGCCACGAGGCGAACGCCCAGCGCGGCGCAGACGCGCGAAACAGTGTCGAAGCGTGGCGCGCTGTCCGGTCGCAGCGCCTTGTAGAGAGCCTCGCGCGTGATTCCTGCCGACTTGGCGATCTCCGTCATTCCTCGTGCGCGAGCAATGTCCCCAAGCGCCGAGGCAAGAAGGGACGCGTCGTTCGCATCGAGGATGTCGGTCAGATAGGCGGCGATGGAGGCGTCGCTATCCAGATACGGTGCGGCGTCGAACACAGGCAACTCGTCGATCTTGATTCGTTTGGTCATGTTCAATTTTCCTGTCAGTCCAGCAATGCCGCCAGGGCCTTGGCCCGCTTGATGTCTGCCTTTTGCGTGCGCTTGGAACCGCCGACCAGTAGCACGACAATTTTCGTATCTCGCTTTGCGAAATACAGCCGCCAACCCGCACCAACGTGAATCCGAAGCTCGGAAACGCCCTCGCCGACGTGCTCGACGTCACCCAATCAGCCCGCGCTCCAAGCGTTTGATGCGTGCAACCACGACACCGCGTACCGTCGGGTCGGCCAAGTCATCCAGCCATGCAGTGAATTCTGGGAGTGGCCTGATCGAGAACACTCCGCTATTGTAATCGATCGATTACGTCTTGGTCAACTACACTCCGCTTCCACTACACTCCGCTTCCAGGGCCGAGCGCGGAAGCCGGCGGTCAAGGCCTCGGGGAGCCAGGTCTGATGGCGCTGGTGTCAGCAAAGGGTCGATACCACCATTTTGGATCTGTTAGCGAGCTGACGTTCGATTAGGTCTTGATGCTGGTCGGCGTCGCCCCCTCGTGAGCCAGGAGCCGTCGATCGAAGAAGGAGCGAGCCGCCAGGTATGAACGAGGGTGTTCTTCGCCTTATCCCGCGTCTTGTCGGCAGGGACGAGAGAAACACGGCGTTCCGGCTGACCGTCGAAGACGGTAACGCCTGCAACCTGATTCGGCACGGATTCGATCGACCCAAGCCATCCCGCGGGAGTCGCCTTGATTTCTTGTTTGGTTTCGATCGTGGCAGGAAGCGCAAGGACCTCCCATTCCTTCGGTGCGGCCAGGGACTCTTGAGCGACGGACAGCGAGAGCACGCTCGCTACCGCCAAGTTGAACCGCATCACGTGCTCCCCGATTGACGCTTAAATCATGGGGCAGCCGCGCAAGCGAACCACCGGCAGCCCCTTGGCACGCGCCACTCGCTGCTGGAATCGGCCACCTTGACCTCGCGGCTCAAGGTCTCGTATTGCGCCGGCACGTCGATTTCGCGCGTCGTCGCCGGCTGATCGACAACCTGACGCGTGACGGTCTTGTACACCGCCGGCACCAACTCCTCGCGCGCGCTGGACCGCGCCACCGCGATCGCCAAGCGCACAAACGTGCGCCAGTTGGGAGTCCCGCAGTTCGTCTGGACGCGCGATGCCCGCGCTTGCCTGCGCTGAAAGGCGAACCGGAGCCATGCGATCACCACCGAAAGCCCGGTTGCGAAGCGCAAGAAAATGCGTCTGGGCGCCGGGGGCCGCCCCGGCCTTAGCTGCGGTCGGGAGGGTCCAGCGCGCGGCAGGGTCCCAGCACCGTCATCACCACTATGGCATGGCGCAGGTCGTAGCGGGAACGAAACCGCGCGTTCGCGGCATGACGCGGCTGCCGCGGCGCAGGGCCGGCGCGTTCCTGCTGGTGTTCGTCGCGGCAGGGGTCGTGCCGATTGCGCTGATCGCGCCGTACTTCGCGTTGATCGGCTTCGTGATGGGGACCACCGGACCCTCGCGCGACCTGATCGTGCGCAACGCCACGCCCAAGGGTGCGGCAGGGCGCGTATACGGCTTTGTCTATTCCGGACTCGACCTTGGCGCCACGATCGGCCCCGTATGGTTCGGCCTGATGCTCGACCATCATCTCGGCCGCGAGATGTTCTATGTGGTCGCCGGCTTGCTGGTGGCGGCCGTTGGCACGGTAGTGCGCGTGCGGCGCGCCGTGAACGTCGGCAACGCCACCGCTGCCGCCGACTGACTCGAAAGGAACGCCATGGATCTCGGTATTGCCGGGCGCCGCGCGCTGGTATGCGCGGCCAGCAGAGGTTTGGGTCGCGGTTGCGCGGAAGCATTGGCCCGCGAAGGTGTGGAGGTGACCATTCTCGCGCGCACCGCTGCCGACATCGAGCAGACGGCCAAGGAAATCGCGGTGATGCCTTGCGCTGCGGCGCGCATCGATCCCCACCGGCCGCGTAGGCACGCCCGAGGAATTCGGCGCGATGTGCGCGTTTCTGTGCAGCGCGCAAGCGGGTTACATCGTCGGGCA
>JAWXBS010000057.1:0-7111 GCA_034440275.1 Alphaproteobacteria bacterium
CCGGAGGAAGGCCTTGAGGTCATCGCCGAAGGCAAGATATCCACCTTCCCCGGCAAGTCGAGCTATCAGCTCATCGCCGATCGTCTTGAGCCGGCCGGCGTCGGCGCGCTGCTGGCGCAGCTGGAGAAGCTGAAACAGAAACTCGCCGCCGAAGGTCTTTTCGCGGCGGAGCGCAAGAAGCCGATCCCGTTTCTCCCGAATGTCATTGGCGTCGTCACCTCGCCCACGGGAGCGGTGATCCGCGACATCCTGCACCGGCTCTCGGAGCGCTTTCCCCGCCGCGTGATCCTGTGGCCGGTGCTGGTGCAGGGTGAGCAGGCGGCCAAACAAGTCTCCGACGCCATTCGCGGCTTCAACAAGCTCGAGGGCGATCTGCGTCCCGACGTGCTCATCGTCGCGCGAGGCGGCGGTTCGATCGAGGACCTCTGGGCGTTCAACGAGGAAATCGTTGTGCGCGCGGCGGCCGAGAGCATGATCCCGCTCATCTCCGCCGTCGGCCACGAAACGGATACGACGCTGATCGACTTTGCCTCCGACCTGCGCGCGCCGACGCCGACGGGCGCGGCGGAGAAGGCGGTGCCGGTGCGTGCGCAGCTCATCGAGCAAGTGGACGCCTACGGGTCGCGCCTGTCGGGCGGATTGTTGCGCGGTCTAGAACGGCGGCGCACGGAACTGCGCGCCGCCGCTGCGCGTCTGCCGCGACCGGAGGCGTTGCTCCAGTTCTCGCAGCAGCGGTTCGATCGCGCCGCCGAGCGTCTCGGCCTCGCGCTTCTCGCCAATACCCGCGCGGCGCAGGCGCGACTCGACCGGGTGGCGGCGCGGCTGCGTGGTGAAACGCTCGCGCAGGACATCGGTCGGCGACGTCAGCGGCTTGGCGAACTTCAGGCGCGCATGACGACGGCGCTGCAACGCGGCATGGCGGATGATCGCCGCCGCCTCGCACAGACAGGGCGTCTGCTGGAAACGCTCTCGCACCGCAGCGTGCTGGCGCGAGGCTTTGCGCTCGTCACCGATGCGCAGGGCGCGGTCGTGCGCCGCGCCGAGGGACTGGCTCCGGGTGACGGTCTTCGTCTCGCGTTTGCTGACGGCGCGGTTGACGCGGTCGTTGGCGGCTCATCGGGCGGGGGCGATGTCGGGAAGAAGAAGGGTCGCCCCGCTGCGGGACAGGGGACGCTTTTCTGACCGCGCAATTCATTAACCATCGACGCCTAGCGTCGAGATTCGCGACTGATGAGGTGCGCGCATGCCGCTGAAACTGTCCCTGCGACCGGGCGAAAGGTTCGTGGTCAACGGCGCCGTCATCCAGAACGGCGATCGCCGTGCTGCGCTCATCCTGCAGAACAAGGCGTCGGTCCTGCGCGAGAAGGATATCATGCAGCCGGAGGAGGCCACCACTCCGGCGCGCCGCGTCTACTACCCCATCATGCTGCTCTATCTCGATCACGGGGATCCGGATCAGGCGTATTCCGAGTTCGCGGTGCGGCTTGCGGAGTTCACCTCCGCCGTGCGCAATCCCGAAGCGCTCGCGGACTGCGTGGGTGTTTCCAAGGAAGTAATGGGTGGTGAGTACTATAAGGCCCTGATGCGCTGCCGGAAGCTCATGGCCTACGAAGACGATCTCTTGGGTATAACGAATGTCGATCCAGGCCTACCAGCGCGCCGCGACGCGGGCTGAAAACCCACGCGAAACCGAGTATCGCGTCTTCGCGACAGTCACCGCCAATATGGTGCGGGCGAAGGAGCTTGGCCGCGTGGACCTCGGTGTTCTTGCGCAAGCCGTCCATGACAATCGCCGGCTCTGGTCGCTGTTTGCGGTCGACTGCGCCCAGCCGCAGAACTCTCTGCCCCAGGCCACGCGGCGCGCAAATCATTTCGCTGGCGATGTTTGTGGAGCGTCAGTGCAGCGCGGTGTTGCGGGAAGGGGCCGATATCGATCCCCTCATCGACATCAATCGCACCATGATGGAAGGCCTCGCGGGCCGCTGAGCGTTTCCGCCCGCCAGCGCGTAGCGAATCATTACGGCCAGGCAACCAACCGTTAACCTCTCTTCCTTAGAAGGTTTGGGAATGCGCTCCGAAGAATTCGGGGTGCTTCTGCGACCGTGCAAACCGCACGGTCTGAACCCTTCCAGAAAGGAACGGCTCCCATGGCGAGCGTTAACACCAACTACGGCGCCCTCGTTGCGCTGCAATCCCTGAACAAGACGAACAACGAACTGGCCGAAGTCCAGAACCGCATCAACACGGGCCTGAAAGTCGCCACGGCGAAAGACAACGGCGCTGTGTACGCCATTGCGCAAGGCCAACGCAGCCGCGTTGAGTCCATCTCGTCGGTCCAGGACGGCATCAACCGCGGCATCTCCACGATCGACACCGCGCTCGCCGCCGGCACGAAGGTTTCCGACCTGCTGACGCAGCTGAAGTCCAAGGCCGTCTCGGCGCAAGCCGCCGATCTGAACTCCACGCAGCGCGCCGCTATGCAAGGCGACTTCGACGCCCTGCGCTCGCAGATCTCGCGCATCGTGAACTCCGCGACCTTCAACGGCGCGAACCTGGTCAACGGCACCAACCTCGCCGGCGGCCCGTCGCCGTTCTCGGTGCTGCAGTCCGACATCGCGACCGGTTCGACCGGCGGCAACGTCGACACGATCACGGGTTCGGGCGCCACTGTCGCGACGCAAGCGACGCCTTCGCGCAACGCGCAGGTTGTCGACACGAACGCGACGACGACCGTCAACGGCACGGTTGCGGCGAACGACTACCTCCGCCTGACGATCGGTTCGACCACCTACACGACGCAGGTGACGGGCACGACCACCATCAACGAGCTGACCAACACGATCAATTCGCTGACCGGCGGCCGCGCCACGGCGACCTACGACGAATCCACCGGCGTGTTCTCTCTGCAAGGCCAGAACTCGACGGATCTGATCACGGTCGCGTTCAACTCGGCGGCTAACGGTTCGGGCACGGCGCGGGTTTCGGCGTTCTTCGGCGTCGGCACCTCGACCGACCAAGCCGACACGCGTCCGACCTCGAGCTTCGCCATCACGGGCTTCGACCTGAAGGTCGGCGGCGTCGGCGCGCTCTCGGGCGCGGCGGCCTGGGATATCGGCACGAGCGCTGCAACCGCGCTCACCGCGTCCACCGAACTCGATACGGCGATCACGACGCTCAACTCGAACCTCGCCACGCTGGGTTCGCAGGCGAAGGCCCTCTCGACGCAGAAGGACTTCCTCTCCGCGCTGAGCGACGAAATCACCAACGGTATCGGCAACCTCGTCGACGCTGACCTCGCGAAGGAAAGCGCCCGTCTCCAGGCCCTGCAAGTGAAGCAGCAGCTTGGCGCGCAGGCGCTGACGATCGCGAACCAGTCGCCGTCGATCCTGCTGTCGTTCTTCCGCTAAGCGGCTTCAGGCGGCGCGGGCGGGATGACCCGTTCGCGCCGCCGTCGCTTGAAGGAGGACAGTGTTCGACCAGGGATGGCGAACATGACCACCGAAACAGTCCTGAGCGTCTCGCTCCTGCAGACTTGGCCCGTGCGCGTCGGCGCCGGCGGGTCCGACGCCCAGAGTGTGGAGGCGCAGCGGGGCTTCACGCCACACACGCCCACGCCGGCCGACGAAGTCACCGTCAAGGCGCAACAATCTCTCATCGCCGGTAGCCTGCGGATCGAACTCGATCAGGAAGCGGGCCGCTTCGTGCAGACGCTCACCGATCCCGCCACGATGGAAGTGCTGCGGCGCTTCCCGTACGAGTCCCAGCTCGCGTTTGCACGCGCCGTCACCGCATATATGAACGCCAAGGACGATATTTAGCAGGGCGTTAAGACTTTATTAACCTGAACGATTTCTTAATGCCCGATATTTCGCGCGCAGAAGGAGCGTCGCTCGTGGTCGGGAATATCACCAGTCTGCCGTCATTCATTGCGACGCCTGCGACGCGCGGCGCGGAAAACGGCAAGTCCACTGCGGTTGAAACGGGCCAGGAACGTCGCGGCGCCGTTACCGTCGAGAGTTCGCTTGCAGACTACAAGAACGATGTGGCGGCCTCCCGCGAGGATGTCGCGGCGGCGCGGACCGCGCTTGATCTCTTTGTCGCGGTCGCCCGCGAGGCGCGCACGATTCTGCTGGAGACGCGTGATCTCGCGTTGCGCGCCGCCGATCCGGATACGCCCAATGCCGCGCGCGCCGCACAGGATGTACCGTTCAAGGCGCTCGTCCAGGAACTGGCGCAGCTCGTGGATCGCGCCATCGGCAAGGGCGCAGCGGCGCTGGCCGGGGTGTCGGTCCCCGTCGATGCTGATCCCGATGCGGCGCAGGACCTGGAAATTCACGGGCTCGATCTGCGCCTGAAGGCGAACGTCGGCGCGGACGATGGTCTCCGGCTGACGACATCTTCGACGTTGTCGACCCGCGAGGAGGCCGAGGCCGCCGCGCGAGCGGCTGATGAAAGCATCGCGCGCATCGACGCCGGCTTGCGACGCATCGAAGCCGGTGCGGCGCGGCTGGGCGGGCATGACAAGTTGCTGTCGGCCCTCGATTCCGCACTGGCGGCGTCCGTGCGGACCGATCTGGATGCGGACGCGGCGCGCCTCATCGCCCTGCAGGTGCGTCAGGATCTGTCGCGGTCGACCTCGCCGATCGCCAGCGCAGCGCCGAGCGCGGTGCTCGCGCTCTTCCGCGCGTAGCCTTCAGACTTTCACGTTCTGCTTGCCGGAGGGCGAGGGCTTCGGTCCGCCGCAGCCAGCGCGTGCGCGCTTGACCGCTTCGGCCTTCGACAGCGTCGCCGGCGCTTGTGGTTCAGGTTCTTCCGTGCGGCTGTAGCCGCCGCCATCCCACTCGCGACGCACGGCGCCGAACACGGCCGCGTGCGTGGAGATGAGGAAGCCGAGCGCAGCGAGTACCGTCCAGCCGATGTCGGCGATCAGGCCGTCTGTCCAGCGAATGGCGCCGCGCGCGGATTTGAGGATCAGCCGATCCGGCGTGCGCTTGGCGACCGCGACCGCACGTTCGCCGGTGGCGTCCGCGAGCAGGCGCAGCCGTTCGAGATCGCGCGAGGTGCGCGCGTGCGTCAGCAGTTGTGCGGCGCCGGAAGGCGAGGTGGCGCGCGCCATGGCGCCGATCTGGCGCAGATCATCGGACAGCCGCGACCAGGCCTCCGGTTCTCGGGCGCGGACGAAGGCGAGTGCGGCGGCCGCGCCTCCGTCGACGATGGCGTCGCTATTCTGGAAAACGGAATCGAGTTCGCTGCGCAGACGATCCGGCGGCACGGCGGCGGCGACCTCGGCGTCGAGGCGCGATGCGTATTCGGGCGAGAGGCGCGCGCCGTTCTTCGCGATCTTCAGCACCGACGCGCCTAGGCGCACATCGTCAGGCTTTGAGCCCGGCGCGCCCAGCGTTGCGCCGCCGAGGGTGAACAGCACGTAGTCGACGGCTTCGCCGTTGCGCCAGCGTTGGGCGATTGCGGCAGTTTCCTGCGCATCTCCCAGGACGTCGAAGGAGGCGTTCTCGCCTGTGCCGATCACGGATCGGAAACGCTGGCGTGTGTAGCTTGGCTCAATGAGCGGGATCGCGGCGGCGAGATAGTCGCGGGGGCCCCCGTTCGGCGGCAACAGCCGCTGGATCTGGGCGGCGTCCGATCCACGTAGGATCGCCGGAGCCGAGAGCACGAAGCCGCGCGCGGCGGCGATGTCGCCTTCGCCGAGTTCTCGGGCGATGAGATTATTCCAGGTCATGCGGCGGTCTTCGCCGGGCCGTGTGAAACGGGCGGCTTCGGCGTTCAGCGCACGCAGCGTGCTGGCGCGGGTCGCGGGGGTCGGCGCGTAGTCGATCAGGTTGCCAGACGAGATCGTCTGGTAGAGGGCCGCGCCCATGAAGGGCAGTGCGATCAGCGAGACGTTGAAGACAAGCCCGGTCAGCGCGCCCAATGCGATCCGTGATGGCGCGATCCGGGACGCTGTCCCGCGCCGTCGCCCTGGTCTGGCCGCTGCACGAGTCATTGGTATCCCTCGGACCTTACATTCCCGAAGGCCTTGCCGGACGCAATGCGGAAGCTGTGCCAGATGCAGCCCGGTGCGGGTTAAATTGGCGTCAGGCGACGACGGCAGTCAGGCCCGCTGGTCGAGCGCGACGGCGGCGGCGCCTGCGGGGTCGACGTAACCACCTTGCGCGCCATAGCCCGCAGGTCCGTGCCGGGCGCGCTGGACCTCTTCGGCCATGGCCCGCACCAGCCCCTCGGTGACTTCCCGCGCCGCGCCCAGGGCGATGGCGTAGGAGTCGAGGCGCACCTGCAGCGCGGCGGTCGCCGCCTGAAGCTTTTCGCGTTCCGCGCGCGGGGCGCCGGAGACCAGGCTCTGGTCATCCTTGATGCGCGCCATTTCGAGCCGGTAGGCGTTGGCGAGTCGTTGCAGCTCGATGGCGCTCGCGCCTTCCGCGCTCGCGGGCTTGCCGGCGGCGAGGGCGGCGGTCTCGGTCTCGACGATAGCGGCGAGGCGCTCGGTAAGAAGGTGGATCTGCGCCACGCGGTCGGTGGCGTCGTCGGCGATCAGGGCCATGGTTCAGGACTCCGGCGCGGCGACGGTCTGCATCTTCACGAGTTCGGCGAGCACCGATTGCGCGATGCCGATGCCACCGCTGGCAGACAGGCCCTTGGCGTAATTGTCGACGAGCATCGGGCGGAACATCCGTTCGCCGGAGCCGCCGCCGCCAAGGCCGTCGGCGTCGAGCGCGTTGAACATCGGGCCGAGCAATTCCGAGAGCATCATCGACTCGAATTCCGCAGCGGCCTTCTTCATGGCCTCCGTGGCTTCGGGCGTTTGCGGCGCGGGGCGCTCGGCCTGCAGCGCCGCCATGAGCGGCGCGCCGAGCAGGGCGTCGGGACGGAAGGTCTCGCTCATCTCACATCACCTCAATTTCGGCCTGGATCGCGCCGGCGGTTTTCAGCGCCTGCAGGATCGAGATCATGTCGCGGGGGCTGACGCCGAGCGCATTCAGTCCGTCGACGAGATCTTTCAGCGGCACGCCGCCCCGGATCACCGCGAGGCCGCCGCGTTCTTCCTCCACCGTCACGTCCGACTGCGGGACGACGGCGGTCTGGCCCTGGCTGAAGG
>JAWXBS010000058.1:0-11251 GCA_034440275.1 Alphaproteobacteria bacterium
GCCCCGCTAGCTGCGCAGCACCGTGCTGACCTTCGCGGATGGTCCGGCCAGTTCCCGGAGCGCTGGCTTAGGCGGCGCCGGCCTTGCGGCTCAGGGCGCTTGCTCGTTCTGGGCCGCCTCGATGCCGCCAAGCGTCAACTCGAAATCATGGAAAATTTCCGCCGCCTCTTCGGTATCCATGGTCGGGGTCCGTCCGGCCGGGAAGCGGAAGCGCCAGAACGAGTCGATGTGCTTGACGATGCCAACGGCCTCGCCGATGACGAGGAACATCTTCGGCGCGCTCAGCAGGAAGTCTCGAAACGCGGTCGGTTTGCCCTCGCTGAGCGACTTGAACGCCTCGTCGTATTCACCGAGCGCGCTCTGAATGCGCCCCATCGTGACGCCGAGGATGCGGACGATGCGCTGGCGGGAACTGTTGTAGCCCGCGCTGTCTTCGCGCGACGCGTTCAGGACCCGTGCGGCGAGGATGCTGCGCGCCAGGTCGGCGATGCGCGGCGAAATCTCGCCAACGACCCACTTGTAGTACAAGAAGCCCTTCCAGGCGAAAACGCCCTCGCGATACTCCTCGCCCGACAGGCGGAGCGTCGCACGCAATGGCTCGAGACTCTGCGCCGTCTCGTCAGTCATCAGCTTGTCAGCAAGTCGCACGGAGAGTTCACGCGGCGCAGGCTGGCCCGCGAATGCCAGTTCGACGAGCGCAGCGATCTGGCTCGAAACGAACTTCTGCATGCGCGAGGCGTCAGCGTCCGACACGTCAAAATAGCAGCGCGCAGGTTCGATGCCCGCCTGTCGCAAACGCTCGCGCATGAGGAACGGATCGAAGGATGGCAAGGTATCGAGCAATTGCAGCAGATCGATGTCGTCATCGAAACCGCCGGCCTGGGAATACTCTAGGCGCCCCTTCAGCGTGCGTTCGAAGTCTGGTTCCCCAACAAACACGCCGGCCCCGCCGAGCCGCAGGTCCGACTTCGAGAATGGAAAGACGATCTTGGTCGCGGTGACACGCAGACCGTTGAACAACTTACGTTCGTTCAGGCGCAGGGCGTGCTTCATGATGATGCACGAGTTGAGCTGCGGACTCTTGAATAGCGGGCGCTGGAGATAGTCTTCGGTGTCGCCGAACCGCGCCTGAATGAACGCCAGGTCAAGGACCCGCGTGGTCGATGCGCTCTCGCGCACGAGTGAGAGGTCTCGCCTGTCGGCCTGTCGCGCCACGTCAAATACCCCCGGGGAACTTCCATATTAAGGTTTATGCGTTGCTGGTTAACGCATGGTGATGAACCGCCTGCGAGACGGACGACGGCGCGTCTTCCTTTTCCCCAGCACCCCGTTAGGGTCCGCGCCAGTTCTGGAGTGAGACGTGGCCTGGGAGTTCTGGATCGACCGCGGCGGTACCTTTACCGACGTGATCGCGCGCACGCCGGACGGGCGACTTGTGGTCGAAAAGCTGCTGTCGACCTCCCCCCACTACGAAGACGCCGCGACCGAAGCCATTTCGCGGGTCCTCGCCATACACGGCGGGGAGGTCGCCCGGATCAGGATCGGCACGACCATCGCCACCAACGCTTTGCTGGAACGCGAGGGTGAACCCACCGCGCTCATCACCACCCAGGGGCTGGGCGATGCCCTGCAGATTGGCTGGCAGGCGCGTCCCGACATTTTTGCGCGCCATATCGTCCTGCCCGCGCCTCTGCACGCGCACGTGCTGGAAGCACGCGAACGCGTGACCGCTGATGGCGAAGTCCTGCAGCCGCTCGATGAAGCGCAACTCGCGCGTGACCTTGACGCCTTGCACGCACAAGGCCTGGACAGCGTCGCCATCGTTTTCCTGCACGGTTGGAAGCACACGGCGCACGAAGCCCGCGCCGCTGAACTCGCGCGCGCGGCGGGAATTCGACACGTGACGACCAGTCACGAGACTGCGCCCGTCATCAAATACATCGGACGCGGCGACACCACGGTTGTGGACGCCTACCTCTCACCCGGCCTGCGCCGCTATGTAGACGGCCTTTCTGTGCGCCAACCATCCACGCGTCTCCTCTTCATGCAGTCGAACGGCGGCCTTGTCGATGCGAAGCGCTTGCGCGGCAAAGACGCCGTCCTCTCGGGGCCGGCCGGCGGCGTTGTCGGCATGGTTGCCGCCGGCGCAAGCGCGGGCGCGGACCATCTGATCGGCTTCGACATGGGCGGCACGTCCACGGACGTGTGCCACTACGCAGGGCAATTCGAGCGCGCCAACGAGACCGTGGTCGCGGGCGTACGTCTGCGGGTGCCGATGCTCTCAGTGCACACCGTCGCCGCCGGCGGTGGTTCGATCTGCCGGTTCGATGGTTCACGCCTGCGCGTCGGACCACATTCGGCAGGCGCCGATCCCGGCCCCGCCTGCTACCGTCGCGGCGGTCCGCTCACCATCACCGACTGCAACGTCGCGCTCGGCCGCATTCTGCCGGCGCATTTCCCGCACGTCTTCGGCGCGCAGGGCAATGAAGCGCTCGACGCCGACGCCGCGCACGCGCGCCTCGCCGCGATAGCCGACGACATCGCTGCTGCGACCGGCGAGAGAACCGATCCGCTCACCCTCGCCGAAGGCTTCATCGCCATTGCCGTCGAAACCATGGCGGCAGCGATCAAGACCATCTCCATCGAACGCGGCCACGATCTGTCGGACCACGCGCTCGTCGTGTTCGGCGGCGCGGGCGGCCAGCATGCGTGCCGGGTCGCGGAAGTGCTGGGCGTCACGCGCATTATTGCACATCCGCTCGCGGGCGTGCTGTCGGCGTGGGGCATCGGCCAGGCGCCGCTGCGCGTGACGCGACAAGCGACGTTGAATCTGGAGATCGATGAGTTTGTCTGGCCGCAAATCCTGACGCGGATCGATGCGCTCGGCGCCGATGCGGAAGCCGCGCTGCGGGCGCAGGACTTGCCGACGTCCGCGGTCAGCCGCGAAGCGCGTCTGCTCATCAAATATCGCGGCTCCGATACCACACTGCCGATCGCGTTCGATCCAGACATCGAGGTCATGCGCGACGCATTCCAGACAGCCCATCGCGCGCGTTTCGGATTCACCTCGCCGGAGACAGTCCTCGTCGTGGATGCGCTTGCCGTCGACGCTGTCGGGGCGCCCGCCGAAGCACCTGCTCTGAAGCACGAGACAACGGCGCCAATTCACTCAGCGCCCGAGAAGGGTGAAACGACGGTGCTGCATCGCGCGGCGCTCGACACGACGCGCGTGATCGATGGCCCGGCCATCGTGCTCGACCAAGGCGCCACCACGGTGATCGACGCGGGATGGCGCGGCCGGATGGACGCTGCGGGAAACCTCATTCTCGAGCATGTCGCTGCACCGGCGGCGGCGCCCGCATCGACCGCACGCGATCCGGTGCGCCTCGAACTGTTCAACAACCGCTTCATGGCTATCGCCGAGCGCATGGGCGCGACGCTCCAGAGCACGGCGGCGTCCGTCAACATCAAGGAGCGTCTCGACTTCTCCTGCGCCGTCTTCGACGCATCGGGCGCGCTCATCGCCAACGCGCCGCACATTCCCGTCCACCTCGGCTCCATGAGCGACAGCGTGCGCGCGATCCTCGCCACCCGCGCCGGCGCGATGCGCGGCGGCGACGCCTTCATGCTCAACGCGCCCTACAATGGCGGCACGCACCTGCCCGACATCACCGTCATCGCGCCCGTCTTTCTCGATGAGGCGCCCGCCTATTTCGTCGCCGCGCGCGGTCACCACGCCGATATCGGCGGCGCCACTCCGGGCTCCATGCCGGCGCGCTCGACGCGGGTGGAGGATGAAGGCGTGCTGATCGACGACTTCCAGATCGTCGCGGCGGGACGCCTTCTCGAAGCGGAAACGCGCGCCCTGTTTTCCTCCGGCGCGCATCCCGCACGCAACATCGACCAGAACATCGCCGATCTCAAAGCCCAGATCGCCGCGTGCGCGTCGGGCGCGGGCGAACTGACGCGCCTTGTGGCGCAATACGGGCGCGACGTCGTCGACGCCTATATGGGCCATGTACAAGACAACGCCGCAGAGGCCGTGCGTCGCGTGATCGCCACGCTGAACGGCGGCGCCTTCACCAACACGCTCGACGATGGCTCGCAGATTGCGGTGCGGATCGACGTCGATCAGACGGCGCGCACCGCTGTTATCGACTTTGCAGGAACATCGCCACAGCACGCGCTGAACTTCAACGCACCGCGATCGGTAGTGCGGGCGGCCGTGCTCTATGTATTCCGCACGCTGGTGACCGATGCAATCCCCCTCAACGACGGCTGCATGGTGCCGCTCACGCTCCGCATTCCTGACAACTCGATGCTCGACCCGCATCACCCCGCCGCCGTCGTCGCGGGCAATGTGGAAACAAGCCAGGCGATCGTCGATACGCTCTACGGCGCGCTCGGCCTGATGGCGGGATCGCAAGGCACGATGAACAATTTCTCTTTCGGCGACGCGACGCACCAATACTACGAGACGATCTGCGGCGGCTCCGGCGCCGGGCCGGACTTCGACGGCGCCAGCGCCGTGCAGGTGCACATGACCAACAGTCGCCTCACCGATCCCGAAATTCTGGAGGCGCGCCATCCCGTGCTCGTCGAACAGTTCGCAATCCGGCGGGGCTCGGGCGGAGGGGGCGTCCACAAGGGCGGCGACGGCGTCGTGCGCACCATCCGATTCCGCGCGCCGATGAGCGTCTCCCTTCTCACCAGTCGCCGCGTGAGAGCCCCGTTCGGACTTGCGGGCGGCGAGAATGGCGCGTGCGGCGTCAACCGTGTCCTGCGTGCAAACGGCGACGTAGAGACGCTCGCACCGACCGCTGAAACCGACATCGCCGCCGGCGACGCCATCTCGATTGAAACACCGGGCGGAGGCGGCTTCGGCGCCTAGTCTTTCTTCCCGCGCAGCGCCTTCCAGTGCTCGAGCCGCTCTTTCACGCGCAGCTCCATGCCGCGCCCGATGGGTTCATAGAACACGCGGCGCGGCATCTCGTCGGGAAAATAGTTCTGTCCGGAAAAACCTTCGGGCGCGTCGTGGTCGTAGGCGTAGCCTTTGCCGTAGCCGAGATCCTTCATCAGGCTCGTGGCGGCGTTGCGAATGTGCAGCGGCGGCGCGAGCGTCCCCGTCTCGGCGGCGGCGCGCTGCGCGGCTTTCCACGCGACATAGACCGCATTCGACTTCGGCGAGCACGCGAGGTGCAACACGGCCTGTGCGAGATGCAATTCCGCTTCGGGTTGGCCGAGAAAATCCACAGCATCGCGTGCGGCGATGCACACCAGCAGCGCCGTGGGATCGGCAGCGCCCACATCCTCTGCGGCCGCGCGCACGAGGCGGCGCGCGAGGAAGAGTGGCTGCTCCCCGCCCGCCAGCATGCGGGCGAGCCAGTAGAGCGCGGCGTCCGGATCGGAGCCGCGGATGGATTTGTGCAGGGCGGAGATGAGGTTGTAGTGCTCCTCGCGGTCCTTGTCGTAGACCGGCGCACGTTTTTGAAGAAGTTTCGAGAGCGCGGCAGAATCGAGCGGCTTGCCCTCCGAAAGCGCAAACACTTCTTCCGCCAGCGTCAGCAGATAGCGCCCATCGCCATCGGCGAGATCGCACAAAAGCGCGCGCGCTTCCGATGTGATCGGCATGGGGCGGCCAAGATGCGCCTCGGCGCGGTGGAGCAACCGCTCCATGGCGTCGGCTTCCAGCCGCTTCAGCACGAACACCTGGCAGCGTGAGAGCAAAGCCGCGTTGATCTCGAAGCTCGGATTTTCCGTCGTGGCGCCCACGAGCGTGACCACGCCCGCTTCGACGAACGGCAGGAAGCCGTCCTGCTGGCTGCGGTTGAAGCGATGGATCTCGTCGACGAACAAGAGCGTGCCTTTGCCGGTCGAGCGCAGGCCGCGTGCCGTCTCAAACGCTTTCTTCAGATCCGCAACGCCGGAGAACACCGCCGAAATCTGCTGGAATTCCAACCCCGCGCCTTCGGCGAGCAACCGCGCGATGGTCGTCTTGCCGACGCCCGGCGGCCCCCAAAGGATCATCGACGCGAGACGCTTGCCCGCGATCATCCGCCCGATCGGCCCTTCGGGTCCGAGCAGGTGATCCTGCCCCACCACTTCATCGAGCTTCTGCGGACGCATGCGGTCAGCCAGCGGGCGCGGCTGTTCGGGCGTCAGACCTGCGGCTTGAAAAAGATCGCTCATGCGGGTTCTGCTACACCAAACCAGAGCCCCAAAGAAAACCAAAGGGAGGAAACGATGGCTGAGCCCAGTTCTGCAATTCCGCCGGGCGTCTATCCTTACCTCACCGTCAAAGGCGGCAAGGCGGCGATCGACTTCTACACCCGCGCATTCGGCGCGTCGGAGGAGTTCCGCACCTATGGCGAGGACGGCGAGCGCATCATGCATGCCCGCATCCGCATCAACGGCGGGGCGATCCTGATCTCCGACGACTTTCCAGAGTATCGCGGCGGCTCCGATGCGCCCGCGCCTACAGGCGTGACGATCCACCTGGAAGTCGATGACGCGGATATGTGGTGGAAGCGCGCGGTGGCTGCGGGCGCCATTGTGCGGATGGAACTCGCGGACCAGTTCTGGGGCGACCGCTACGGACAGCTCGTCGATCCGTTCGGCCATTCCTGGTCCATCGGCGCGCCCGTCAAGGGCTGAGGCAGCTTCTTTCGGGAACGCCCCCGCCCGAGCGTCGTTCGTCTGCGAGTGAAGCAGCAACGGCGCCGGAGGCACGCATGACGAGCGATATCGATATGGCCTGGAACATGCTGGAGGGCGCCAAGACGGGCTTCCTCACGACGTGGCACGGCGATGCGCTGCAGTCGCGGCCCATGGCGCTCTACACGCGGCGCGATGAGGGCGTGATCTACTTTCTGACGGATGCAGCCTCGCACAAGGATGACGCCATCCGCCAGTATCCAAGTGTGAACGTCTCGCTGCAGGATGGATCGTCCTACGTTTCGGTGGCGGGTGAGGCGTCGGTCTCGCACGACGTGGCCAAGATCAAGGAACTCTGGACGCCGTTCGCCGAAGCGTGGTGGGACGGGCCGGAAGATCCGGCGATCCGCCTTCTCACGCTATCGCCGCGCGAAGCGCACTTCTGGAAGACGCCGGGCAAGATCGTCTCCACGATCGCCATGCTCGCCGCCGCCGCGACCGGTTCCAACAAGGTCGATCTCGGCAAGGAAAAGCGCGTGCCGATGTAGGCTACCTGCCGAAGTTGAGCGTGCCCACTTCGCCGGCGCGCTCGACTTCGATGGCCCACCGCGCCTGCCCGGTCACGAGGCGCTGCAGTTCTGCGCTGGTTCGCACCCGCTGGCCATTCACGGAGCGCACGATGTCGCCGGGCCGGAAACCCGCGCGCGCTGCCGTGCCGCGCGCATCCATCGCCTCGATCAGCGCGCCGGTGGAGAACGGGCTGACGCCGGCCTCCTCGGCCTTGGCCGGGGAGAGCGAGATCACACGCACGCCGCTCAGCGGATGTTCGCCGCTCAGCACGCGCGGATCGGGCGTGGGCGTCGCGGGCGGCGCTTCAACGCGGGCGTTGATGGTACGCTGCGCCGAACCGCGCACGATGCGGATCGGGATCGTCGCGCCGGGTCGTTGCGTGGCGGCCTGATACCGCACCGCCTGTTCATCGAAGACATCCACGCCGCCGACATTCAGGATCACGTCGCCGCGCTGCAGACCGGCGCGCTCGGCGGGACCGCCGTTCCAGGTTTCAGTGACGAGCACCCCGCGCGGGCGGTCGAGGCCGAGGCTGCGCGCGAGATCCTGCGTCACCGGTTGCGCGGAAACGCCGAGCCATGGACGCACGACGGAACCAGATGAGAGCGCACACTCCACCACGCGCTTGACCATCTCCGCCGGAATCGCGAAGCCGATGCCGTTGGAGCCGCCGCTCTCGGAGAAGATCGCGGTATTGATGCCCACGAGCGCGCCGTTCATGTCGACGAGGGCGCCGCCGGAGTTGCCGCGATTGATGGCGGCGTCTGTCTGGATGAAGAACGAGAAATCGTTGATGCCCACTTCCGTGCGCGCGAGCGCGGAGATGATGCCGCTCGTCACCGTCTGCTGCAGGCCGAAAGGATTGCCGATGGCGATGACGAGATCGCCGACCTGCGCCTGACGCGTATCGGCGAAGGCCAGCGCCGGCAGGCGTTCCGTACCCGGCTGGATGCGCAGCACGGCGAGATCGGTCTTGGGATCGGCGACGACGACCTTGGCCTCGAATTCTCGACGATCGCTCAGCACGACTTTCAACGCGTCCGCGCCGTCGACGACGTGATTGTTGGTCACGATGACACCGTCCGCGCGCACGATGACGCCCGAACCGAGCGACTGCTGGATGCGCTCGCGGCTCATGCCGCCAAGCGCGCCCGGGGGCACGCCGCGCATCATGTCTTCGAGGATCGAACGCCGCTGGCGCACCACGCGCTGCGCATAGACGTTGACGACGGCGGGAGAGACCTCGCGCACGACGGGCGCGAGCGACAGCTGCGCTTCAACGCGCGAGGACGGCACGCGGCGCTCGATGGGCTGGGCCTGCGCGAGTTGCACGTCGCCGGAACTGTTCTGCGCATCGCTGTTCGGCGCCTGCGAGCAGGCGATCAGCGCGAGCGCGGAGATGGCGAGGAAGCGGATGGGTCGCATCGGTTCGTAAGCCTCGTTGCGGAATTCGGGCGGGAATTTGGGTGCGAGTTCTGGAAACGTCCAGTGGCGGCAATGTGGCGTCAGGCGCCAGCGATCACCGTCGCCCCGCCCATGTACGGAACCAGCGCTTCAGGCACCGTGATCGAGCCGTCGGCGTTCTGGTAATTCTCCAGCACCGCGACGAGCGTGCGCCCCACCGCCAGCCCCGATCCGTTCAGCGTGTGCACGAATTCCGTGCCCTTCTGCCCTTCACGGCGAAAACGCGCCTCCATGCGGCGGGCCTGGAAGTCGCCGCAGTTCGAGCAGGAACTGATCTCGCGATATTTGCCCTGGCTCGGCAGCCAGACTTCGAGATCGTAGGTCTTCTTCGCGCTGAACCCCATGTCGCCGGTGCAGAGCAGCATGGTGCGGAACGGGAGGCCGAGGCGCTTGAGCACTTCTTCCGCGCACTGCGTCATGCGCTCGTGTTCGGCGTCGGAGTCTTCTGGCTTGGCGATGGAGACCAGCTCCACCTTGCGAAACTGGTGCATGCGGATCATGCCGCGCGTGTCGCGCCCAGCGCTGCCGGCTTCCGAGCGGAAGCACGGCGTGTCCGCCGTCATGCGGATGGGCGTGGCGAGATCGGATTCGTTGATGATCTGCTCGCGATAGAGATTGGTGAGCGAGACTTCGGCGGTGGGGATGAGCCAGTGACGGTTCTCATCGCCTATGTAAGCAGCCAGCATGTCGCGCGCCGTTCGCATGAGCTGATCATAGCACGCGCTGTCAAGGGCTGAGCCGTCCTCCGACTCTTCTTGCAATTTGCTGAGTGCGTCCCGCAGTTCGTCGGAAAAGAATTCTCCGCTGCCTCTCTCCCAATTCCAGTGCTCGAAGCCACGTTTTGTTATGCCGTTGGCGGAAAACAGGTCGACTTCGAACTTCGGCAGCTGACCCGTGCCAAACGCCGCACTGTCCCGCACCAACAACGGCGGGCTCACTTCCTGATAGCCGTGGGTCTCCGTCTGCAGATCGACCATGAACGCCGCGAGCGCGCGCTCCAGCCGCGCGAGCTTGCCCTTCAGCGCCACGAAGCGCGCGCCGCTCATGCGGGCGGCGGCTTCGAAATCCATCATGCCCAGCGCTTCGCCGAGTGCGACGTGATCCTGCGGCGCGTTGAGCTGCTGGCCCGGCGTCTTCGACGGCGGATTCCAGCGGCGGACTTCCTTATTGTCTTCCTCGTCCCTGCCCGATGGCGCATCCGGTGCGGGCGCATTCGGAAGGCTTTCGAGAATGGCGCGCAGGGCGCCCGCGACTTTCTCTTCCTCCGCCGACGCCGTCTCGATCACGCCCTTCAACCGCGCGACCTCTTCCATCAGCCGCGCCGCTTCGGCGTCGTCCTTCTTCGCCTTCGCCGCGCCGATCGCTTTCGACGCCGTGTTGCGACCTGCCTCGGCATCCTGGCGCTGCGTCTGCAGACCGCGCGCCTGCACGTCGAGATCAAGGATCGAGGCGATCTGCGCGCGCTGATCGTCGCTGAGCGAGCGGCGCGCCATCGCCGTTGCCCAGCCTTTGAAGTCGTCGCGGATCGCTCTGATGTCGTGCATTTTCCAAACCCTGAACGCCGTCATTCCGGACGCGCTGCAACTGGAATGACGGAGCTTGTTGGTCGATTTTTCGCGAGCGCTCAAGGCGCCGGGGCGACGGAAGGCGCGGCTTCGGCCTTGGCCCGGCCCTTCTCGATCAGCCAGACAATCCAGATCGAGGCCTCGTAGAGGAGGTACACCGGCACCGCCATGATCAACATGGAGATGGGCTCGGGCGGCGTGACCATGGCGGAAAAGGCCGCGATCGCGACGATGGCGTAGCGCCGCCCGCCCTGCAGCATCTTCGTCGTGACGACCCCCGCATTGCCCAGCAACGACATCACAACCGGGATCTGGAAGACGAAGCCGAAGGCCAGGATCATCGTCGTCACCAGGCCGAAATACTCGCTGACCTTGGCGTTGAGTGCGATGCGGACGTTGCCGGTGTCGATGGTGGTGCTCAGTGCAAACAGCATCGCGAAGGGCATGGCCACGTAATAGACGAAGGCGCAGCCGAGGAAGAACATGACTGGCGCCGCCAGCAGGAAGGGCGCGGCGGCGCGGCGTTCGTTCTTATAGAGGCCCGGCGCGATGAACGCGTAGGCCTGCCAGGCGATGACCGGAAACGACACGATGATGCCGGCGAACAGCGCCAGTTTCAGGTTGGTGTAGAAGCCTTCCAGCGGGCTGGTCAGCTGCAGGCTGACCTGGGCTGCGTCGAGCGAGACCTTATGCACCTTGGCGGCGGCCGCACGGTAGGGCTCGACGAGGAAAAGATAGATTTTCTGCGCGACGAGATAGCAGCCTGCCGTCGCCGCGAGCACGGCCGCGCAAACGATCATCAGCCGGTTGCGCAACTCCGTCAGGTGATCGAGCAAGGGGGCCCTGCTCGCCTCAATCTCGTCGGGCGGGTCGCTGGCTGTCATGTGACGAGTTTGGCCGTCGCGGGCTCAGGCCCCGACGGCGCGGGCGGCGAGATCGGCGGCATTTCAGGCGGCGCCTGCGGGGGCTCCTCCACGGGCGGCTGCGGAGTCTCCGGC
>JAWXBS010000059.1:0-6406 GCA_034440275.1 Alphaproteobacteria bacterium
CAGCGCCGACCACTCGTCGCGTGTCTTGGTCTTGATCACCGCAGCGAGTTTTTCGGAAAGCGCAGGCCAGGCGGCGCGGTCCATCTGCGCCTGGAAGGCGGCGTCTTTCGAGAGGCCGGTCTTTTCCAGCAACAGCGCATAGAACTGCGGCTCGATCGAACCGACCGATATCCACTTGCCGTCCTTGCACGCATAGGTGTCGTAGAAGTGCGCGCCGCCATCGAGCAGGTTTGCATCGCGCTGGTCGCTCCAGACGCCCATCGCGCGCATGCCGTAGAACATCGACGCCAGCGAAGCCGCGCCGTCGGTCATGGCGCAGTCGATCACCTGCCCCTTGCCGGAGCGCTGCGCTTCGAACAGCGCTGCGCAGATGCCCATCGCCATGTAGAGCGCGCCGCCGCCGAAATCGCCGACAAGGTTAAGCGGCGGCGGCGGGCTGTCGTCCTTGCGACCCATCGCGTGCAGGCCGCCCGTCAGAGAGATGTAGTTGAGATCGTGGCCGGCGGCGTTGGCGAGCGGCCCCGTCTGCCCCCAGCCCGTCATGCGTCCGTAAACCAGTTTGCCATTCGACTTGAGTGCAAGGTCCGGCCCAAGGCCGAGACGCTCCATCACGCCGGGACGGAAGCCTTCGAGCAGCACGTCGGCCTTCGCAATCAGCGCGAGACACGCGGCCACGCCGTCGGGTGACTTCAAATCCACGGCGACCGAGCGACGCCCCCGGCTCGTGATGTCGAACTTGCTTGAGCGCGCACCTTTACGGTCCACGCGCACGACGTCGGCGCCCATGTCCGACAGCAGCATGCACGTGAACGGTCCTGGCCCGATGCCGGCAAACTCGACTACCTTGACCCCACTCAGCGGACCTTGCGCCATGGCTTTTCTCCTCGATCGCGTCTTGCGATCCGTTGGCTGTCGATATCGCCTCCGTCAACCATTTCTGCGCCTTCCCTTTACGGCGCCCCAGGTGATAATGGCGCCCAAGAGGTTCCGGCGCTCGGGCGGGACGCGAAGCAGGCTCAGATGCGCGTTTCCGTTCGGTCATATGATGCGCGCCGCGCACGCGCCTTGCAGGAGACGCTCGCTGCGGGCGGCGTCGAGGCCGTGGCGCTCGTTGGCCCGCTGCCCTCCAGAACGCACCTTTCCGACGACATCGCGCTGATCGACGCCGCCCCCGAAGCGTTCGCGTGGGCCGAAGAGGAAGCGCGCCGGATCGCGCGCAGCGCAAACCGCCCCACATCCATCGTGGCGGCCAGCCGCAGCGGCGACCCGCCCGTCGACGACGCCACCGCCTTTGACGCCTGGGTCCAGATCGATGCACCGGATGGCGTCATCGAGCGGGAACTCGTCTCCATCCAGCGCCACTCGGCCGCTCGCACCGAACTCCTGCGGCGAATCGAAACCGCGCGTGCGCGGGGCGTGGCATCCTCTGCATCCGAGCCGAACGGCCCGTGGCGGGCGCTCTACATCGGTGAGCCGAGCCCCTTCTTCCTCGCACAGGAGCGCGCCTTCGAAGCGGTCGATGGGAAGCTCGAAGCGGCATTCAGCTCCTTCATGGGCTTCGACTTCCTGCACGACTCCCGTTTCGACGCGGTTACGCTCAACGCCACCAACGACGCAGCCACCGCGCTCGCCCTCTGTGGCGCACTCCGGCGCAACGCGCGCCTGCACCATCTTCCGACAGCAGTCATCGTGAAGCGCGGCGACACAGCGACAATCGTGGGCGCTGTGGACCGCGGCGCCACGCTCATTGTCCATGCCGATGAGGCGCCGGAGCCGACCTTGCATTGGCTCTTCGAAAAAGTGCGTCGAGGCCGTCGGCACGCGCACGTGGAAGCAGGTCTTGCGGCTGTGAAGCGCGTCTGCGTGGGGCCTGGGGGTCTCTTCAATTCAGACTATTTCGCAGACCATCTGACACGACTTGCGGATGCGGCGCACATCAGCGGACGGCCGCTCACGGTAGCGGCGCTGCGCATCTGCCTGGCGCCCGGCGCGCGCACGCGATCGGCGACCGCCTGGGATCGCAGCGTTGTGCAGATCGGCGAACTCGCCGGGCGCCTCGTACGTGCGCACGATGCGGCCTCGCTCCTTCAGGACGACATCATCGTCATCGCGCTGCCCGGCTCACACGCGGAGGAGGGCCGCCACGCGGCCAAACGCGTCTCCAGCGTGGTCGAGTGCACGTCTTTTGCCTCCGGCGAGGGAGCCGCCGGCCCCATCGTGCTGGAGCACAGCGTCGTGGAACTCAATCCAGGCGAAGGCGGCGGCGCGTTTCTCGCGCGGGCGCTTGATCCATTCCCTGCCGAAGGCGTGCGCGCGTGAACGGCATCCCGGTGCGGATCGACTTCGTCGCCGATCTCTGCTGCCCGTGGTGCTATGTTTCATGGCGCGCGCTTGATGTTGCCATATCGGCGCACCCCGACGTGACATTCGAACGGCGTTGGGGCGCGTTTCTACTGCGACCAGACACGCCGAAGGAGGGTTTCGGTCGCAAGGCATATCTGGACAAGTTGTTTGCCGGACAACCGGAGCGCGCGCTGGCGTCGCGAGCGGCGCTACAGGTAGCCGCCGACGATGCGGGCGCGCCTCTCGATCTGGATGCTGCGAAGACCCTGCCGAACACCATGAACGCACATCGCCTGATCGAATGGGCCACCGGCCAGTCGCGGCTTGAGCAAATGGTGGACGCCCTCTTCGTCGCGTACTTCGTCGATGGGCGCGATATCGGCGACGACGGCGTGCTGTGCGACATTGCCGCCGAACAAGGTCTTGATCGCACCATCGTCGTTGAATTACTCGCCGGCGAGCAGGACTGGGCGCACGTCGCGGATGCACACAACGCTGCTGTCAACGCCGGCGTGCGCGGCGTGCCGGTGGTGATCTTCAATCAGAAGTTCGCGCGGCAGGGCGCCGAGAGCGTTGCGGCCTACACACGTTGTCTACAAGCTGCGCTTTAGGCGGCCGCCTTCCGTGTCAGCTTCGCCACGCTGTCGAGCACGCCTCGCAGCGCTTTCAGGCGCAGTGCGGGGTCAGGCCAGTCTCCCTGGATCACGAGTTTGCCGTCGGGGCGCATCTTGAAATCGAGCGGGCGCGACTGGACGAGGCGTACGAGCGCGAGCGGTTCGGGAAACCCTGTGTCGCGAAACGTCAGCACGGCGCCTTTGGGGCCCGCATCGAGCTTGGCGATGCTGGACTGGCGGCACAGCGCTTTGAGTCCTGCGACCGCGATCAACTGGTCGGCTTCCGTCGGCAGCGCGCCGAAACGGTCGATCATCTCGGCGGCGAACGCTTCGCGTTCGTTGTCTTCTGCAAGCTCCGCCAAGCGGCGATAGAGCGAGAGACGCACCGTGAGATCCGGCACATACTCTTCCGGAATGAGCACCGAGGCGCCGACGTTGATCTGCGGCGACCACTTTTGCTCCCCAGCGTCTTCACGGTTTTCCTTGATCGCGAGCACCGCGTCTTCGAGCATGGACTGATAGAGTTCGACGCCGACTTCCTTGATGTGACCGGACTGTTCCTCACCGAGAAGATTGCCGCCGCCTCGCATGTCGAGGTCATGGCTGGCCAGCGTAAAGCCCGCGCCCAGATTGTCGAGCGACGACAGCACGCGCAGGCGCTTTTCGGCGCCGGCAGAAAGCGCCTTGTCGGCGGTAGTCGTCAGGTAGGCATATGCCCGGACCTTTGAACGGCCTACCCGACCACGCATCTGATAAAGCTGGGCCAGTCCGAACATGTCCGCACGGTGAACAATCATCGTGTTGGCGCGCGGAATGTCGAGGCCGGATTCGATGATCGTCGTCGAGTCGAGCACGTCGTACTCACCGTCATAGAATGCAGTCATCACATCATCGAGCGCGGTGGCGCCCATCTGCCCGTGTGCGAGCACGAATTTCAGCTCGGGCGCGTTCTGGCGCAGGAATTTTTCGGCTTCCTCAAGCTCCGCAATACGCGGGACGACATAGAAGGACTGCCCCCCGCGATAGCGTTCGCGCAACAGCGCCTCGCGCACCGTAAGCGGATCGAAGGGCGTCACGTACGTGCGCACCGCCATGCGGTCGATCGGCGGCGTGGCGATAACGGACAGCTCGCGAATGCCGGAAAGCGCGAGTTGCAGCGTGCGCGGGATCGGCGTCGCCGACAGCGTCAGCACGTGGACATCGGCGCGAAGCTCCTTCAGGCGCTCCTTGTGCTTCACCCCGAAGTGCTGCTCCTCGTCGATCACCAGCAGGCCAAGGTCGCGGAATGCAATGCCCTTTCCCAGAAGCGCGTGCGTGCCGATGACGATGTCGCACGTGCCGTCGGCGATCATCTGCTTGGTCTCGTTCGCCTCCTTCGAGGGAACGAGGCGCGACAGCTGGCGAATTTTCACCGGCAGACCGTGGAAGCGCTCCTGGAAGGTGCGCAGGTGCTGGCGGCAGAGCAGCGTCGTCGGCGCGACGATCGCCACCTGCTTGCCCGTCATCGCCACTACGAACGCCGCGCGCAGCGCGACTTCGGTCTTGCCGAAGCCTACGTCGCCGCAGACGAGACGGTCCATCGGCTTGCCGGAGCCGAGATCGCCGATGGCGTCTTCGATGGCGGCGAGCTGATCTTCGGTTTCCTCGTAGGGGAAGCGCGCGCAGAACTCGTCGAACATGCCGACGTTCGGCTCGATGGCTTCGGCGGTGCGCGCCGCACGGGCGGCGGCGATGCGGATTAGTTCTTCCGCCATGTCGCGCAGGCGTTGCTTGGCGCGCGCCTTGCGGCTCTGCCACGCCACGCCGCCCAGCTTGTCGAGCTGCGCGGAGACGTCTTCGGAACCGTAGCGTGAGACGAGTTCGATGTTCTCGACCGGGAGATAGAGCTTGTCGCCGCCATGGTAAGAGAGATCGAGGCAGTCGTGCGGCGCCCCCTGCACGTCGAGCGTCTTCAATCCCTCATAGCGCGCCACCCCGTGATCGGAATGCACGACAAGGTCGCCGGGCGAGAGCGCCGCCGCTTCCGCTATGAGGCTCGACGCCTTCCGCTTGCGGCGCGGGCGCGCAAGGCGATCGCCGAGCAGATCCTGTTCAGACAGCACGGCGATGGTGTCGGTCTCGAAGCCCTGTTCCAGCGGCAGGACGGCGATGAGCGGCCGCTTGGCGGGGACCTTCAGTCCCTCCGGCCAGTTCGGCGTCAGTGTCGCGTCCGCGAGGCCGTGATCGCCCAGAACATGCGCGAGGCGTTCTGCGGAACCGTCCGTCCACGCGCCGAACAACACGCGCTTGCCGGCGGCGATTTCGTCGTTGATGTGCTGGCGCGCGGCGTCAAAGACGTTGGCGTCGACCTGATTGCGCTCCGGCGCGAAGTTGCGGCCTGTGCGCGCGCCGAGCGAGATCGAGGACCCTCCCGGCGGGTCGAATGGATTGAAGCGGCGCGTCGGTCGTCCATGGAGCGCCCGCTCCCAATCGGCGTCCTGCAGATACAGCGACGGTGGCGCCGGCGCACGGAACGGCGGCGAACCACGCGGCACGGGCGCGTTGGCCCGGGAATCGTAGTGCTCCTGCGCCTGCTCGACGCGCTCACGGCGCGAGTCCTCCGCGAGGTGCTCGAAGCCGATCAGCGCGTTCTCGCCGATATAGTCGAAAACGGTCTCAAGCCGCTCGTAGAAGAACGGCAGCCACTGCTCGACGCCCTGACGACGGATGCGCGCGCTGACGGAGTCATAGACTAGGTCGCTGACCGCGCCGTAGGACTGCGCGAAGGTGCGACGGAACTGGCTGATCGTATCGGCGTCGAAGAGAATTTCGCTGACCGGCGTGAGCGTGGCCTGAACGATCTGGCGCGTGGAGCGCTGCGTTTCGGGATCGAACGCGCGGATGGTTTCAAGCTGGTCGCCGAAGAAATCGAACCGCAGCGGTTCGGCGGCGCCCGGCGCGAAAATGTCGAGCACGCCGCCGCGCATCGCGTAGTCGCCGGCGGCCCGCACGGTCGACGCGCGACCGTAACCGTTCATCTGCGCGTAGGCCTCGATCTCTTGGGGCGAGACCACCGCACCCACATGCGCCGAGAAGGCGCCGGCCGCCAGCCGTTGGCGCGGCGGTACGCGCTGCGCGACGGCCGACGCAGTCGTGATCACCAGCAGCGCCGGCGCGTCGGGCTTGCGTGTCGCGAGGCGCGTGAGGACCGCGCAGCGCTGGGCGGCGACGGCCGGAGTGGGCGAGATGCGGTCGTAAGGAAGGCTGTCCCAGGCCGGCAGGCGCGCGGTGTCCATTTCCGGCGTGAAGAACTTCACCGCCGCCTCAAAGGCCGCCGCCTTCGTCTCTTCCCGCGCCACGAACAGCGACACCCCGCCCCGCAAGCGCGCCGCCGCCGAGAAGGCCGGCGCCGTGACGCCGTCCGGCGCGCTCGACACCCCGAGGGGGCCGGCGGTGCGGGCGATGGCGTC
>JAWXBS010000060.1:0-3054 GCA_034440275.1 Alphaproteobacteria bacterium
ATCTTCACATTGCCGATGTGCAGTCCGCTGTCACGCAAACAGATCGCGTCCATGAAGCGCCACACATCTCGACCGGTTTCCATGAAGGTGATCACATCAGCCCGCGACAGGTTTCGTGACTCCAGAAACCGCACGACCTCCTCATCGCGAAACCACGACAGGTAGCGTTCATTGATATCTGATGAGGCGAGCGGTCTCGCGACGATAGCGTCCGCTACGATGGGTTCGCGCATAGCGTCCTCGCCAGTTGCATTGCCTGTTCCAGCACGGCTTGCCGCCCACCACTCGGGTCGGCGTGCCGCATCGACGGAAAGATCGTGTCGCAGTTCTCTGGATTTCGCCGCCAAGCGTCGGCGTAGGGCCAGCCGAAGGAAATAGAGTACACGTTGGCCCCCGATGCAGCGCAGATTTCGCGAGTGGCGACACCGGTGCTCATCACAAGATCGCAAGCGCGCGCCATGGCCGCTACGCCTTCGAGGTCATTGCGGATATCGAGATCGGGATGGATCAGGATCGGCGTCCTTCCAATGTCCTGCATCACGTCGATCTCGGCCTGCACCCAATCATACTGCAGCAGCACCCATGCCGCCGGCGCGCGCGCCATGAGCTGCCCCATCTCCTCCGCAGAGAAGAAGGAAAAGGCGCGCGACGTCGTGTAGAGACCCGAACGCCAGCTCAATGCTATCGATGGGCGGCCGCCGCAGACGTCTTCCAACCACTTGCGAAAAACCTCAACGCGCGCCGGGTCCGGCTCAAGTGCTGCAGTCTCGTTGGGAAACGGCGTATTCATGCGCCTTTCCGCATGGACTGCGAGCATGTCCTCCTGGAGCACGACGGCGCCATGCCTGCGCGCGGCGCGCCACGCTGTCTGCGGACATCGCAAGGGATCGACGGCCTCGGGCGTGCCCGCGCGCTCGCGCCAGAATGCACGCCAGCCGATTTCTGGAACGCGAGTGTGTGCGAGAAAATGCCACGATGGCTGCGCGCGACTAGCCATGTCGATCAATCGACGATCGAGCATGACGGTGTAGTCGCCAGCCCTGAAATGGGACCGGAGAAGGCCGTACCGGAAGGTGTCGTCGCCGACGCTCCAGCCGCTGAGAAACAGGGCGGAACCCGGAAACGTCTCTGGCGATCGCGTGTCGTAAGCGCCCTGCCCGGGGGCGAGCGCGCCATAGTGCGGACGCAGTTTGGCCGCGTAGCGTTCGAAGATGGTGTAGGCGAGATCGAAGCGTCCCGCTGCGGCGCAGGCGTCGGCTACGGAGTAGAGGCCAAAGGGCGTGCGCGGAAAGCTTTCCGACGCGAGACCTCTCTCGTAGTGGGTCATGGCGCGGGGCAGATCCGTCGCCTCGACGATCACGCCCATCGCCATTTCGAAAGCGCCACGCCACGAACGGCCCTGGAACATGGCAAGTCCGTCGTGGCACACCGCCAGCGCGCCGTCGCTGTCGCCGTCGCTGAACAATCGCCGCGCCTTGTAGAGCATGGACGAGGCGATCGCCTTGTCCACGGCGTCCACGCGTCCGGGATTGTCGGCGCGAGCGTCGATGCGCGCGAGCGCCGCGTCCATCGTCGCGACATCGCCCGTTTCGTAGGCCATGGCCAGTCGGAGGGCCTGGCGGCGCAGGTCCTCTTCGTCGTCCAGATCGAGCGCAGCAAGCATGTCGAAAGCCGCGGTCGCGCCGCCATAGTCCACGAAGAACGTCTCCACGACGTAGAACGCTGTTTCCTCGTCGACTGCCGCACTGCGCACATATAGTTGCGCGAGACGCTGCGCGCGTTTGAACTGCAGGGCGTTGTGCGCGGGCCAGATGCGCCGCCAGATGGCATCCACGGCGATGGGATGCATGGGGGGCGATACAGCGGCGTCAATGTCGAACTCGCCGTCGTCGTAGCGCGCGAGCCGCGCCAGATCGGCAAGCGCCTGTGTCACCATGCCGATGTGAAAGGCGTCGCCCTGAAACGCGAACGCAATCCCGGAGAGTTCACCCGTCAGCGCATCCGCCAGCGCCGCCGACTCCGCCCCCGTCGCCATGGCCCGCCACAGCACATCGACCGCGTAGGCCGCCTCGTAGGGATCGACGCCGGCCCGGAACGCCGCCAGCCTGATCGCGCCGGCAAGGTCATGACGACGCCATGCCGCGCAGAGGTCCGCCGCATCACGATAGGCAGGATTGGCCGGCTCCGCGCGTGTCCAGGCGTTGACGGCGTCGGTCGCGTGCGCGAGCTCGTCATCGGCCAGCGCGATCTCCAGCCAGCCGATGTCCCAGGTTTGAGGTGCGTCGGCCAGCATTGTATCTCCGCGCGCGGACGCTGCCGCAGCCGGCCCTCTTCACGCAACCCACGCCAAGGTGTCAACGCCCATGCTGCGCGCTTGGCGCGCCACTTGTGAACGCCGTGTCAGCACAGGTACACGGGACACTCGGAAATGCCGAACGTTCCGCGATTTGGGCTCGGAGAAGCTGGTGTTCAATCGCCCCAGGAAGCATCGCGGCCACGCGCTGATCCTCAACTACACGGCCACGAGCTATCATTGGGGCTGCTACGCGACGTCCGTGGCGCTCCATGAATCGCTGACGCGGGCGGGCTATGCCGTGATGACGGCGCCGGTGGAATCCACGCACGCGATCACGACGACGCCGGGCTCGGCCGATGAACTCCAGTCCGACGCCTTCCAGTCCGCGTTCGAGAGCGCCAACGCGCTTCTCTGCCAAATGATGCGCGACTGCGACCTCGTCGTCATCAACGGCGAAGGCACTCTGCACCGTGCGCACGCGGGGCCGCGCAATCTGCTCGCGCTCGCCTACATCGCCGCGACGCGATACGGGCGTACGGCGCACATGGTGAACCACTCGTGCTTTCCGAACGGCGATGACGCCGCCGCCGCTGACGATGTGGAAGCGCTCTACAAGCTGGCGCTCGGCGCTTGCGCACGGCGCGTGGCACGCGAGCCGCTGACCGTCGAGCGCTATCGCCGCTGGGGACTCACGGTGGAGCAAGGCTTCGACTGCCTGCCGCTCTGGCTGGACGCCTATCTCCCCGGCCTCCGACACA
>JAWXBS010000061.1:0-4746 GCA_034440275.1 Alphaproteobacteria bacterium
CGACGGCAAGATCAAGTTCGAGCCGCCGATGCCGCCGGCGCCGCCCGAAGCGCCTACGCCGCCCACGCCGCCCCAACCCCCACGGCGCTAACGGCGAACGCCGGCGGCGCGCATCCCCCTGCCACGCCGTCGGCGCACTCTTTCCTACTCGAACCGTGACCCTTGTCCCGGAGGAGCATGCTTCTCCGGGACACTTCCTTGAAACAGTGTCAGCCCGGAAGCGAGAATATCTCGGGATTGATCGGCTGCAGGATGGGCGCGCCGAAGGTGAGCTTCTTGCCATCAGCGCCGCGCTGGTAGGGCACGAAGATCTGCACGCCCTCACCCTTGTCATGCTCCACGTGCACGACAAGCGCTTCACGTTGTTCGCCCGCGATGGCGATCTTGCCGTCGAAGGCAAGGCCGGCGATGAAGATGCGACCCGCCTCGGCTTCCTTGCGGAAGCCCATGATGAGCCCGGAGATATGGTCGTTCGGCGTCGAGCGCTCGATAGGGAGATCGACGTTCACGTGCGTCCGCTCGCCGTTCAGCCGGGTAGCCGCGCCGAACGGGGCGAAGGAGCCGCCGAGTTCCATCACCTTTGCAGCTTCCGCGTAGAGGTAGTCGAACGTCTCCTGGACATCCTTCTGCGTAGCCTCAATGCCCATCACGGTCTCCGATGGCCGCAGCGGCGGCGCCACTCGATTAGCCCTGCAGGGATGACAGCGCCAGCGGGGAAAGTATTCACTCAGGTCGCGGCGGCTCGACGGCGGGCCTCGTCGAGGAAATGCTGGTGCTTTGGATTGAGACCGCCGCTGGCGGCGACCGTTTCCATGGCGTCGGCCACCTGCCGCCAGCTGATCCCTCCGCCGTCCATGCTCGCGAGCCGCCAGAGCGCCAACCAGACGTCGCGCCGCGCCGTCGGATCCGAAGGGTTGAGTGACAGGGCCGTGCGCGCGTTCTCAATCGCATCCTTGAACGTCGTCTTCGCGACAACTGTCTGGCCGAGGATGCGGCGCACCTCGCCGAGCGAGTTGAGCGCGCTTGCGAGTGCGCTGTAGGCGCCCGAATCGTTCGGATCGGACAGGATCGAACGACGGATGGCTACTGCCTCTTCTGCAAAGTGCAACGCGAGTTCATGGTCGGTGGCGCCTGAGGCGATGGATGCCGACTTTTCCAGAAGCTCCGCAACGCCGCGCTGCACGGCTGCTGCGCCACCTGCTGCTTGTGCGAGTTTGCGCGCGCCCACGAGCGCCTCCGCATAGTGACTTTGCGCCGCCGCGTAGTTCTGGCGCGCGACGTTGGCGTCCGCTACAAGGGAGAGACGCGCCACAAAGTCACGCAGCGCCAGAGCATCGCGCGCGCCGGCCTTGATGGAAGCACGCGACGCTTCGATCGCGTGAGCGCCATGCACTACTACGGCTTCGTAGTCCTCGCGCGCCATCGATATCAGCGCGGCCTCGAAGAACGCCACGCCGCGTTCGTCCGGCGTCTGTGCGGCAAGGATGGCGGCGCTCGCGGCATCGTTGGCGCCGTTGATATCCTGGGAAAGAGCGCGCAGTCGCGCAACAAAGATCGCGCCCCAGAAATGACGCGGATCGACCGCGAAGGACTGCTCGTAGGCCTTGCGCGCACGCGGCCCATCCACGCCGTACATCACCGCGCCGGCATGTCGCCACATGTCGGCGTTGCGCGCTCCTGATGCGTGAAGCTCGAGCGCCGCGAAGGCGGCATCGGTCTGCCCGGCGGCGATGTCGCGCACCACGCCCTGCAGCGATGTGTCGGCGAGCAGGACGTCGAGGGCGCGTTTCTGGGCGTCGAGCGTTTCGACGGTCATGGGCGCCGCGAGCGGCCCTGCCCGGCGCGCGAGCGCGGCGACGAGCTGCGCGCGTTGATCGCCGCCGCTGGGCGCTGCGGGTTGCGCGCGCGGCTGTGCAGGCGGCGGCGCGCGCTGGGCTTCCGGCGGACGCGGCTCGGGCCGGGCTTCGGCGCGCGCGGGCGGCGGCGGCGCAGCGTTCTTGTCTTCCTTGGGCTTCTTCTTCCAGAACATGCGCGCACTTCTCGACCTTGACGGGCGCTCAAGGAACACCTCTGGGCCCCGCCCGTCCAGTGCTGCGCCCAGTGCGCGGGCGCCACGCAGGGGCGGCGCCGACGCCACAGATTGACTTCGCCCGGCCTCCTCCCCGACAACGGCCACACGGAAGCATCCCGTCCTTCTACGTCCGCTGTCGATCCTGCGGCGGAACAGACAATGCTCCACTTTAAGGCCCCTGCACGGGTGCAGGGGCCTTCGTAAGGTACGAGGGACGGGATGCCTTCCGAACCAACCGAGAGAACGCCCCGAGATCCGGGCCCGCCGGCGATCCTGTGGCGCGGCAAGCCGCTGGAGACGCCATTCGACGTGGCGGGCTACTTCGGCGTCGCGCACAACCATCTGATGTGGTCGCTCTACAAGGCGCCCGTGCAGAGCCGCTACCGCACCTTCGAAATCCCCAAGCGCACCGGCGGCATGCGCCTCATCTCGGCGCCCAACGGGCTCGTCCGAGACCTGCAGACCAAGCTCGCGCCGGTGCTGGCAGCGGCCTACGACGCGCACCCGGCGGCGCATGGATTTCTCTCGGGGAAAAGCGTCGTCTCGAACGCGCAGGAACACGCGGGCCAGCGCCTCGTACTCAACATCGATCTTGAGGACTTCTTCCCGACGATCAATTTCGGCCGCGTGCGCGGGCTGTTCATGGCGCGGCCCTTCTTCATGGGCGCGGGCGCGGCGGCGGTGATGGCGCAGATCGTCACGCACCGGAACGGGCTGCCGCAGGGCGCGCCGACATCGCCGGCGCTGTCGAACTTCATCGCAGCGACGCTGGACCGCCGCCTCACGCGGCTCGCGAAGGAAAACCGCCTCCGCTACACGCGCTACGCCGACGACATCACCTTCTCCACCAACCAGCCGGTCTTTCCGCCCTCGCTCGTCATCACCGAGCAGCATTCGGGCAAGATCGTGCCGGCGGAGACGCTGGAGCGCGCGATCGCGGCGGCGGGCTTTGCGATCAACCGCCGCAAGGTGCGGCTACAGACGCGCCACCAGCGCCAGTCGGTGACGGGCCTCGTGGTCAACACCGCGCCCAACGTCCACCGCGCGCGCATCCGCAAGATCCGCGCGATGATCCATGCGTGGGAGAAGTTCGGGCTGCAAAGCGCCGCCTACGAGCATTTCAACAAATATCGCGGCACGGCGGGCTCCATGCCGGACGATCCGTCCACGGCGTTCCGCAACATCGTCTATGGCCAGCTGTCCTTCGTGAAGATGGTGCGCGGGCGCGACGACAAGGTGTTCCTTAAGCTTTGTGCGAAGCTGATCGACCTCGATCCCAACCCGTCGAAATTCATCCGGCAGATGGTGTTCGGCGCCGACGACTTCGACGTCTTCATCAGCCATGCGAGCGAGGACAAGGACACGATTGCGCGCCCGATCTACGAGGCGTGCGCGCGGCGCGGCATCAAGGCGTTTCTCGACGAGGCGCATATCGGCTGGGGCGAGGACTTCACCAAGAAGATCAACACCGCGCTGGGGGCTGCGCGCACGGTGCTGTGCGTGATCTCGCAGACGGCGGTGACGAAGGAGTGGCCGCTCGCGGAGATCAACACGGCGCTGTCGATGGACGTGATCGGGCAGAAGAAGGTCGTGCCGCTGATCGTGGGCCAGCCCGACCTGTCGAAGCTGCCGCTGTTGAAGGCGCGCGATCAGATGGTCTGGCGCGGCGACGCGGAGGTTGTGGCGCGCGAACTGGAAAAAGTGGTGCGTCCGCCGAAACCGGAAGTGAAGAAAGGCGGCGCAAGCGTGCCCGTGATCGTCCCGAACTCGCCGGCGGACGCGAAACGCGCGGCGCAGGCGGCGGGCGCGAAGAAAAAGGGCGGCGGGTTGTTTGGGTGGTTTGGGAAGAAGTGAGGGGGCGATGGGGAGAGTTGCAGAAGTGGTGCCCCGAAAGATGCTGCTCACTTTTCCAACCTAGCTCAATTCGATTACGCAACTTGCCCTGAAGGGTAGATGTCCGGAACATACCACGAATTCGCACGCCGCGATCGACAACGCGAGCGTGCCATTTCCTATACCCGATTGCATCCTAGCCTTACACAACCTTAATCTAAGGACTTCGTGGCCGGGGGAAAACATGGGTGGCGTTACCGGATGGACGGGAAGCTTGCTCGCTTTAGGCGGAGCCTTCCTTACACTTGCTGGCATATTCGGGGTCGGCTTCAAGGTTGGACAGCGAGAGCGCGCACGCACACTAGAAAACGAAATTGATCAATTGAAGGAATTGCTTCGAGCCGCTCGAAACGGGCAAGAGACAGATCGGCAAGAAGCGAGCAAGTGGCGCAGCCGCTACAATGAAATTGCACCACAGGCGACTGTTCAGGGAAAGTCCGCGCAAAATAAGCTTGAGGATGTCCGCAAGCTTATCGACGACCCAAAATCAACCCGCTAGTTGTGGAGTATTTGGAACAGCTAACGAACCCAGCACGCGCAGCCGAGGCTGCTCTGAAAATCCAGAAGGATAAATCTGTCTCGAAAGAAGTTGCGGAAGAGATTGCCGTTCGAGTGCTTCGCCTGGACCGCAAGTTTACCAAGAAGGCGGCGCTTGCAGCAATTCTCGCACCGTACTCAAGGTCCGCTTGGGACCAAGCGGCAATTGAGGGGATGAACGACCGCGTTCCCAACAAGGGCGCAAGCTAGAGTAAGTCGCGCAAACTAGGCCCCCGCCCTAAGCC